>NZ_JAOZYC010000093.1:0-339105 GCF_035798155.1 Streptomyces endophyticus | reverse complement strand
GACTTTTCGGCAACGCCGCGAGCGCGCGTGCCAGACGCCGCGGCGCAGACGGGAGTTTGACGACAGGCCCTAGGCCGTCGCGGCTCAGTGCTGCTGCGGCTTCTGCGGGGTCGCCTCGCTGGGCCGCACGACCACGAACCCCTCGCCTTCGAGCATCAGTTGCACGGCTTCCCCGGATCCACCGCGGATCATCGAGCCCAACGACTGCGAACGGTGCAGTGAGGTACGCAGGTTGGCGCTCCACCCGACGACCGCGTCCGTGTCCACGTACACCGGCTGCTGCGGCGAGACGGGGAAGACGAGCGGATTGCCCTCGCAGACCAGCCCGAGCCGGCCCTGCCCGGTGAACACGCTGTTGAACAGTCCGCCGCCGGTCATCCCGGCGCCCTTCACCGTCTTGATCTCGTACGACAGTGTGGCGTCGAAGCACAGTACGTTGCGGCCGTTGACGGTGAAGACGTCGCCGGGTTCGAGATCCACGACGAACACGTTCTGCGCCTCCTGCGCGAACCAGGCCTCGCCCTGCCCCCGCACCTTCATCACGGGAAGCCCCTCCCCGGTGACGGCCCGTTTCAGCATGCCGCCGACGCCCTGACCCTTCCGCTCGAACTTCAGGTCCCCGCGGTACGCGACCATCGCCCCCTGCCGAGCCATCATCTCGCCGTCGATCACGTACCGGATCGACTTGGCGTTCTGCACGGTCATGCCGGGCGCGGCGGCGGGCTGCACCATGTACTCACTCGCGAAAAGATCACCCTTCATGCGGGCATCGTGGCCCGGAGGGAATCATTCCTACAAGTGGGCAGGCATGCCGAAGCCCCCTCCGACCTTGCGGCGGAGGGGGCTTCGCTGCGTCACTTGTTGACGCAGTAGTTGCCGAGGGCCGGGTTGAGCAGGGCGGCGACATTGACGCTGTTGCCACAGACGCCGACGGGGACGTGCACCGGGATCTGGACCACGTTGCCGGAGACCACGCCGGGCGAATTCTGTGCCACGCCAAACGGGTCGGTGTCCGCGGCGGCCATGCCGGCGGTTCCGAGGACGGCGACACCGGCCGCAGCTGCCGTGAGACCCAGCTTGATCATGGGCTTCATGAAGACTCCTTGAGTGAGACGAGAGGTGACGGATTCGCATTCCGTCACCACCTAGGCACTCACAGTTCCCCTCGGTACGCCTCTCGGGAGGGCCGGCCTGGGTACGGAGACCGAGACGGCCTGACGGTCAGCGCCGTCAGCCACGGGTGCCCAGGGTGTACACGCCCCAGCAAGCCACTCAGGGCGTCCCTCCGTGCCTGCCCCAGCAGCGGCAGTGCCGCGTCGAAGTCCGCCTGGTCCTTGGGGCGCGGCGCCTTGGCTTTGAACAGCAGCACCAACTCGGGTACCAGGTACGGGATTCCGTCCGCCGTCCGCGCGATGATCGCGTCGTACGGCAGCCGCAGACTGTCGTCGCGCCGGTAGATCCATGTCAGGCCTTCGTGGGGCTCACGGAAGACGTCGAACAGGAACTGGTCGCTCGCGGGATCCCGTAGCCAGGTCTGATGTGTCGCTGCCAGCGCCTTGGCCCGTGCTCCCGCCCAGACCCGGCCCGAACCCACCGCGTCAAACACGTACTCGGGGAAGCGGTCCCGAATCTCCGAGAACCCCGCAGCAGGCACCGCGATCTCCAGATCGCCGTGCGGCCGTGACTGCCCACCGAGGAAAAGATCCAGTGCCCAGCCCGCTGCGATGCACCACGGTGTCCTCACCCCGGCCAACCGTTCCGCGACGTGTTCCGGTCGCCAGGCATCCGCCCATCGGGCCTCCAGCTCGTCCGCGCTGAGGGCGACACCGCCAGGCGGCAGGGATTCGGTCATCGGTGCAACCTACCGCTGCGGTCCGACAGGCAGTGAGGCCGAGTGGCGCAGTCGCGGTCAGCCGAAGGGGCCGTCGGTTGCGAAGGCGTAGGCGGCGAAGTGCTTGCCCATTCGGCGGTAGGCGGCGGCTGTGGGGTGGAGGCCGTCGGGCAGGTCGGACGCCTCGGCTGGCCCGAGCAGCTCGCGGCCGTCGAGATAGTGGAGGTGGGGATCGTGGGACTGGCGGGCCGCCACGATCCGGGACAGCTCGGCGCGGACCACTGTCAGTGACAACGCCCCGGCGGCCACGTCCCCCGGGTCGCCCAGGGCTGTGATCTTGCCGTCCGGTCCCGGCGTGGTCGGGCCGGGGGAGTCCTCGAGAGCGGGACAGCTCACCGGGGACATCAGCAGGAGCGGGGTGTCCGGGTGCCCGTCCCGGATGGTGTCGAGGAATCCGTGTACCGCCGGGCCGAACGTCCGCAGTCGGAAGGCGGTCAGGCTCACGATGTTGATGCCTGCCTTGAGGCTGATCAGGTCGGCGGGCATATCGCGGATCGTCCGGGCGACGTACGGGTCGAGCACCGCGTTGCCCGCCTGGCTGAGGTTGATCACCTCCACTCCTCCGAGTGCGGCCGCCACCACCGGCCAGGTGCCGGTCGGGCCGTCGGCCTCGAGGCAGTGGCTGATGGAACTGCCGTGGTGCACCCACCGGCGCCGCCCGTCCGGCAGCGGCGCCAGCACCTCACCGTCCGCGCGCAGTGCCACCAGTTCCGTGGGTGTCTGCTGCGGCAACCACAGCTCGACATTCTTCATGCCGGCAGGTAGCCCGGAGAACCGTACGGTCCCCGGCTCGCCCGGGATCAGTCGCTGTACGGCCCCGGGGCCCGCCATCCGCAGCACGTTGCCCACCGGTGCCTGCCGACGCACGGCCGGGGCGCCGTCCACCACCAGCTCCAGCCTCCCGGTCGGGCGGGGCTCGGGGTCGGTGTCGAGCTGCCCTGTGGAGGTGAGCACGTCGAACTCCAACGCACACGCTTCGGTGCGGAACACCAGCCGCACCCCCGAAGGCATCACGGTCGTCCCGTAGACCGATGGGTCCTGGTACTGCTCCGTGGTCCAAGCGGGCAACCGGCGCGGCATCACTCCCGCCTGCGTGATCTCCAGATCCAGCGCCCCCCGGAATTCCACCGGCCCGCCCACCAACGGAACCGCCCGCATCGCCACCGTCACCGCTCCCGCCTCGGATCGAACATCTCGGGTCCGGATCCTGCCACAGGGCAATCGGCTCCCTGGCTCGTGTGTGTGCGACGCAGGCATGGAATCGTAGAATCGAACGTATGCACGATCAAAGTCCGGCGGAGCGCCTCGCGAAGCACCAGACCGTCAAGGCGTGGCTGATCTACCAGCTCCACCAGACCGAGAAGGAGATCGCCAAGCTGGAGAAGGAGACCGCCGAACGGGAGCGGATGAAGGAGGCCTCGTACCGGGAAAGGCGCTTCACCATCGAGCCGGCCCGCACCGAGGACGAGCCCGACCGGCTGCACCGCGGCGGCTGCCGCAACCAGCCGCCGCCCGTCGACTTCCATCTGCCGGAAGAGCTGCTGTCGGAGCTGGGACAGCGGCAGGTGGCCGCCTGTGCGACGTGCAACCCGCTGCCGGGGCTGCGCGGCAGGTGGATGCCGCGCATCGAGTCCGACGAAGGGGCCTGAGCATCGGCGATTCCCGGCGAGGCCCGCCGGCGGGCGCTCCTTGTTCTCAGTGGGTGGGGCGGTCCGGGCGGAGGATCACTTCGCTTCCGAGCGGGGTGAAGCCGCAAGCCAGGAAGGCGCGCAGGGAGCGCGCGTTGCCGGGGGACACCGCGGCGAAGACCGCTTCGCCCTCGTGGACCAGGGAGAGGGCATCGGCGAGGAGCCCGCGGCCGTGTCCCTGGCTGCCGCCGTTGGGTGCGTGGAGCTCGATGCTCAGCTCGCGTCGCCCGGCGAGGCCGTCGGCGAGGGTGACCAGTCCGCGCTCGTCGCCGTAGACCTCGACATTTGCCCGTAGTTCGCGGGCGTGGCGTACCCGTGGGTGGTCGGTCGTCTCGTGTGTCAGGTCCGCCAGGCGCGGGGTGCCTCCGGTGCCGCGTGCGGTGAGGGTCGCGTCGGTGCAGCCGATCCATCCGGCGGGTCCGGCGAGGCGGCGAAGGAAGTCGGGGGCCAGGGAGGCGCCGAAGCCGTCGGGGGAGTGGGCTTGGACGTCGGCGGTGGGCAGGGCGGTGGCGATGACCGCGTGTCCGGTGAAGGCGATGGAACATTCCAGGCCGCCGGGCAGTGGTGGCAGTACCGTCACGCCGCCGTCGCAGGGCGGGAAGCGGCCGTCGGACGCGCGTGAGAAGTACGCCAGGAGCGGGTGCGGTTCAGGTTCAGGTTCGGATTCGGGTTCGGGTTCGGTCACGGGAGTGCATTGTGGTGTGGTCCCGCCGGTGCCGGCACTCGGTTTTTCGGTGCGTGTTCTACTTCGGGCCATGCCGCTCCTACTGCTGGACCTGCGATCACTCCACGGGTCGACCGCGATGCCGCCTTCCGTTCCGCCGTGGTCGACTTCCTTGCCGAGCACGGCTTGGCTGCCACCGATGTCGATGGGGTGATGGACCTCGATGCCGGTGGTTACGCGGCGCGTGCGGAAGTCGCCGCGGCGATGGCCGATCGATACGGCGATGTGGTGCCCGCCGAGGCCGTCCGCGCGCTGCTCGACGAGGGCGGCGCCGATCGCGTCGTCCTGACGGAGGCCACCCGTGCGGCGCTGGGCAGGGCGCGGGCGGGCGGCTGGACTTGTGCCGTCGTCACCAACGGCCGTACCGCCCAGCAGGGGGCGAAGATCCGAACCAGCGGGCTCGACCGGCTCGTTCAGGGGTGGGCCGTCTCCGAGGGAGTAGGCCACAAGAAGCCGGATCCGGAGATCTTTCGGGCGGCCGCCGCTGCCGTCGGCGTTCCCCTGGAGGGGGCGTGGGTCGTCGGTGACTCGCCCCATGCCGACGTCGCGGGTGCCCACGCGCTCGGGCTGCGGAGCGTGTGGGTCTCGGACGGGCGGACCTGGGCCACGGCCGCCTACCGGCCCACCCACATCGCCGCCGACGTCGCGGCAGCGATCCACCACGTCATCCGGCACGTCTGAACGTCTGAACGCCTGAACGTCCTCAGCCGCGTCGGCCGCGAGGCTCTCGCTTGACCGCCTTCAGGATCACGAACTTCGCGTTGCCGGCGACCAGTTGGCTGTTGCCGAACAGGCGGCGCAGCTTCAGGTGGTAGCCGAGGTGGCGGTTGCCCACCACCCACAGCTCGCCGCCGGGGCGGAGCGCCGCGCGGGCCTGGGTGAACATGCGGTACGCCGTCGCGTCCGTCGTGGACTGGTGGCTGTGGAACGGGGGGTTGCTCAGGATCAGGTCCACGCCGGCGGGAGGTGTGTCGGCGAGACCGTCGCCGACGCGGAAGTCGGCCTTGCCGGGGCGGTCGCCGACGTTCTCGGCGTACGTGGCCTCCGCCGAGGCCACCGCCTGGTGCGACTCGTCCGTGAAGAGGACGTCCGCGTGCGGGTGGGTGAGTGCGGCGCTCGTGCCGACGACTCCGTTTCCGCAGCCCAGGTCCACGATGGTGCGGGCGTCCGTTCCCTGCGGGAGGTGCTGGAGGAGGAAACGGGTGCCGATGTCGAGGTGCTCCGCACAGAACACGCCCGCGTGGTTGACGACCGGGCGGGCCGACAACGGGCCGATGTCCGACGGGAGTTGGTAGGTGAGCGGCCACGGGTTCGGGGCCGGGGCGGCGAGCGCCGGGTCCGGCTCAGTGAAGATCAGACGGGCCTTCTTCTCCGCCAGCGACGTACGCGTCGGGCCGATGATCCGCTCGAACAGGTTCAGCGTCGAGGTGTGGATCTCCTTGACCATGCCGGTGCCGATCACCACCGTGTCGGCGTGCAGGGCGGGGCGCAGCCGGTGCAGTTGGTCCTCAAGGAGAGCGAGGCTCTTCGGGACGTGGACGAGGAGGACGTCGATGCGCGTGGGCGGGGCGTCCTGCGTGGTGAGGAGGCGGGCCGCGTCCGTGTGCCCGTTCCGGGCCAGGTTCGCGTACGTCGCCTGCTGGCCGAGGTACGAGTCCGAGATCAGGGTCGGCGTGCAGCCGGGGATCCCCGTGAGCGCCGTGGCCAGGGCGCCCCAGCGGTCGCCCACCACGGTCACCGTGCCGGTCAGGTCCGTGCCCGTCTCGGCGAGGTGCCGCAGCAGGTACGTGTCCGCGGCGTCCCACGCGCGCAGCTGGTCGCGGGGGTTCTCCGGGAAGCGGGTGAGGTCGACGTCTCCCCAGGGAGTGGTCAGGCGAGGGGCCGGTGCGGGCTGATCTGTGCGGTTCATCGTCCAGCAAGGCTAGCCGAGTCACAGGTCCTGGCTCACCTACTGTGGCTTCCCATGACCGGAGCCGAGATCGAGATCAACGCAGAACTGGTGCACGCCCTTCTTGCGGACCAGCATCCGGACCTCGCGGGGCTGCCCCTCCGCGAGGTGCCGGGCGGCTGGGGAAACCAGATGTGGCGTCTTGGGGATGAGTTGGCCGTGCGCATGCCGCGTATGGAAGGTGTCCCGGAGCTCCTGCGCAAGGAGTGCCGGTGGCTGCCTGTTCTGGCTCCACGTCTCCCGCTCCCGGTTCCGACTCCTGTGCGGATCGGTGAACCGTCCGCGCGCTTTCCGAGGCCCTGGAGCGTGATGACGTGGGTTCGTGGCGAGCCGCTCGACTCCACCTCGATCAGTCGCGGCGACCACGCGGCCGACGCTCTGGCGGGATTCCTCAGGGCGCTCCATGTGGAGGCCCCTGCTGAGGCGCCGGACAGTGCGGACCGCGGCGCTCACCCCAAGAAGTGCACGGACGGCTTTGAAGATTTCTTGCGGGCGATCGCCCCCGGCGGCTTGGCCGCTGACGTCCGGGCGGTCCGGGACGTCTGGGGCGATGCCGTTGCGGCCGCCGAGTGGCAGGGGCCGCCGGTATGGCTGCACGGTGACCTCCATCCCGCGAATGTCGTCGTCGCGGACGGGACGCTCTCGGGGGTGGTCGATTTCGACGCCTTGTTCGCCGGTGATCCGGCGTGGGACCTCGCTGCAGCGTGGCTGCTCCTTCCCGTGGGCGCGGGGTCACGTTTCTTCGAGGCGTATGGGCATGCGGACGAGGCGACGGTCCGGCGTGCCCGGGGGCTGGCTGCCCTGAAGAGTCTCTTCCTCATCCTGATGGGCCAGAACGGCGATCGGGGCCTTCCCGGAGGCAAGCCGACCTGGGGGCCTGCGGGTAGGGCCGCGCTCGATCGCGTTCTGGCTACCAGTTAGACGACAGGCCAGCCCTAGAGCTGGGTGACGCCGCCGTCGACGAGCAGTTCCGCGCCGGTGGTGAAGGAGCTCTGGTCCGTGGCCAGGTAGAGGGCGGTGGCGGCGACTTCGTCGGGACGGCCGACGCGGCCGAGGGGGGTCGGTGCGGCGGGCTCGGCCGCTGCGGACCGATCGGCCTGCGGGAATGCGGCCCGCAGCTCGTCACCGCCGGGGGTCTCGACGTCGCCGGGAGTGAGGGTGTTGACCCGGATCCCGCGGTCGGCGAGTTCGGCGGCCCAGGTGCGGGCGAGACTGCGGATCGCCGCCTTGGTGGCGGCGTAGACGCCCAGGCCCGGAGCGGCGCGCAGGGCCGAGCTGGAGGAGAGCAGGGTCACCGAGGCGCCGGCCGACAGCAGGGGCAGGGCCTTCTGGACGGTGAAGACGGTGCCCTTGAAGTTGATGGAGGTGGTCCGTTCGTACTCCTCCTCGGTGATCGTGCCGAGCGGGCTGTATTCACCGACGCCCGCGTTGGCCACGACGACGTCGAGGCGGCTGCTGCGCTCGGTGATCTCGGCGAAGAGCCGCTCGAGGTCGTCGAGTTGCGACACGTCGCTCTGGATGCCGATCCCGCGGCTGCCGACCTGCGCGACAGCGGCGTCGAGTTCTGCCTTGCGGCGACCGGTCAGGTAGACCGTCGCTCCCTCGGCGGCGAACCGGCGCGCGATGGCCAGACCGATGCCGGTGGAGGCGCCGGTCACCAGGGCGGTCTTGTTGTCCAGCTGTCCCATGAAAGTTCTCCGAATCCGTGAAGTAATAATGTTGGTTACGTTGGAGGGTGAAGAAGAGTGCCACCGGTGTGGTCGGAGGGAGGGTCGGGTCAGGCGGCTTTGAGGACGTCCCGCAGGACGTCCTCCAGGGTGGTTTGTGCCAACTCCTCGCGGAGGGTCGCCTCGATCCCGTCGTAGACGGCGGTCATCGCCGGTCCGATGCCATGGCCCACGACGCACTCGGGGTCGGGTGTCGAGCGGTGCAGGGCGAAGATGGGGCCCGACTCGACCGCGTCGTAGACGTCGAGCAGGGTGATTGCCGCCAGGTCCCGTGAGAGCGTCCAGCCCGCCCCGGCGCCTCGCCGTGAGTCGGCGAGTCCTGCCTTGCGCAGCTCGCCCAGCAGGCGGCGGATCACTACCGGATTGGTGTTCACGCTCGCCGCGATCTGCTCAGAGGTGGCGACCTCGTGGCCGCGGCGCTGATACAGCCCTATCCAGGTCAGGGCGTGCGCCGCGATGGTCAGCCTGCTGTTGGCGCTCACCTCGGACCTCACCTCCGCCGACCTTCGACCTTCAATCCTGTCGTAACAGTAAATGTTACGTCCGTGTACGGCAAGCGGGTCCTGCCCAGAAGGCAGGACCCGCTTGTCTTGTGTGGCGCCCGGTTCGGCTAGTCGAAGTCGCCCGCGAGTGCCGACGCCATCCGCAGATGCGGTGCCGCCTCGTCGTTGCGGCCCTGGCGTTCCAGCGTGCGGCCGAGCATCAGGCGGGCATAGTGCTCCACCGGGTCGCGCTCCACGATGGTGCGCAACTCGGCCTCGGCGCGGCGCAGTTGGGCCGAGTGGTAGTACGAACGGGCCAGGAGGAGGCGGGGGCCGACCTGCTCGGGAACCTCCTCGACGAGGCCGTCGAGGATCCGGGCGGCGTTCGCGTACTCCTTCGCGTCGAAGAACATCTGGGCACGGTCCCAGCGCTCCGCGGCCGTCCCGTGCGTGTAGTACTTCTGCTCCACTGTTGCCTCCTTGCTCGATCGCCTTCAACGGCGGCAAGGGGTGGCGTATTCCCTGGTGAGGAGAGGGGGGCGAACGCTCAGTCGACACTGGCCTTCGCCTGCGGGGACACCGGCGCCACATCCGGGTACGGCCGCGGATAGCGCGCGCCGATGCCGAAGCGGTCCGCGAGGGTGTCGGCGAAGGCCGCGGCGATGCGGATCTCGCCGTTCGGGTTGGGGTGGGTGCCGTCCCAGGTGTGCGCGGGGGCGGAGAACTCGGCCGCGGTCTCCGCGACGACGAGCGGCTCGTCCTGGGAGTCGAGGTCGGCGACCACGGTGCGGATGCGGGCGTTGGTCGCGTCGATCCGCGCCGCGAAGTCCGGCTCGTCCACGGCCTTCTGGCAGTTCAGTACGGTGCCGAGGGCGATGGCGACACCGGGGCGCCCGCCGCGCGCCCGCGACACGAACTCGCGCAGGTTCGCCTCGAACTGGTCGGGTTCCACGCCGTACCAGAACAGGTCGTTGATACCGAGGAGCACGAGCAGGTATTCGGGCTTGTGCTCCTGCGTCTTCGCCTCGATCTCCTCCTTCTCGTGTACGTAGGGCCGGCCCCACTGCGCGTCGTGGTCGCGGTCGAAGTCGGGGTCGGCGTAGGTGGCGTCGTCATCGCCGACCTCGGCCGTGCGGATGTTGTCCAGGCTGTTCTTCGGGCCGACGAGGTCGAGATCGACGTCGTGGGCGCGCAGATGGGTCCACAGGCGGTAGCGCCAGGTCCAGTCGCCGCTGCTGCCGTGACTGATCGAGTCGCCGACGATCATGACGGGGATGATGTGGTCGTCGCTGGTCGGCACGGTGTTCTCCTCGTACGTAGACGGTGCGGGGTGGGCGGGTTCCGGCGCGTACCCGCGCAGGACGCGCGCCGGTACGCCACCGATCAGGCAGTGGTCGGGGAACGTGCCGCGCACGACGGCTCCGGCCGCGACGGCGACGTTCCGGCCGAGCCGGGCGCCGGGCAGGATGACGGCGCCGGTGCCGATCCAGCAGCCGTCGCCGATCGACACCGGGCGGTTGTGCGGCGGCTGGGTGCCGATGGGGTGGTGGGGGTCGGTGTACCCGTGGTTCTGGTCGGTGATGTACACGTTCGGCGCGATGAAGACGCGGTCGCCGACGGTGATGGACTCGTGGGCCACGATGTGCGTGCCCCGGCCGACGACACAGCCACTGCCGACGCGTAGCACCAGGTCAGGGCCGAGGTCCAGGCCGGGGAGCAGCCCGGCGGTGAGTGTCACCTGGCTGCCGACCAGGGTGCCGTCACCGAGCGAGATCCACGGTTCGCCGTAGCGGCAGCCGCCGGGGAAACCGATCCGGACGCCGGGGCCGAAGTACGCGAAGCGATTCGCCTCCGGCGCTTCACCGGTGAGGGCTCCGGTGCGTTCTGCCCAGGCCCAGGCCCGGCGCACCGCGATGCCGCCCAGAGTGCGGGCGCCTTGGCGGGCACGGAGCGTGAGACGGGAGACGCGTCCCGTGTGCGGGGTTCTCACGTGATCAGGTTAGAGAGGGTTGACCAGGCCCGCGCGTCGAGCACTCGCGTGGTGTCCTCGCAGGTCACGGCCTTACGGCTGGGTGTCAGGGCCCTCCGCGCGCAGCGCCGCCTCCAGTTCGAAGCGGGCGTCGGTGTCGGTCAGGGCCGGGCCGAAGAGGCGTTGCAGATGGTGCAGGCGTTGGCGGGCGGTCTGCGGGTGGATATCGAGGCGCTCGGCGAGTTCGGGTGCGCTGCCGTGCGGGGTCTGCAGGTGGGCGAGGAGGGTGTGGGCCAGGCGGTTTCGCTGTTTGGGGGTGAGGCCCGTCAGGGGTGCGAGGCGGCGCGCGGCCATGAGGCGGACGAGCGCCGGGTCGGCGAGCAGCAGCAGGTCCGTGAGGTGCCGCCCGGCGTCTCTGCGGGCACCGGCGGGCCCGTGCTCGCGCAGGGTCCGGGCCCAGCGCAACGAGTCGGCGGCCTGCGCGAGGGGGACAACGGGGCCGATGACACCCGAGCGCTCGTGCAGCAGCCGGTGCAGGCGGGGGTCGGCGAGGCGGGTTCCGGGGTCGGGGACGAGGAGGCAGGGGGTGGGGCCGTCGAGCTCGGCGAGCACGTCCCGGGGGAGCGGCTTGCGGAGGGTGGGGGCGGGATCCGCGTCGCGGGCGGAGGCGGGTGACCGGCAGGGGTCGTGTGTGAGCGGCTCACCGGGGCCGGTGTCGGTGCCGGGTCTGGGTCCGGGTGTGGGTGGTGCGTCGAGGTCGCGTGTGGGCGGTCCATCGGGTCCGGCGTCCGAGCCGGGCGCGGGTGGCCGCGTACCGCCGCGGGTCGGCGAACCCGGACCGGCTCCCGCAACCCACCGGGGCCCCAACGCCACCCCCACCACCGACTCCGGCAACGCCCACTCCGCGTCCCGCGCCGCCTGCTCCAGTGACTCCGGCGACGGCGGCTCCGACGCGATCAGCAACGTAAGGAGGCGATGGCGGCGACGCCCGAGGGTTCCCGCCGCGTCCGCCTGGGCGCGGGCGTACGCGGCGACCGACTCCGCCGCGATCTCGTCGATATGGGTGAACGCCGTCTCCGCGAGCTGCGCCACCGCCTCCGTGCCCAGGGACAGCCGGCGCGCCACCCGCGCGTAGCGCCGCCACGCCACGCGGCCGCCCAAGCGGTACGCCGCCTGCAACGCGTCCAGGCTCCGCCCCTCAGCCAACTCGCTGCGCCCCAGCGCCCGGTAGACCGGAAGGCGCCGCGCGTCGAGTTCGCCGCCGCCCTCCCCGACCCGGTCGACGAATTCGGCGAGAGCGGTCTCCACGCCGTTTCGAATGAATGCACCGAACTTCCCCGACAGTGGCCGGGAGAATTCCGGGATCTGCCGCCGGATTTCATGGATGATCTCGGCCGCCAGGGTGCGGTTCTCCTTGCGCAGCTCGTCTCCGAGGCGCTGCGGAAATACCGTCCACGCGCCGCCGAAAGACGCCATTCCCGCCGTGCCGGAACCGTTCATCCCTTCGCTCCCAGGTCCGTCCGTTCGCCGAGTATGGGCCGAGGTTACTCGCGGGTCAAGGTGTTGACGGGAAGTCAACTACCAGCGCTAGTCGGTCGTTCACCAGCGGTATTGCGGATCACTGGAGCCGTGAAGGGCACGAAGCGCTCACCTGAGTGACACTTTCGCCCGGCCCGGGCGCGGAATCCTGGCACCGTTCTGCGCGCCCGACCCACTGCCTTGTCCACAGCATTGCCGGGCGCCTCTGGGGTCTCCTAGCTTCACGCCGTCCGACGCCGCTCAGTACGCGGCATTCCAGAACAAGGGACGGTACTGGAAATGAGACGCAGGATTTTCTGCACGGCCGCCGCGGGCGCCCTCGGAATCGCGGGACTTGTCTCGCTCGGCTCCCCGCATGCGACCGCCACCGAGGAACAGCGGCCGGTCGAGTACAACTTCACCAAGGGATTCCTGGCCGGAGTCTTCAAGGCCGGCGAGGCGCCGCCCGGCGCGAACGACTGGGGCTGCAAACCGAGCGCCGAGCATCCGAGGCCCGTCGTCCTGATCCACGGCACGCTGGAGAACATGCACGGCAACTGGCGTGGCGCGGCGCCCCTGTTGGCGAACAACGGCTACTGCGTCTTCGCCTTCAACTACGGCGCCGACAAGGCGACATCGCCGATCCAGGGCACCGCCCACGTGAAGGACGGCGCGGCCCGACTCGGCGCCTTCGTGGACAAAGTGCGCGGCGCGACGGGCACGGCCGAGGTCGACCTCGTCGGCCACTCACAGGGCGGCGGCCCGCTGCCCCGCACGTACCTCAAGGACGACCCGAGCGCCGCCGGCAAGGTCGACAAGCTCGTCGGCATCACCCCCTCCAACCACGGCACCACCCTGTCCGGCATCACTGAACTCGGCCGCCAGCTGCACCTGTTGCAGCCGATGAACGGATTCCTCGACAAGACCGCCCCGGCCCTCGTCGAGCAGGAGATCGGCTCGGACTTCAACAAGGCGCTCGACGCCGGCGGCGACACCGTGCCGGGCGTCGACTACACCGTCATCGCCACCAAGTACGACGAGGTGGTCACGCCCTACACCAACGCCTTCCTCAAGGCGGGCCCCGGCGCGACCGTGCGCAACATCCGGCTCCAGGACACCTGCGCCAAGGACTACTCCGACCACCTTGAGGCACCGTACGACCCCATCACCCTCACCCACGTACTGAACGCGCTCGACCCCGCCCACCCCCGCGCGGTGAAGTGCCGGACGGTGCTCCCGCTCACCGGACCCACCGGGCCGGTCGATCAGTAGCGGAAATCCGAACGCCAAGCCCCTGGAAGCCGCCCGCCGCGCCCCACTCCGGCAGGCGGCTTCCGTGTGTCCTTCGACCGGTTCGCGACGTCGGCCATGTTGACTCACTGCGGGTGCCACGTATGTTGCTGTGCGTCCCCTCTCCGACTCGCGCACAGTTCGGTCCCGCAAGGCCCACGGGCCCCCTCGGTCCCGTGGGTCCACATGCCCTCCGTGCAATGGGAGTCTCATGGACACCACCCGCGCCACCACCCCTGTCGCCACCCCCGGCACCACCTCCTTCACCCGCCGCCGCTTCCTGCAGACCACCACCGCCACGGCCGGCGCCGTCGCGGCGGGCGCCGGGGCCCTCCTCGAACCGGCGACGGCCGCAGCCGCCGAGGCCGCCCCCGCCTCGCTCTCCTTCACCGCCGCCACCAACGGAGCCGCCACCCTCGCCCCGTCCGGCGACCGCTTCGTCGCCGAGATCCAGAACATCCTGTGGTCGATCCCGCGCAAGGGCGGCACCGCGAGACGCCTCACCACCCCCGAACTCGAGCCCACCCGCCCCCAGTTCGCCCCCGACGGCAAGCGCCTCGTCGTCTGCGCCTACCAGGGCGGCGGCTTTCACCTGTGGCTCCTCGACGCCGACGGCGGCACACCGAAGCAGCTCACCGACGGACCATGGGACGACCGCGGCCCCGCCTGGTCCCCGGACGGCCACCGGATCGCCTTCGCCTCCGAGCGCGGCGGCGACCCCGAACACGCCGCCCCGTACCGCATCTGGACCATCGACGTACGCGACGGAACCCTCACCCGCCTCACCGGCGCTCCCGGCCAGGAGGGCCCAGGGCAGGGCGGCGCCTGGGAGGACTTCGACCCCACCTGGTCCGCCGACGGCACACGCGTGCTCTTCGTACGAGGCGTGGTCACCGACGCCGGAACCCTCCAGGCGTCCACCCTCGCCTCGGTCGCCGCCGACGGCACCGGAGCCGTCACCACCGAGCACACCGACGGCTCCGGCGCTCAGGTCATGACGCCCGCCGTCGCCCCGGGTCCGAAGGGCCCGCTCGCGTATCTGCGGACCACCGCCGCACCCGCCGCCACCTGCACCCTCGTCGTCGACGGGAAACCGGTCGACGTGCCCGGCGACCTCGCCCCCGTGCCGCCCCGCTGGACCGGCGCGGACACCCTGCTGCTCACCGTCGACGGCCGCTTCCGCCTCGTGCGCCCCGCCGCCCCGAGCGAGGGCGAACAGATCGCGTTCACCGCGACCCTCCCCGTCGACCGCCCGCACTACCGCGTCAAGCGCTACGACTTCGAGGCCGGGGGAGTCCGCCCGGTGCGCTCCCCGCACCTGCCGGCCCTGTCGCCCGACGGCAAGCAGGTGGCCTTCGCCGCCCTCAACTCGCTGTGGATCGGCGCCACTTCGGGCGGCCGCGCCCCGCGCAAGGTCGTACAGGCCCCGCAGACCCGCTACGTACTCGCCCCGACCTGGACCCCCGACGGCAAGGCGCTCGTCTACGCCGACGACCGGGCGGGACTCTTCTCCGTACGCCGTCACGACCTGGGCAGCGGCAAGGAGACGGTGCTCGCCGAGGGCGGGCGTGTGTTCCCCGCGCTCTCGCCCGACGGGGAGCGCCTGGCGTGCATCGACATGTCGGGCAACCTCGTCCTCCGCGATCTCACCGCGGACACTGAACGCGTCCTCGCCGCGCCGATGGGCAGTGGCGGACTGCCCGGCAGACCCTGCTGGTCGCCCGACGGCAGATACGTGGCGCTGTGCGACCGCAGCCGCCTCAACCAGCGCTTCCGCGAGGGCTACAACCTCATCCGCGTCGTCGACACCCAGACCGGCAAGGCGATCGTCCACCAGGTCGCCCCGCATGTCTCGATCGCCGACCGCTACGACTCCGGGCCCGCCTGGTCGCCCGACGGCCGCACCATGGCCGTGGTCGTCGAGTCCGCGCTGTGGCTGCTGCCCGTACGGGCCGACGGCACCCCGGACGGCGACCCACGGCAGGTCACCGACGAGGCAGCCGACCACCCGAGCTGGTCCGCCGACAGTCGGCAGCTCCTCTACCTGAGCGCGGGCAGGCTCCGCCTCCTCGACGTGGCGAAGGGCACCGCCCGTACGGTCAAGGTCCCGCTCGACCACCGCCGCCCCCGCCCCGCCGACACCGTCGTGCACGCGGGCCGGTTCTGGGACGGCACCGGATCCGAGGTCCGTGACGACGTCGACCTCACCGTCGAGGGCGGCCGCATCACCGCCGTCGCCCCGCACCGCGCGGGCGGCCGGACGGCCGCCAAGCGCATCGACGCCTCCGGAAAGACCGTGATCCCGGGCCTCTTCGACGCCCACACCCACCCCTGGCAGTCCACCTACGGCGGCCGCCAGACCGCGCTCCAACTCGCGTACGGCATCACCACCGCGGTCTCCCTCGGCGGCTTCGCCTACGAACAGGCCCGCATCCGCGAGGCGGTGTACGCGGGCGCGCTCGCGGGGCCGAGGCTGCTCGCCACCGGTGAACTGCTCGACGGGCCGCGCGTCGCCTACAGCATGGGCCGCGCCCACCGCACCCGCGCGGGCCTGCGCCGCTCGCTCGACCGGGCCGCCGCGCTCGACTGGGACTTCGTCAAGACCTATGTGCGGGCGCCGGGTTGGGTGATGAAGGAGGCGGCCTCCTTCGCGCACGAGCGGCTCGGCGTGCGCAGCGGCAGCCACCTGTGCACACCGGGAATCCAGCTCGGGCAGGACCTGACGACCCATCTACAGGCAACGCAGCGCCTGGAGTTCGGGCATGCCACGACGGCGAGCGGGCACTCAGGGCAGGACGTCCAGGAGATCTACTCGAAGACCGGCGACTTCCATCTCATCGCGACCCCGTTCACGGCGCAGCCGCTGATCGGCGCCGACCCGGCGCTCGCGGAGGACCCGCGCGTCACGCGGCTGATGCCGCCGTGGGACACCGCCGCCGTGGAGAAACTGGCCACGACCCCGCCCACGGCCGCCCAACTCGCCACCCTGGAGCGGGAGATCGCGGTCTACCGGCGCGTCCTCGCCGCCGGTGGACACATCGCGCTCGGCACCGACCAGCCGCTCGTCCCGGTCGGCCTCCACCTCCACCTCGCGCTGCGCGCCCTGCACCGCGGCGGGTTCTCCGCGGCCCAGGCCCTGCACACGGCGACGCTCATGCCCGCACGGGTCTTCGGGGCGGACGCGGACCTGGGCACGTTGGAGGAGGGCAAGCTCGCCGACCTCACGATCGTCGACGGCGACCCGTTCACCGACTTCGACGACCTGATCCGTACGACGGCGGTGCTGCGCGGCGGCGTCCCCTTCCAGCAGGCCGACCTGGTCGGCTCGTTCGAACCGGTGGCCTCCAGGACACTGAGGGCCACCGGTGACGACTGGCTGGAAGTGGGCCGCCACATGCGCCGCGAGGGCTGCTGCGACGCGGGGATCTAGACGGCTGTTCTAGACGACTGTGCTAGACGCGCGTCCCGCGTGGCGCGAGCCGGTTGCCGACGGCCCCGAACAGGCCGTCGGCGACCAGCGCCAGGACCGCCACCCACAGCGCCGCCGCGATGACACCCGACAGGCCGTACGACACCTGGTTGAGGATGATGTCGCCGAGCCCGCCGCCCCCGGCGACGGCCGCCAGGGTCGCGCTGGAGATCACGTACACGACGGCGATCCTGATCCCGGTGAACAACACCGGGAGGGCGAGCGGCAGTTCGACGCGCCATAGGATCTGCCACTGCGTGAGCCCCATGCCGCGCGCGGCCCGCACCAGGTCCGCGTCCACCTGCTCCACGCCCAGGTACGCGTGCGTAAGCACCGGCGGGATCGCCATGATGACCAGCGCCGTCATGACGTTCACGAAGCCGATGCCGAGCAGCCCCAGGAAGATCGCGATGAGCGCGAGCGAGGGCAGCGCCCGGCCGATGTTGGAGATGCTCACGGTCAGGAACGAGCCCTTGCCGCGGTGCCCGAGCCACACACCGAGCGGCACCGCGATCACCAGGGCCACGGCGACACCGGCCGCGGAGAGCAGCAGATGGTCGACGGTCCGGCTGAGCAGCAGCCCGAAGTGGTCGGCCATGAACGAGAAACTCGCGAGGAAGGTGTGCATCAGACGGTCCTCCGCGTCCTGGCCCACGGCGTGAGCACCCGGCCGAGCAGCACGAGCAGTCCGTCGGCGGCGAGCGCGAGCGCCACGGCCAGCAGACCGGCCCCGATGAACTGCGTGTTGAACGGCGACTGGAGGCCCTGGATGATCGGCGAGCCGAGCCCCTGGTCGATGATGAACGCGGCGATCTCGACCACGCTGATCGTGGTCACGGTCGCCACCCGCAGCCCGCTGATCACGCCGGGCAGCGCGAGCGGCAGCTCGATGCGCCACAGGATCTCGCGCCGGGTCAGGCCCATGCCGACACCGGCCCGCCGCACGTCCTCCGGCACCTCATTGAGCCCGGTGACCGTCGACTTGAACAGCACCATCAGCGTGTACGCGACCAGGGCGATCTCGGCGGTGAGCACCGACAGGCCCGACACCGGGACGAGCAGCGTGAACAGCGCCATCGGCGGGATCGTGTAGAGGAACGACGTCAGCCCGCCCAGCGGCCTGACCAGCCACTTCCGGAAGTGCGCGAGCAGCGCCAGCGGGAACGCGATGAGGAAGCCGATGCCGACCGCGATCAGCGTGAGGCGCACGTGCTGGACGAGGGCGGGACCGAACACGCTGGAGAAGTTCGCGGTGAACCAGTCGACGCAGAACACGCCGTTGTCGCGCACGCACGAACTGACCGTGCCGAAGTCGGGGATGACGGGGTCGGTGCCGGCCGCCAAGGACCCGGCCGCCAGGGACAGCAGGCCGCTCACGCCGCCTCCCGTATGAGCGCGACGGTGACGGAGCCCACCGGCTTGCCGGCCTCGTCCGTGACGGACAGCCGCTCGGCGCCGCCGGCCATCAGCGCCGACAGCGCGGTGCGCAGGGTGTCACTTGTATGCAACGCGCCGTCTCCGGAAGCCTCGTCCGCCGGCTCCAGCTTCAGGTCGCCGAGCGTGCGCAGTGTCAGCGCCTTCAGCCCCCGGTCCGTGCCGACGAAGCGGGCCACGTAGTCGTCGGCGGGCTCGCGCAGGATCCGCTCCGGGGTGTCGTACTGGAGCAGCTTGCCGCCCTTGGCGAGGATCGCGATGCGGTCGCCCATGCGGACGGCCTCGTCGATGTCGTGGCTCACGAACAGCGTCGTCTTCTGCACCTGCTCCTGGAGTCGCAGGAACTCGTCCTGGACGTGCTCGCGCGTCACCGGGTCGAGCGCGCCGAACGGCTCGTCCATCAGCATGATGGGCGGGTCGGCCGCCAACGCCCGTGCGATGCCGACGCGTTGGCGCTGTCCGCCGGAGAGCTGCGAGGGGTAGCGGTGGGCGTACTCCTTGTGCGGGAGGCCGACCAGTTCGAGCAGCTCGCGCGAGCGCTCCGCGATCCTCGGCTTCTTCCAGCCGAGTACCTGCGGCACCGTCGCGACGTTCTCCTCGATCGTCAAGTGCGGGAAGAGACCGGCCTGTTGGATGACATAGCCGATGCCGCGCCGCAGTTCGATGACGTCCTGCTCGCGGATGCTGCTGCCGCCGATCCGGATGTCCCCGCTCGTCAGCTCGGTGAGCCGGTTGACGAGGGTCAGCGCGGTCGTCTTGCCGCAGCCGGAGGCGCCGAGCAGGACGCAGATCTCGCCCGCGGGAACCGTCAGGGACAGCGCGTCGACGGCCGCCTCGTCCGTGCCGTCGTACATCTTGGTGGCCGCGTCGAAAACTATCTCGTCGGCGGCGCCGGCGGTCTGCATCGTGGAATGCTCCTCGGTCACGGTCATATCAGCTTGTTCGCTCTCAGGAACCGGTCGGCGACCTTCGCCGGGCTCAGCCGCATCATCGCGGCGGCCTCGTTCAGTGCCTGCATGGCTTCCTCGGTGAGCAACTCGTCGACGGCGTTCAGCGGTTCGGTGAGCCGCTCGCCGTACTCCTCGACGAGGGACGTGCGCACGACGGGGGAGACGTTCTGGAACCCGAAGATGGCCTGGTCGTCGTCGAGGATGGTGAACTCGTAGCGGCGCAGCTGCGGGTCGGTGGTGAACACGTCGGCCGCGTCCACGTCCCCGTTCTTCAGCGCCGGGTACTGCAGGCCGATGTTGAGCGGCCGCACCTTCATGTCGTGCAGCCCGTACGCCTTGACGATGGCGTCGAAGCCGAGCGGCCCCGTGATGTTGTCGGGGTACTCGGCGTACGAGATCTTCCCCAGCTTCTTCAGGTCACCGACGGTCTTCAGGCCGTGCTTGCGGGCGTCGGCGGTGCGCACGGCGACGGCGTTGCGGTTCTGGAAGGGCGTCGGCGGCAGCAGTGAGATCCCGCGCCCCGCCTCGAACTTCTTCGCCGCGACGTAGGTGTCGCGCGCCGTCGTCGGCATGTGCTTCGGCATCGCGAACGTCTGCAGGACGACGCCGGTGTACTCGGGGTACAGGTCGATCTGCCCGTTGCGCAGCGCGCGGTCGATGAGGTCGGCGCTGCCCACGTTGGACTTGAGGACGACGTCGAAGCCACGCGTGCGCAGGATCTGGGCGTACAGCTCGCCCATCACCCACGACTCGGTGAACTGCTTGGAGCCAACGGTGATGACGGGCCCGGTGCCGGCGGCCGACCCGGTGGCCGTGGCCACCCCGGCGGCCGCGACGACACCGAGCGAGCCGGTCAGGAACGTGCGTCTGCGCATGCTCAGACTCCCTGCCGGGGAATCACTGCGTCCGTGGTGCGATCGAAGACGCGGGTGTCCCCTTCGTAGGCGGTGAGGGTGTTGACGACGGTGAACGCGGAGGCGTCGGCGGTCATCCGGCTGTGCGTGACGACCTTCCAGTGCCAGTCGCCGCGCCCGCCCTCCTCGGTGCGCTCGCACTCCACGACGGCGGAGGACGGGTCGCCCTCGGTGAGCGAGAAGCGGTCGACGGCGTCGCCGCGCTTCCACAGTCCGTCGGTGAGGTCCTTGAACTCCCCGTCGCGTACGACGAGTTCGACGACCGTGCGGCCGGAGACCGGGTCGTGCTCGATGCGCCGCGAGGAGCCGTCACCGGACGTGGACAGCTCGACCGGCAGGTCCGGCTGCGGATCGCCGTAGGGGCGCAGCGCGGCGTCCGCGTCCGTCGTCGGCCTCACCGGCAGGTGCAGCGCGGCGGCGGGGGAGGGGTGCACGGTGACCGTGACCGGCTCGGGGGACGGCCAGGCCAGCGGCCAGTACGAGGACGAGACCGCGACCCGGATGCGGTGGCCGGGCGCGAAGGCGTGCGCGGTCGCCACCAGCGGCACGGTCACGTCGTAGGCCTGTCCGGGCTCCAGCGGCAGCGTCTCCTCGTGGCCCTCGCGGTGCGTGAGGTTGAGCATGCCACGGGTGACGAGCCGCGAACTGCCGTCAGGGGCAACGTCGTTGAGGCGCACCGCGAGCTGCGCGGCGGGCCGGTCGGCGCTCACCCGCAGCGTCACGGACGGCGCCCCGAGGATCTCGGCGCGCTCGTCGAGCGGCGTCGTGGTGAAGCAGTGCGCGAGCCCGTCGTCGCCGCCCTGCGGGCCGAACTGCCCGGCCGCGTCACCGAACTGGAGCCAGCTGCCGCCCGCCGTACCGAGCACGCGCGTGCTGTCGAGGTGTGCGTCGCGAAAGCGCAGCGGGTCGTGCCCGACGGCCTCGCCCGCCGACTCGCCGGCCAGCGCGAACTCCTGCCGCTCGATGCGCTCGGAGGGCCACTGCTGCTCGGCGACCCACCGGCCGGGACGCCGCTCGCGGTCGCCGCCGGGCGCCGCCCACTCCGGCAGCCACGCGCGCAGCGCCGGATCCGCCAGGGCCCCGGTGTCCTTGCCGCGCAGGAACTGGTCGAACCAGCGCACCACTTCACCGTGGAAGTCGATCGCGGGCCCGGGCGCCGCCTGGTGCGGATACGTGTGGGCCCACGGCCCGACGAGCGCCCGCACGGGAGCGTTGCGCACGCCCTCCAGCAGGCGCAGTACGGCCCCGCAGTACGGGTCGTACCAGCCGCCCACCGCGAGCACCGGTGCCTCGATCGCCCCGAAGTCCTCGCACACCGAGCCGTGCTTCCAGAAGGCGTCGCGGGTCTGGTGCCGCAGCCACTCCTCGACGTAGACCGGGGTGTCGGCCATCCGCTCCAGCCACCGCTCGCGCCAGTCGTCGCCGACCACGGCGGGGTCGGCGGGCCGCGCGTTGTAGGCGAGCATCGTCGACGCCCACGGCAGCATCTCCGAGGCGATCAGCGAACCGCCCGTGTAATGCACGTCGTCGGCGTACCGGTCGTCCGTCGAGCAGACCGTCACGATCGCCTTCAGCGCGGGCGGGCGCAGGGCCGCGATCTGCAGTCCGTTGAAGCCGCCCCACGACTTGCCGATCATGCCGACCGTGCCGTCGCACCACTCCTGCTGCGCGAGCCAGGCAATGACCTCGACACCGTCGTCCAGCTCTTGCTGGGCGTACTCGTCGAGCATCAGCCCGTCGGAGTCGCCGCTGCCGCGCAGGTCGACGCGGACGGCGGCGTAGCCGGACGCGGCGAAGCGGGCGTGCAGGCTGTTGTCGCGGTCGGCGGTCCCGTCGTTCTTGCGGTACGGGATGTACTCGAGGATCGCGGGCGCCGGGCGTGCGGGGCCTTCCGGGAGCCAGACGCGGGCGGCGAGCCGGGTGCCGTCGGCGAGCGGGATCCACAGGTGACGCACGAGTTCTGAAGGTGCTTCGGGCAGGTTTTCGGGCAAGGTGAGGTACTCCTGTCGCGCTCCAGCTACTCACTGTCCATTCAGTAGTAGCGGCTGGGCTCCCTACCCCGCGCCCACACCTCGAAACCACCTGTCCCAGGAAGTGGACGGGGTGGGAGAGTGGGACACATGGACACCCCGCCCTTCCGGCTGCACCCCGGCGACCCGTCCTCCCCGGTGCTCCTGCACGTGCCGCACGCCTCCCGCGCGATCCCGGCGCACGTACGCGAGGGCCTGCTGCTCCAAGGGGAGGCCCTGTCCCGCGAACTGGACCTCATCACCGACGCCCACACCGACGCCATCGCGGAACGCGCCGCGCGCGCCGCGTCCGTCACACCCTGGCGGTTCGTCAACGAGCGCTCGCGCCTGGTCGTCGACCCCGAGCGGTTCCCCGACGAGCGCGAGGAGATGCGGGCCGTGGGCATGGGCGCGGTCTACACGCGCACCACACACCACGAGCCGCTGCGCCCCGAACCCCCGGCGGACGAGCACACCTTGCTGGACACGTACTTCCACCCCTACGCGCAGGCCATGACAGCGGCCGTGGCCGACCGCCTGGCCGCGACCGGCCGGGCGGTCATCATCGACGTCCACTCCTACCCGAGCCACGCCCTGCCCTACGAACTGCACGGCAGCGACCCACGTCCGCCGGTGTGCCTCGGCACCGACCCGTTCCACACCCCGGACATGCTCCTGGCCCGGGCCCGCGAGGCCTTCGCCCCGTACGGCGACACAGCCGAGAACACACCCTTCGCGGGCACGTACGTCCCGCTGGCGCACTACGGCAAGGACCCCCGCGTCACGGCCCTCATGCTGGAACTGCGCCGCGACCACTACCTCGACGAACCCGTCACCCCGCACGGCGGGCTGGCGCAGGCCGCCGACGCGCTCGCGAACCTGGTCGACGCGGTGCACACCGCCTGACTGAAGCAGCCCGCCCCGGCGCCACAGGCCCTTTCCGGGGTTGAGGATCCCCCGAGGGTCGAACACCTCCTTGATCCTGCGCTGCAACGCATGGGAGGCGGGGCCGAGTTCCTCGGCGACCCACTGCCGCTTCAGCAGGCCCACTCCGTGCTCGCCGGTCAGTGTTCCGCCGAGCCGCAGCGCGAGCGCGAAGATCTCGCCCGCCGCCTCCCACGCGGCATCCGGGAGCCGGTCAAGGGCCCGGTCCACGACGACGATCGGGTGCAGATTGCCGTCCGCCGCGTGCGCGATGGTGAACACCGGCACGTCGTGGCGCGCGGAGATCGCCCGGATCTCCCGCACCGCCTCCGCGAGCCGGGAGCGCGGCACCGCGATGTCCTCGATGAGCGGGCGGCCCAGCTTCTCCAGCGCCGGCAGTGCCAGGCGGCGGGCGGCCAGGAGCGCCTCGGACTCGGCCGGGTCCTCGGTGGTCTCCACCGACGTGGCGAGCGGGGTGATCAGCCGGGCGATCGCCGCGGCCTCGGCGGCGGCGCCCGCCCCGTCGCACTGCACCAGCAGCAGCGCGGCGCCCCGCTCCCGCAGCGCCGGGTCGATGGCCTCCAGCACCGGCCCGTCGACGAGTTCGGCGAGCGCGGGCTCCACCCCGGCCCGCGCGATCGCATGCGCGGCCTCGGCGGCCGCCTCGAAGGTGGCGAAGTACGCGGCCAGCGTGGCCACCGCCACCGGAACGGGCCGCAGCCGCAGCGTCGCCCCGGTGACCACCGCGAGGGTGCCCTCCGAACCGGTGAGCAGTGCGGTCAGGTCGTACCCGGTGACACCCTTGACGGTACGGCGGCCGGTGGTGACCACCGTCCCGTCGGCGAGCACCGCCTCCAGGCCGAGGACGCTGTCGCGGGTCACCCCGTACTTGGCGCAGCGCAGGCCGCCCGCGTTCGTCGCGATGTTCCCGCCGATGGTGGAGAGGGCCGCGCTCGCCGGATCGGGCGCGTACCGCAGGCCGTGCGCACCCGCCGCCCGGTCCAACTCCGCGGTGATGACACCGGGTTCGACGACGGCCACCTGGTCGGCGGCGTCCAGCTCGACGATCCGGTCCATCCGGGAGAGGTCGAGGACCAGGGAGTCCCGGCCGGCCGTGGCCCCGCCCGACAGGCCGGTGCCCGCGCCGCGCGGCACCACCGGCACGCGCTGCGCGTGGGCGTGCCGCAGAGCGAGCGCCACGTCCCGCGTGCTCCGGGCGTGCACCACGGCGACGGGCTCACCGTCCGGGCGGCTGCCGGAGCGGTCGGTGGCCTGCGCGGCGAGGGCCGCCGGGTCGGTGGTCAGCAGGTCGGGCGGCAGATCGCGGGCGAGCAGCCCGAGGAGGGTGGCGGAGGCGGTGCGCTGCGGCGCGGTGGTCATGGTGACTTCCTGGTTCGACGTGGTGTTCCGCTGCGATCCGGTTTCCCGACCCGGTCAGGCGGCTCGGGTCGTGGCGCGGTGGGCGAGTTCCTGGCGGACCAGCGGCAGCACGTGACGGGCGTAGTCGATCGCGTCGTTGAGCGGGTCGTAGCCGCGGATCGACAGCAGGTCGCAGCCGATGTCGACGTAGTCGAGCAGCGCCTTCGCCACCGTCTCGGGCGAGCCGACGAGCGCCGTCGAGGCACCGGCGGCGTTGGTGGCGACGGCCGGGGCGGTCCACAGGCAGCGGTCGTGGACCTCGCCGCGCCCGGCGATGTCCAGGAGCCGCTGGGAGCCGACGTTGGCGGGACGCCCGGTGGTGCGGTAGTGGCGCAGCAGTTCGGTATTGGCGGCCTGGTCCTGGAGCACTCCCAGCGTGCTGTGCGCCTTCTCCCAGGCCAGCTCGTCGGTGGGCGCGATGATCGGGCGGAACGACACCCAGATCCGCGGACGCGGGCGCCCGGCGGCGTCCGCGACCGCGTTCACGGCGGCGATCTGCTCCGCCGTCTCCTTCAGCGGCTCGCCCCACAGCCCGAAGATGTCACCCTGCTGACCGCCGACCCGGTACGCGTCCTGGGAGGAGCCGCCGACGGAGATCGGCACGAGCCCGTGCACGGGCTTCACGTCCGAGTGGTAGCCCTCGAACCGGAAGTACTTCCCCTCGTGCGACACCGGCCCGTCGGACCGCCACACCTTGCGCAGGATCTGGATGTACTCGTCCGAACGCTCGTAGCGCTCCGTCTTGTTGAGGTAGTCGCCCTCGCGGTGCTGCTCCTCGTCGCTGCCGCCGGAGATGATGTGCAGCGAGAGCCGCCCGTCGCTGATCCGGTCCAGGGTGGCCAGGGCGCGGGCCGCGTGGGTGGGGAAGACGACGCCCGGCCGGTGGGCCAGGATCGGCCGGACCCGCTCGGTGTGGGTGGCGACGAACTGGGCGACCTGGAGGGCGTCCGGTGAGGCCGAGTGGTAGGCGACCAGAGTGTGGTCGAAGCCCCCGTCGTCCAGGGCGCGGGCGTACCTGCGCAGATAGGCGGGGTCGAAGCCGGTGCGGCTCGCGGCGGCGGGACCGGAGGCGCCGGAGTCGGTGTGGACGGCGCTGATGAACTCGACGGGCATGGACAACTCCTGGGCTCGAAACGTCAGTTGCGGGGGTGGGTCACTTGAGCAGCGAGGTGTCCGCCGACTTCGAGACGTCGACGTTCGGGTTCAGGACACCGATGCCGTTCATGAGGTCGGCCACCTCCTGGACGGTCGCGTTCACGTCGGAGGAGACCGGCAGGACCTTGCCGTACGCCGCCGAGGCCAGGCTCTTCGCCACCGAGGGGTCGGCGCCGTTGTGCTCGACGATGGCCTTGGCGTAGGCGTCCTTGTGGCTGCTGGTCCACTTGAGGGCCGTGCCGAGGCGCTTCACGAAGTCGGTGAGCGCGGCCTTCTTCGAGGAGTCGGCCAGGGCGTTGTCGGAGGCGTTGACGAAACCGATGCCGCTGACCCGGCCGTCCTGGCCGTCGACGAGGAGCCTGCCGCCCTGTTGCAGGCCCACGGTCTGGTAGACGCCGAAGGTGGCCCAGGTCTTGATCTTCCCGGAGGCGAAGGCGGCCTGTGCGTCGGTCGGCAGCAGATACTGCACCTTGACGTCCTTGTAGCTGAGCCCGTGCTGCTTCAGGACGTTGGCCAGCAGATACTCCGAGATGCTGCCCTTGGCCGAGGACACCACGACCTTCTGGCCCTTGAGGTCCTTGACGCTGTCGATGCCGGACCCCTTGCGCACGACGATGCCGACGTGCGAGCCGTCGTTCTTCAGCGCGGCGATGTTCTTGATCTTCAGTCCGCCGCTGAGCGCCTGAAGTGCCGGCAGGTCGGCGGAGTACCCGGTGTCCGCGGCGCCCGCCTGCACCGCCTGGTACAGCGGGGCCGCGCCCTCGAACTCGGCCCATTTCACTTGGTACTTCGCACCCTTGAGGGCACCCGAAGCGGCGAACATGGTCTGGAGGTTTTTGGCCTGGTCCCCGATGGTGAGGGTGACCCGGCCGTCCTTGGCCGCGGTGTCCGCGGAGGAGTCCGCGCCGCAGGCGGTGAGAGCCACCAGGGCGGTCAGACTCATGGCGGTGGCTGCGATTCTGCGGATCACGACGGGGTTCCTTCCAGGGAGTGGGTCACGCCGAGCCAGTTCAGGAGGCGGGCGCGCAGGGTCACGAACTCGGGGGCGGTCAGGTCGCGGGGGCGGGGCAGGTCGACGGTGAGCTCGTGGGCGATGCGGCCCTCGTCCATCACCAGGACCCGGTCGGCGAGCAGCAGCGCCTCCTCCACGTCATGGGTGACCAGGAGGATCGCGCAGCCGTGCCGGTCCCACAGCTCGGCCACCAACTGCTGGACCCTGCCCCGGGTGAGCGCGTCCAGGGCGCCGAACGGCTCGTCCAGGAGCAGCAGTTCGGGCTCGCGGACCAGGGCGCGGGCCAGGGAGACGCGCTGGGCCTGGCCGCCGGAGAGGGTCTTGGGCCAGACGGTGGCGCGTTCGCCGATGCCCACCTCGGCGAGGGCCTTGTCGGCGAGCGCCCGGTCGGGGCGGCCCGGCAGACCGAGCACGACATTGCGCCACACCTTCAGCCAGGGCAGCAGCCGCGGTGATTGGAAGGCGGCACTGCGCCGCGCGGGCACGGTCACCTCGCCGGCGATCTCCTCGTCGAGTCCGGCGAGGATCCTCAGCAGCGTCGACTTGCCGCAGCCGCTGTGCCCGAGCAGCGCCACGAACTCGCCCTCGCGCAGGTCGAGATCCAGCTCGTGCAGGACGGTGTGTCCGTCGAAGGCCCGCGAAAGCCCGCGTATCTCCACGCTGTTGGCCGTGGTGTGCACGTCGTTGTCGGCCGTTGTGTTCACGACGGTGTCGGACATGGTGGTCACGCCTCGCCCTCGAAGTTGGCGCGCCAGGTGAGCAGCCGGCGCGAAAGGGTCCGTACGGCGAAGTCGCAGACCAGGCCGAGCAGCGCGTACACGACGAGGCAGAGCACGATGACGTCCGTACGGAAGTACTGCTGGGCGTTGCTCATCAGATAGCCGAGACCGGCGTCCGCGTTGATCTGCTCGGCGAAGACGAGGGCGAGCCAGGCTGTGGACAGCGCGTACCTGAGCCCGACGAGCGCGCCGGGCAGCGCGCTCGGCAGGATCACGTACTTGATCAGGCCGAGCTTGCCGAGCCCCATCATCCGGGCGGCCTCGACGAGTTGGGAGTCGGTGGAGCGGATGCCGCCGTAGATGTTGAAGTACAGGGGATACGTCACGCCGAGCGCGACCAGCGCGATCTTCGGCGTCTCCTCGATGCCGAACCACACGATGAACAGCGGGATCAGGCCCACCCAGGGGATGGCCCGGAACATGCCCATCGAGGAGTCGATGACGTCCTCGCCGAGCCGGAAGAGGCCCGCGAGCAGTGACAGGGCCAGTGCCACCGTGCCGCCGATGAGGAATCCGGTGGCGGCGCGGCGGCCGGACGCGGCGATGGCGTCGGGCAGTTCGCCGCTGCGGGTGAGCTCGACGGCCTGCCCGACGACGTCCACCGGCGAGGCGAGCACGGATTCCGGGAGTACGCCGGTGGCCGAGGTCAGGAACCAGAGGAGGACGAGGCCCACGGGGCCCGCGGCCCGGCGCACGGGGCGGGGCACGGCGAGGCGGCGGCCGGTCTTCGTGGTGTTGCGGAGGGTGACACGGGCAGACGGCGCGGGCGTGTTCTCCGCGGGATCCGCGGGAGGTGACATCACCGCCGGGTCCAGGTGGTCCGTCGTCATGGCCGGTCTCCCTTCGCGGCCGGGCGGTCGGGGTCGGCGGACCAGGCGGACCAGGAGCCGGGGAAGAGAGCGGCCCGGAACCCGGCGATCTCCAGGGCGGCGATCTGGTGGGCCGCGGTGACACCCGAACCGCAGTAGACACCGATGCCGGGTGCGGAATCCGCACCCGGTCGGGCCGCACCCGGTCGGGCCGCACCCGGTCGGGCCGCGTCCGCTCCCAGCTCCGCGAAGCGCTCGCGCAGCTCGTCGGAGGGCAGGAACGTCCCGTCCGCCGCGAGGTTCCCGCCGGTCGGCGCGGACACCGCGCCCGGAATGTGGCCCGCACGAGGGTCGACGGGCTCCACCTCGCCGCGGTACCGCTCGCCCGCCCGGGCGTCCAACAGCAGGCCGGAGGCCGCGAGTTCGGCCGCCCCGTCGGCGTCGGTGACCGGCAGGGCGCCCTCGCGCAGGACGACATCGCCCGGCGGCGGGGCGACGGGCCGGCCCGACTCCAACGGCAGACCGGCGGAGCGCCAGGCGCCGAGCGCACCGTCGAGCAGTGTCACCCGGTCGATCCCCGCGTACCGCAGCAGCCACCAGGCCCGCGCCGCCGCGGTGTTGCCCGCATCGTCGTGGACGACGACGGGTTGGCCCTGCCGCAGGCCCCATCGGCGCGCGTTCTCCTGCAGCTCGGCGATCGGCGGCAGCGGATGCCGGCCGCCCCGCTGCGTCGGCGCGGATGCCAGCTCCGTGTCCAGGTCGACGTACACGGCACCGGGGATGTGTCCCTCGGCGTAGTGCTCGCGGCCGTGCGGATCACCCAGTGCCCAGCGGACGTCGAGCAGGGCGGGGGGAGTGTCGGAGGCGAGCAGCGCGCGCAGCTCGGTGACGGTCGTGGTCACGGTCATGCCAGGACCTCCGCGATCAGGGGCAGTTCGGCATGGGGTGAGGGCATGAGGAGGGGACTCCCGGTTCAGGGCAGGGGGGAATTCAGGAGGCGATCGGCGGTATCAGGGGTGCCGAGGGGGAAAGGCGCAGCGGGCCGCAAGCCTCACGTGCCGCAACGTCACACGTCACACGTCAGCGGATACGTGATCCCGGTGACGCAGGAAGCGGTGCAGGGCCGGAGTGCGGCAGCAGGTCAGCGACAGCGCGCGCTGCACGCCACGCCGAAGTCGATGACTCGGCGCCGCGTCAGAAAGGCAGCGGAAGACGGCGCGTGCAACATGTGCCCATCATGACCGGCGGTGATCGGCCGCGTCCAACGACGAAATCGGATCGAAACCGATCAGGGATCGCGATCGATCGCCCGTGGCGACTACTGTCACGGCATGCCCCAACCCCTCCTGGACATCGTCGCCCTGCGCAGCCTGACGGCGATAGCCGACTGCGGCGGCTTCCACCGCGCGGGCGAGGCGCTGGCCCTGAGCCAGTCCGCGGTGAGCCAGCACGTCCGAAAACTGGAGAAGACCCTGGGGCGGCCCGTCGTCGAACGCCAGGGGCGCGGCACCCGGTTCACCCCCGACGGGCGGCTGCTGCTCGAACAGGCCCGCAAGATCCTCGCCGTGCACGACGAGGCCGTGCGTACGCTGCTCGGCGCCGATGGCTCCACCGTGACCATCGGCTCCACCGAGCACGCCGCGGACCAGTTCCTGCCCCGGCTGACCGCCGCCGTCCAGGAGATGCGCCCCGGCTGTCGAGTTCGCTTCCGCATCGACCGCTCCGCCCGCCTGGTCGAGGCGGTGGAGCGGGGCAGTGTCGATGTCGCGGTGTACGTCACCGAGGCCGCGGCCACCGAGGGCACGCGCGTCGGCGGGCTCCCGCTCAGCTGGTACGCCGTCCCCGGCTGGCAGCCGCCGGCCGCCCCGGAGACCGTCCCGCTGGTGGCCATCGAGGACCCCTGCGCCATCCGCCGCAGGGCCATCGCCACCCTGGCCGCGAGCGGAGTGCCCGCATCGGTCGTCGGCGACGCCGGTTATCTGGCGGGAGTCCTGGACCTCGCCCGCACCGGCCAGGGCGTGGCGCTGCTCGCGGCGGTCGGCCAGGACCCCGACGGCCTCACCCCCTGCGAGGGTCTGCCGGAGGTGGCCCCGATCCCGATGAGCGCGCTGGCCCGGCCGGGCGCGGATCCGGCGACGGTGGAGGCGGCGTTCGCGGCGGTACGGGAGCTGTTGCGCTGAGCCGCGTCCCCACGCCACGTGACGACCCTGGCCCGGACCTCGCTGCTCAATCCCCGCAGGGGATTGATGCCACCAACGCCTCCGGCGTCAGATCCGCCAACGTCGGATAGCCGTCCACCGCCATGATCAGGTCGGCCTCGGCGAGCAGGGAGCGCAGCACGTGCACGAGCCCGTCGTCGCCGCCGACCGCGAGCCCGTACGCGTACGGGCGCCCGACGCCCACCGCCGTCGCGCCGAGCGCGAGGGCCTTGATGACATCGGCGCCCGAGCGGACCCCGGAGTCGAAGAGCACCGGCATGCCGTCGGCCGCCTCGACGACGCCGGGCAGCGCGGCGAGCGCGGGAAGGCCGCCGTTGGCCTGGCGGCCGCCGTGGTTGGAGCAGTAGATGCCGTCCACGCCGCCGTCCCTGGCGCGGCGCACGTCCTCGGGGTGGCAGATGCCCTTGAGGATCAGCGGCAGATCGGTCAGCGAGCGCAGCCACGGCAGGTCGTCCCAGGTGAGCGGGTTGCCGAAGATGCCGACCCAGGAGCGTACGAGGTCCGTGGGGTCGGTGGACGCGGCGATCTCCTGGAAGCGCGGGTCCGAGGTGTAGTTGGCGAGGCAATGACCGCGCAGCTGCGGGAAGTTGGACGTCGACAGGTCGCGCGGGCGCCAGCCGGTGACCCAGGTGTCGAGCGTGACCACGATGCCCTTGTAGCCCGCCGCCTCCGCCCGCTTGACGAGGCTCTCCGCGAGCGCCCGATCGGTGGGTGTGTAGAGCTGGAAGAAGCCGGGTGTGTCACCGAACTCGGCGGCCACGTCCTCCAGCGGGTCGACCGTCAGCGTGGATGCCACCATGGGCACGCCGGTGCGCGCCGCGGCCCGCGCCGTCGCCAAGTCCCCGTGCCCGTCCTGCGCGCACAGCCCGATCACGCCGACCGGTGCCATGAACAGCGGCGAGGCGAGCCGCGTCCCGAACAGGTCCACGGACATGTCGCGCTGCGCGGCGCCCACCATCATCCGGGGCACGAGCCCGTACCGCTCGAAGGCCCGCACATTGGCGCGCTGCGTGTGCTCGTCGCCCGCGCCCCCGGCCACGTAGGACCAGACGGAGGGGGAGAGGGCCGCCTGCGCCCGCTGTTCGAGGGTGGCGAAGTCCATCGGCTGCGTGGGTGTGACGCCCCGCAGTCCGTCGAGGTAGATCTCGAATTGGTAGTCGCCGAACTGCGGGCTCATCACGCACCTCTTCACCAGGGGGTCAGGAGCACCCCAATCTGCCAGGTCAACTGTGCGGCGCAAAGGGGTGGTCGGCCCCCGGCGCCGTCCGCTGCTCGTCCGGTGTCACGAGGTCCGCCACTGGTGGTCCGGCAGGAAGCGCACGTCGTACTCCTGCGGCACGGTGCCGAACTTGTGCGGCGCGGGGACGAACGGCTGGGCGGGCAGGCCCATTTCGTCCACCGGCGTGCCCAGCGACTCGAAGAACCGCTCGAAGGTCCCGCCGGGGCCCGCGGCGACGCCGACGACCTGCGAGTGGTGGCGCTCCATGCGGTAGGCGTGCGCGCAGTTCTTCGGCACGAACCCGAAGTCGCCCGGCGTGAGCAGGCGTTCCAACTGCTCGCCCTCGGGGTCCTCGGCGAAGAGCCGGACGGCGCCCTGCGTCACGTAGAACACCTCGTGGGTGTCCGCGTGCACATGTGCCGGGATGATGTCGCCCTTCGGGCCCTCGACGGTGAAGAAGTTGAAGGTGTTGTCGGTCTGTTCGCCGCCCGCGTAGACGGTGACGAGGTCGCCGAAGAGGTGGGCCCGGTCGCCCTCGCCCTTCTCGATCACGTACGGCTTCGACGGGTCGGCCGGTATGCGGGAGGCGCCGCGATAGCGCGTCGCGAACTCCATGGTCATGTGGATCGCCCTCTCCTGTGTCAGGGTGCCTGACGTTATGTGTCAGGTAGCCTGACACGTGAAGTGTGGTGCGGGCAAGGGTCCGCATCGAAGCGCCCGGGAGGACGGCACCTGATGAGTGAGCCCCGACGTGATCTGCCGCAGCTGCTCGGCGAGGCCAGGCGCTGGTTCGAGGAGGGGCTGCTCGCGGCGCTGGAGGCGGAGGGGGTCGCGCCGGTGACGGCGCCGCAGATACAGCTGTTCGCCGCGCTGGACGAGGAAGGTACGACCGTGTCGGAGCTGGCCCGGCGTACGGGGGTCACCCGGCAGACCGTGCACCAGGCGGTGCACGCGCTGGTGGCCGCGGGGCTCCTGGAGCAGGTGCCCGACCCCGCGTCCGCGCGGCAGCGGCTGATCCGGCGGACGGCGGAGGGGTGCCGCGCCCACGATCGGGCGCGCCGTGCGGTCGCCCGCCTGGAGGCGCGGCTCGCCGAGCGCATCGGAAGCGAGGCCTTCGTGGCGCTGCGGGCCGGGCTTGAGGCGGACTGGGGTGATCCGTCCGCCCGGTGAGCCCGTCGAGGCGTAGCTGAATTGCGAACGAAATCGTTGACAATTCTGTTCGCCTAGATTTAGCGTCGACACGCACTCACTCAGGGAGGGCAGATGCCGGAGGAAGCCCGTCCGGGCTCCGGAGAGCAGGCCAAGCAGTACGCGCTCGATCAACTGCGGAAGGCGATTCTGCGCGGCGAGATGTCACCGGCCCAGCGGCTGGTGGAGAACGAACTCGCCGAGCAGTACGACGTGACGCGGGCGAGCATCCGTGCGGCGCTGCTCGAACTGGCCGCGGAAGGCCTGGTCGAGCGGATCCGTAACCGCGGCTCGCGGGTGCGGGTCGTCACGGTCGAGGAGGCCGTGGAGATCACCGAGTGCCGGATGGCACTCGAAGGGCTGTGTGCGGCCAAGGCGGCAGAGGAGGCCACCGACGCGCAGCTCGACGAGCTCACCGGGCTCGGTGACGCCATGTCCAAGGCGGTCGGAGACGGTGACCCGCTCACCTACTCCGACCTCAACCACGAGCTGCACGCCCGCATCCGGGACATCTCCGGCCAGCAGACGGCCGTGACCCTCCTGGAGCGGCTCAACGCCCAACTGGTGCGCCACCGCTTCCAGTTGGCGCTGCGTCCGGGGCGTTCGCAGCAGTCCCTGAGCGAGCATCTGGCGATGATCGAGGCGATCCGCGCCAGGGACCCGCAGGCGGCCGAGACGGCCGTCCGCGCCCACCTCCGCAGTGTGATCGACGTGCTGAGCTGTTGAGCGCCGACTGACGCGGCTTGGAGGCGGGTGCACACCTGTCACCAAGGAGATGCAGTCATGACCAACGGCCACGCTCCCGCCGCCCCGCCACGATCGACCCTGGTGGTCACCGCGCACGCCGGGGACTTCGTGTGGCGGGCGGGCGGTGCCATCGCGCTCGCCGCAGCCCGCGGCGAGAAGGTGACCATCGCGTGCCTGACGTTCGGGGAGCGCGGCGAGTCCGCCAAGGCCTGGCGGGAGGGCAAGAAGCTCGACGAGATCAAGGCGATACGCCGAGATGAGGCCGAGCGCGCCGCTGCCACCCTCGGCGCCGACGTCCGCTTCTTCGACGCCGGTGACTACCCCCTCGTCGAAAGCGCCGAACTGACCGACCAACTGGTCACCGTCTACCGCGACACCCAGCCCGACGTGGTGCTCACGCACCCGGTCGAGGACCCGTACAACGGCGACCACCCGGCCGCCCACCGCATGGCCCTGCAGGCCCGCGTCCTCGCGCAGGCCATCGGCTACCCCGGCGATGGCGAGATCATCGGCGCCCCGCCCGTCTTCTACTTCGAGCCCCACCAGCCCGAGATGAGCGGCTTCAAGCCCGAGGTCCTCCTCGACATCACCGACGTCTGGGACACCAAGCGCGAGGCCATGGAGTGCCTGGGCGCCCAGCAGCACCTGTGGGAGTACTACACCGACCTCGCCGTACGCCGGGGTGTGCAGCTCAAGCGCAACGCCGGGCCGAACCTGGGCCTCGCCCACAAGACGATGGCCGAGGCGTACATGCGCCCGTACCCGCAGATCGCGAAGGAGCTCGCCTGATGCCCGGCGTCATCGTCACCGACCCGCCCAAGGCCGACCCGAAGGACGTCGAGGCGCTCGCCGGGTACGGAGTCGCCACCGTCCACGAGGCGATGGACCGCACCGGACTCCTCGGCCACCACCTGCGCCCCAACCAGCAGGACACCCGCATCGCCGGCACCGCGGTGACCGTGCTGTCCTGGCCCGGCGACAACCTCATGATCCATGCGGCCGTGGAGCAGTGCGGGGAGGGCGACATCCTCGTCGTCACGACCACATCGCCGTCCACGGACGGCATGTTCGGCGAGCTGTTCGCGACCGCGCTCCAGAAGCGCGGCGTGCGCGGCATCGTCACCAACGCCGGGATCCGGGACACCGCCGAGCTGCGCGCGATGGGCTTCCACGCCTGGTCGGCGGCCGTGTCCGCGCAGGGCACCGTGAAGGCGACCGGCGGCAGTGTCAATGTGCCGGTCGTCATCGGGGGCGAGACCGTCCGTCCCGGTGATGTCATCGTCGCGGACGACGACGGTGTGGTGGTCGTGGAGCGCGAGCGCGCCCGCGCGGCGGCGGAGAAGTCGCAGGCCCGCGAGGAGAAGGAGGCCGCCACCCGAGCCGCGTTCCTGGAGGGTCAACTGGGCCTGGACCGCTACGGGTTGCGCGACACGCTCAAGCGGCTCGGCGTCGAATACCGCACGTACGAGGAACAGACCTCGTGACCGGGCCCGAGGAGCCGCGCTGCATGGTGATGCGCGGTGGTACCTCCAAGGGCGCCTACTTCCTCGCCTCTGACCTGCCCGCCGAACCGGCCGCCCGCGACGACCTGCTGCTGCGGGTGATGGGCAGCCCCGACCCGCGCCAGATCGACGGCATCGGGGGTGCCCACCCCCTCACCAGCAAGGTGGCGGTGGTGTCGCCCTCGGCCGATCCGGACGCCGACGTCGACTACCTCTTCCTCCAAGTCAACGTCGACGAACCCGTAGTGTCGGACCGTCAGAACTGCGGAAACATCCTCGCCGGCGTCGGCCCCTTCGCGGTCGAGCGGGGCCTGGTGGCGGTGGGGGAGAAGGAGACCTCGGTCCGTATCCGTATGGTCAACTCCGGTGACAGGGCGACCGCCACGTTCTCGGGAAGCCCCGCGGCCGGCGTCGACGTGGTCATCGAGTTCCCGCCGGGGGAAGGGCAATTGCTGCCCACCGGGCACCTCCGGGACACCGTCGCCGGCGTCGAGGTGACCTGCGTCGACAACGGCATGCCGACCGTGCTCGTCCCCGCCGATGCCCTCAAGGTCACCGGATACGAGGACCCGGAGGAGCTGGAGGCGGATGCCGAGCTGGCTTCGCGAGTGCGTGACATCCGTCTCGCGGCAGGGGAGTTGATGGGTCTCGGTGACGTCTCCGACACAACTGTCCCCAAAGTGACCCTGCTCGCCCCACCCCGCCACGGCGGCGCCGTCACCACCCGCACCTTCATCCCGGTGCGCTGCCACACCGCCATCGGGGTGCTCGGCGCCGCGAGCGTCGCGGCAGGTCTCCGCATCGAGGGCAGCGTGGCGGACGGCATCGCCCAACTGCCCACGGAAGGCGACCGGTTGCGCATCGAGCACCCCACCGGCTCCACCGACATCGAAAGCAGCATCACCACGGGCCCCGACGGCCTTCCCGCGGCCCGCAGAATCGCCGTCGTCCGCACGGCCCGCAAACTCTTCGACGGCACGGTCTTCCCGCGCCCCGCACGCACGTCAGGAGCACCCCGATGACCCCGCCCCTCGGCGACATCGCACACATCGGCCACGCCCAGCTGTTCACCCCGGACCTGGACGCCAGCGTCGGCTTCTTCACGGACTTCCTGGGCCTGACCGTCTGCGGCCAGGACGGCGACAGCGTCTACCTGCGCACCTTCGACGACTACGAGCACCACAGCCTCGTCCTCACCGCCCGCGACCAGCCCGGCCTGGGCCGGATCGCGCTGCGCACCTCCAGCGCGGACGCACTTCAGCGCCGCGTCAAGGCGGTCGAGGAGTCCGGCGGCACCGGCCACTGGACCGAGGACGAGCCCGGCCTCGGCAAGCTCTACGTCACCACCGACCCGGACGGCCACGAACTCGCCCTGTACTGGGACAGCGAGCACTACCGGGCCCCGGACGAGCTCAAGCCCGCCCTGAAGAACCAGCCGCAGGCCAAGCCCAACCGGGGCGTCGGCGTCCGCCGCCTCGACCACGTGAACTTCCTGGCCTCGGACGTCGCCCTCAACGCCGACTTCCAGTCGGACGTCCTCGGCGCACGCCCCACCGAGCAGATCCGGCTCGACACAGGCCGCATCGCGGGCAAGTGGCTGACCTTCACCAACAAGTCGTACGACGTCGTCTACACCGAGGACTGGACCGGCGCCAACGGCCGCCTGCACCACATCGCCTTCGCGACCGACAACCGCGAGGACATCCTGCGCGCCGCCGATCTCGCCATCGACACCGGCGTGTTCATCGAGACCGGCCCGCACAAGCACGCCATCCAGCAGACGTTCTTCCTCTACGTCTACGAACCCGGCGGCAACCGCATCGAGCTGTGCAACCCGCTCACCCGCCTCGTCCTGGCCCCCGACTGGCCGCTGATCACCTGGACCGAGGAAGAGCGCAAGAAGGGCCAGGCCTGGGGCCTGAAGACCATCGAGTCCTTCCACACCCACGGAACCCCGCCGATCAAGCCCTGACCCCGCACGTCCGTCCCCGCACATCCCCATCCCAACCCATCCCGTCCCAACCCACCCTTACCGGGCCGCCACCGGACCGCCCGGACGAGAGGAACAACGATGTCCTCGCGTTACCGCTCCGCCCTGCCCAAAAACGCCGCCTCCTCCGCCGCCGCGGACCCCTCCCGCCGCAGCCGCGCCATCGTCATCGCCCTGTGCTGGGCGCTGGTGTTCATCGACGGCATCGACACGTTCATCTACGGCTCCGCACTGCCGCACATGCTCGGGTCGAAGGCGCTCGGCCTGACCGACGCCACCGCGGGTGACATCGGCAGCTACACCACCTTCGGCATGCTGGTCGGAACGATCCTGTCCGGCACCGTCAGCAATTGGGTGGGCCGCCGCAAGACCGTCTTCACCTCGGTCGTCGTCTTCACCATCGCCACCGTCGGCTGCGGACTCGCCCAGAGCGCCGGGGTCTTCGGCTTCTTCCGCCTGGTGTGCGGCTTCGGCCTCGGCGCGCTGCTGCCGATCGCCATCTCGTACGGCATGGAGTTCACCACCGGCGCCCGCAAGGCGCTCGCGACCGGTGTCATCATGACCGCCCACCAGACCGGCGGCGCCGTCGCCCCGCTGCTCGCGCTGTGGCTGATCGACGACTTCGGCTGGCGCTCCGCCTTCCTCGTCGGCGCGATACCCGCGCTGATCTTCCTGCCGCTGGCCCTGAAGCTGCTGCCCGAGTCGCCGACCAACCTGCTCACCCGCGGCCGCACGGCGGACGCGCAGGGACTGGCCGGCACGTACGGTCTCGTACTGCCGGAGCCCAAGGGGCACGCCGCCGACAAGCTGGAGAGCATCAAGGCCCTGTTCCGCGGCCGCCAGTGGCTGACGACCCTGTGCTTCTGGCTGACGTCGTTCGCCGGCCTGCTGCTCGTCTACGGGGTCGGCCAGTGGCTGCCGAAGATCATGGGCGACCTCGGCTACGACACCGGTGACTCGCTGCTCTTCTCGACGTTCCTCAACGTCGGCGGCATCGTCGGCATGCTGGTCGCGGGCCGCCTCGCCGACCTCGTCGGCCCGCGCCGCATCGTCATCATCTGGTTCGCGCTGACCGCGGTCTTCGTCTACCTCATGGGCGTACACATGTCGGTGGGCGTGCTGTACGGCGTCGTCTTCCTCGCCGGGCTGCTCCTGTTCAGCGGCCAGACCATGGTGTACGCGACGGTCGGCTCCCACCACATCGAGGAGGACCGGCCCACGGCGCTCAGCTGGGTCTCCGGCATGGGCCGCTTCGGCGCCGTCTTCGGCCCGTGGATGGGCGGCCAACTGCTCGCCGCCGGCCATGCGGACCTGGGCTTCTCGATGTTCGCCGTGGCCGCCGTGTTCGGCGCCGTGATGATGGCGCTGGCCGCGCTCACCATCAGGGCCGGGCTGAACCGGAGGAGCGGGGACCGGAACGGCGCGCCGGTGATGGCCGGTTGACCCCTGCCCGCGAGCCGCTGTGGCCCGGCCCCTCCGAAGGGGCCGGGCCACAGCGGCTCGCGGGTTTCGCGCTTCTACTCCTTCTTGTAGCCCGTCACCTCGGCGATCCAGGCGATGAAGTCCGCGGGATCGGTGTTGGCCCCGTGCCCCTCGTCCCAGTAGTAGAGGTGGTCGACCTCGTCACCGAGCCCGGCCGCACTCGCCGCGATATTGGCGGAGACGGTCAGCGAGGTGTCGCTGTCCTTGGTGCCGAGCCGGATCCACCAGTGCTTGGAGCGGCCCGGATTCCGCCGTGCGAGGTGGTACATCGGGTTCATCAGGTCGAGCTTCTCGGGGATGTCGGATGCCACGCGCCTGCTGTCCAGGCCGCTCGTGTCGTGCCGCGCGCCGTACGCGGTGAAGTGCCGTGCCCCGGTGGTCCCCGCGCCGAACTCGTTGTTCTCGGGCGAGGACAGGTCGAACGGATCGAAGGCGGGCGCGTCCTTCTTGCGCGCGCCCACGTGCGTGAGGAAGTCCTCCCACGTGAACGTGGCCCGCCCGCCCTGCCACGCGATGAACGTGTTGTCGGCGAGGTACGCGGCGCGGTCGCCGTCCGAAAGCCCCTTCAAGTAGCGGGTGGCAGAAGGCTGCAGATAGTGCGTCAGCAGATAGTCGTCGTAGTTCCGGGCCGTCAGCGTTCCGTGACCGTCGATCCTGTGCAGCCTCAACGAGGCCTGGTACTCGGCGAATTGGGCGCGCAGCTGCTTCGATGTCGTCTGGTCGACCTGCTCGCCGTTGCTCTGCTTGTTGGCTCCCCAGTTCCACTCGTACGCGCCGTCGGAGTGTTCGAGGTCGGCTATCGGGCACCAGGCGCCGGTCGCGAAGATCGCGTCGGAGGCGTCCGCGGCGCCGAGCTTTGCCAGGTACGTGGCGTAGATCCGGCTGTCGCCGGAGGCGCCGAGCAGGGAGGACAGGGCGCCGCCCGCGCTGGTGCCAGCGGACACGATGCGGTCGGTGTTGCCGGGGATGCGGCCCTTGTTGGCGCGGACGTAGCGCACGGCGGCCTTCAGGTCGACGATCGCGGCGGGCGCGGTGCCGTAGTACGCACCGTCGTCGTCCTTGAGGGTGCGGCCACGCGCTCCCGGTTCCACGACGACGTATCCGGCGGCGAGGGCGAGCAGCTGGTTGGAGGTGAGCGCACCGCCACCGCCTCCAGGCGCGCCGCCGCCACCGCCGGGCATGCCGCCCCCGCCGATGCCGTCCGCGTCCGCGACGGAGGACGGCATATAGCCCCCGACGGAGTTGGCGAACAGGATGGGTGCGCCCGAGGCATCGATCGCCTTCCCGCCGATCGCGACCGGCACGCTGACGTTGAGGCTCTGGTACGTCTCGTCGACCGGCTTCGCGACATAGGTGATCGCCTTCCAGAAGCGGTACTTCACCTCCTTGTCGCCGTCATCGGTGGTGACGGTCGTGGTCAGCTCCGTGTACGCGTCCGGGTCGAACGCGAGGGCGTCCGAAGGCTCGTCGGGCGCGGTTCCGGCCGACGCCTGTGCCGACAGCGTGAGACCGCCGACGGCCGCCGCGCCCGCGGCTGCCCCGATCCCGATCACGACGTTTCTGCGCTTGATGGCCCTGTGCTTCAACTCGTGGCTCCCCTATGGCTCCTGGGGCGGGGGAGTCCCGCCCCGAGCCCTACGCCACCAAGCGTCAACGTAACTGTCAACAATATCGGCGACATTCTCAGGTGGTGCTCAGGTAAGCGGGGTGCTCAGGTACGCACGGGCGGTGCTCCGGCACGAGAAGGGGCGGCGGTCACGTGGAACACACCCGCACAGTGTTGTGACCGCCGCCGGGACACGGCCGCGCTGTCGCTCGGGCGCGGCGGCGTCCACCGGGGTCAACTCCCGTGCCCCGTGTGAGTGACGGCCGCGCGGACCGTCCCCCTCGGACGGCTGTCCGGTCGAGCGGATGTGCCCACGGGGGCGGGGTGTGGCGGTCTTGTGGGGTCGGTGCGTCTCGCGGGAAAGGATCGACTCCTGGGGCGAGGACGCCGGCGCCTGACGACCCTAGCGGGGCAGCGCCCCCGCGACGGCCGACGTGACGACCCGGCGGACGTCCGCCTCCCCGGGCGGGCCGTCCTCCCGGTTCGCGTACAGCAGGTGGCCCGAGCCGATGAGGGTGAGGCCCAGGGAGTCGATGTCGGCGTCGGGTGCCAACCGGCCTGCCCGCCGCTCCGCTTCGAGGTACGAGCGGAGCATGGCGGTGGCGTCCGCCAGGACCGTGACGCCGGGGCGCCCGGCCGCCCGCAGTCGCGCGCGCAGGCCGTCGCGGAAGGTGAGGAGCCCGACCATGGCGACGACGACCGGAGTGAACAGGTCGGTCAGTGCGTCGGTGAGGAGGTCGACGACGGTGCGGGTGCCGGCGGACGCGACGAGCGTGGCGGCCCGTTCCTCCATGCGGCCCGCGCGGTCGATGACGAGGTCGGCCAGGAAGGCGTCGAAGTCGGCGAAGTGGCGGTGCAGCACGCCCTTGGCGCAGCCCGCCTCCGTGGTGACCGCCCGGCTGGTGAGCGCGGCGGCCCCGTCCCGCATGAGGACGCGTTCGGCCGCGTCGAAGAGCTGCTCGCGCACATCGCGTATGGCCACACCGGTCGGCACCTGCACTTCTCCTTCGTTCGACTCGGGCCACAGTAGAAGAGTGGGCGCCCGCCCACTATGGTGGGCGCATGCCCACTCGTGACGTGAAGCCCTCAGAGGCCGCTGCGAACCAACCGCACAAGGCCCGCGCCATGGCCGAGTCCTTCGGCGCCGACCCCGACCGCTACGACCGCACCCGGCCCCGCTACCCCGATGCCCTGGTCGCCCGGATCACCGCCGCCGCGCCCGGCCCCGACGTCCTCGACGTCGGCTGCGGCACCGGCATCGCGTCCCGCCAGTTCCAGGCGGCGGGCAGCACCGTCCTCGGCGTCGACGTCGACGCGCGCATGGCGGAGTACGCCCGCGGCCACGGACTCGACGTGGAGATCGGCAAGTTCGAGACCTGGGACGCGGCGGGCCGCACCTTCGACGCGGTCGTCGCGGGACAGACCTGGCACTGGGTCGACCCGGTCGCCGGAGCCACGAAGGCGGCCGAGGTGCTGCGCCCCGGCGGCCGCCTCGCCCTCTTCTGGAACGTCTTCCGCCCCGGCCCCGACCTCGCGGCCGCCTTCGCCGCCGCCCACCGCGAGGCCCTGCCCGACGCGCCGCGCAACCCGTGGGCCCGCCCCACCCTCGACGCGTACGGCCCGATCTTCGCGAAGGTCGCCGACGGGCTGCGCGACACCGCCCTGTTCGGCGAGCCCGAGGAGTGGCACTTCGACTGGGAGGCCACGTACACCCGCGACGCATGGCTGGAACAGCTGCGCACCAGCGGTGAGGCGGGAACGTACCGGCCGGAGCAGTTGGCGGACCTGCTGGCGCGCACGGGCGCCGCGATCGACGCGATGGGCGGTGAGTTCACCCTGCCGTACACGGCGGTCGTGGTCACCGCGGAGCGTGCCAGAGTCTGACACGGGGCGGTGGAGCGGCCCGGTGGAGCCCGATTGTCAGTGGCGGGTGCTTCTCTGGACGTGGACGGAAAGGGGAAGCAGCAGCGATGAGTCAGGAAGCTCGGGGTTGGCAGCCCGGTAGGGACCTGTGTGTCCGGCGGCATCCGGACACACAGGTGGAGTGCGTGCTGCCCGACACGCACTATCCGCGCCCGCACCACGCGCTGGACGGGACGACGTGGCACGACGGGCTGTGCGGGGCCTGTCACGGGACGGGGGAGCGTGAGGGGGAGGTGTGCGGTGATTGCCGTGGCGGCGGGTTCTCGCTGCTGGAGGAACAGGAGTGAGCGAGGTAGCGGGGGAGTTCAGGAAGGGGGTCGGGCCTGGCCTGAGCAGCAGTCGTCCTCCTCGGGGTTCGCCGTGTCCAGGCGGCAGTAGCACGACGAGCGGATCGGGACGTCCGCCACCGCGAGCGCCGTCGTCAGCTGCGGGGCGATGATCCGGGCCTCCGCGTCGCGGCCGAGCCGGAGCAGGCACTCGTGGTAGCCGTGCAGCGCCCAGACGTTGTTGGGGTGGTGCAGGGAGCGGGGGAGGGTGTCGTCCAGGCCCAGGTCGGCGGCGTAGACGGCGGCGGCCTCCGCGACCCTGCCCTGCTCCAGGAGCAGCGCCCCGTACGCGTGCCGGGTCGGCTGCATCCAGCCCCACGGCTCGTCGTAGGGGAGCGTGTCGTCGAGGTGGATGGCCCGGCGAAGGTCGGCGAAGGCCCGGTCGAAGTCGCCGGTCCGGTAGGCGAGTTCGCCGTCGAGCATCGCGGCGGCGATGGCGAGGAGGTCGAGGCAGGTGTTGTTGAAGAGGGTGCGGGTCTGTGGCACCCGTTCGACGGCCGCCGTGAAGCGCGCGCGTTCGGCCGCCGCCTCCCGCGTGCGGCCCGTCGCGGCGAGGGCGACGCCCCTGCCGTAGTGGATCATCGCCGTCGTCACGCAGTACAACTCCCGGTCGTGGGGCAGCGGCAGAGCGATGAGGTCCTGCCAGCGGCCGAAGCGGACCAGGGCGTGCACCCGCATGCCCAGGAAGCCCTCCAGCCAGTCGGCCATCGGCGGGGACTCGACGCGCAGCAGCTCCTCGGAGGCCGTCGCTTCGAGCCGGTCCACGGAGTCGAACGCCACCTCCGCCCGGCCCGCGAACATCGCGGCGTAGAGCCGGAAGTGGACGTTGTGGCAGCGGTAGAGCGTGTAGAAGTTCATCGCGCCGCCGCGGGCCAGGGCTCGCTCGTCCGCCTCGATGGCGCGGGTGTTGGCTGCGATGGTGCGCCGGTAGTCGCCGCACAGCACGTCGATGTGCGAGGGCATGTGGTGCAGATGGCCCGCGTCGGGCACCAGGCCGCGGAGCCGGTCGGCGACGGGCAGCGCCTGTTCGGGCGTCGGCGACATCTCCATGAGGTGGATGTACAGGTGCAGCAGGCCGGGGTGGTCGCGGCCGTCGGGCCGTGCCAGCGCGCGTTCGAGCGCCTCCCGGGCCTCGACGGTGCGGGCGCCTTCGGCGGGGCGGCCGGTGGGCGGGTCCCACAGCTGCCAGGGCGTGAGGTTCATCAGGGCGTCGGCGTACAGCGTCGCGACATCCGGGTCGTCCCGGTGGTTCGCGTAGACCTTGCCCATGGCCTGCGCGTACTCCTCGTTCCACACCGACTGGTCGGGCGCGGGGCCGGCCGACGGATAGCGGGACCCGAGGGCGTCGATCAGCGCCTGCTCGGCCGGTGTCGCGCGGGCGGCGGCGAGCGCGGCCCGCTGGACGGCGTGGTGCGTGCGCTCGACGGTCGACGTCAGATCGCGCTCGTCGAACGCCTCCCAGGGCTTGTTGTAGTTCGGCCCCAGGGCGTAGGCGAGACCCCAGTGGGCCATGGCGCACTGCTCGTCGGCCTCGATGGCCCGCTCGAAGCAGGCCGCCGCCTCCTCGTGGTGGAAGCCGTACACCCACAACAGGCCGCGGTCGAACCACAGTTGGGCCTCGGGCGAGCCGGTGGTGATCTCGCGGTGGAAGGATCCCAGGTCGTAGTAGTCGTCATATCCGTCGTCGTTCACGGGCGCCACCTTCGACGAGTGTGCGGGTCCGGCACATTGTCCCGTCAGGGTGCGCGCCGCACCATGGGCGGCGGGGGAGGGGCATCGCCTGCGCCTTTCGGTGGGCTTCGTCGGGTCAGGTCCGCGCGGCGTCGTACGCCGTCTCCGTCTCACGGGCACCGGTGAAGAAGTCGACGAGCGAGTACGGCGCGCGGTCGCCGAGGCACAGGTCCAAGATTTCACGCGCGTCCTCGTAGAAGCCGGAGGTTCGGGCGAACATCGCCGCCTCGTAGGCCGCGAGGGCCGCCTCGACGTCACCGGGGTGCGCGGCGATCGCCCTGCCGAGCTCGGCGCCGTCGAACATGGCCAGATTGGCGCCGTCGCCGGACGGCGGCATCAGGTGCGCGGCGTCGCCCAGGAGGGTCACGCCCGGCACGCGGTCCCAGCGGTGTCCGTCGGGCAGCGTGTGGATCATGCGCGCGACCGGCGCGGACTCGCCGTCGGTGATCAGCGCCGTCAGCTCCGGGGCCCAGCCCTCGAACTCGGCCGCGATACGGGCCTTCGCCGCGTCGGCGTCCGCGAAGTCGATGTCGGCGAACCAGGCGGCGGGGCGCGTCAGTTGGACGTACGTGTGGATGATCCCGCCGGCCTCGCGGTGCGCGTTGATCCCCTTGCCGGGGGAGGGGGCGAGCAGGGCGCCGGTGCTGACCGCCCCGGCGGCCGCCGCGTGCCGCTCGTCCACGTCGTACAGGTACGTCTCGACGAACGTCGTGCCGGTGTAGGCGGGCGTGGCGTCCGAGACGAGGGGGCGGACCTTCGACCAGGCGCCGTCGGCGCCGACGAGGAGGCCGGTGGTGGCGGTGGAACCGTCGGCGAAGGCCAGCTCGTGACGGCCGTCGCCGAGCGGGCGGACGCCGGTGATCTTGTGCCCCCACCGGACCGTGCCCTCGGGCAGCGAGTCGAGCAGGATCCGGCGCAGGTCGCCGCGGAGCACCTCAGGGCGCCTCGCGCTGCCGTCGTCGGGCTCGTCGAGCAGCACCTCTCCGTGCTGGTCGAGCACGCGCAGCGCCTCGGCGCCCTCGTGGATGATCGCGCGGAACTCCTCGGTGAGCCCGGCCGCCGCGAGCGCCGCCTGCCCGTCGGCCTCGTGCATGTCGAGCTGGCCGCCCTGGGCGCGGGAGTCCGGCGAGGGGTCGGCTTCGTAGACCGTCGCGGGGATGCCGTGGACGTGCAGGACGCGGGCGAGGACGAGGCCGCCGAGGCCCGCGCCGACGATCGTGATCGGTGCGGTCGTGTTCGTGTTCGTAGCTGTCGTCGCAGTCGTAGTCGTAGTCGTGTTCATGATCTTGCTCCGTTTCGGTGAGAGTCTGGAACGTTGTTCCAGTAACAGTTTGGAACACCGTTCCAGTCGTGTCAAAATGGGACGCATGGCGACCAGGGCACAGCGCACCGACGCGCTCTCCAAAGAGCGGATCGTCGACGCGGCGATCGAGATCCTCGACACCGAGGGCGAGAAGGGGCTGACCTTCCGCACGCTCGCGGCGCGTCTCGCGACCGGCGCCGGAGCGATCTACTGGCACGTCGCGAACAAGGACGAACTGCTCGCGGCGGCCACGGACGGCGTCGTCACGCGTGTCGTGGCGGACGTGGCCCGCGGAGAGAATCCGCGGGACGGGATCCGGATCCTGGCGCTCGGCGTCTTCGACGCGATCGACGCGCATCCGTGGGTGGGGACCCAGCTCTCCCGCGAGCCGTGGGGGGCCGCACTGCTGCAGATCTTCGAGGGCCTGGGAGGCCGACTCCAGGAACTGGGCGTTCCGCGGGCCCAGCAGTTCAACTCCGCCTCCGCGCTGCTGAATTACGTACTCGGGGCCGCCGCCCAGAACGCCGCGAACGCCCGCCTCGTGCTCCCGGGCGCGACCGACCGCTCGGATTTCCTCGGCGGGATCGCCGCACGGTGGACGGAACTCGACGCCGCGCGCTACCCGTTCCTGCGGCAGGCGGCGGCGGAACTGCCCGAGCACGACGACCGCGAACAGTTCCTCGCGGGGATCGACCTCATCCTGAGCGGGTGTCTTACGGAGTCATGACGCGTCGGCCCGTTGCCGTGGTGTGCGGGGCCGGGGGATCTAGCGTGGCGGCATGCGAGTACTGGTCACCGGCGGTGCCGGGTTCATCGGGTCCCATGTCGTCGAGGCGCTGACCGCGCGCGGCCACGAGCCCGTCGTGTTCGACGTACGGGCGGACCCCGGCGCCGATGTGCGCGACCCCGACGCGGTCACCCGCGCCCTGGCCGGCGCCGACGCCGTGTGCCACCAGGCCGCGAGGGTCGGGCTCGGCAACGGGGTCGCCGACGCCGCCGAGTACGTCTCGCGCAACGACCTCGGCACCGCTGTGCTGCTCGCCGCCATGGCCGACGCCGGTGTGCCGCGGCTCGTGCTCGCCGGGTCGATGGTCGTCTACGGGGAGGGGCGCTACGCCTGCCCGCGGCACGGCGTCGTACGGCCAGGGCCGCGCGCCGCCGCCGACCTGGACGCGGGGCGGTTCGAGCCCAGGTGTCCCGACTGCGGCGCCGAGTTGGCGCCCGGCCTCGTGGGCGAGGACGCCCCCGTCGACCCGCGCAACGTGTACGCGGCGACCAAGCTCGCGCAGGAACACCTGGCCGCCGCCTGGGCGCGGGCGAGCGGTGGGACGGCGGTCTCGCTGCGCTACCACAACGTGTACGGGCCCCGGATGCCCCGCGACACCCCGTACGCCGGTGTCGCCTCCTTCTTCCGCTCCGCGCTCGCCCGCGGCGAGGCACCCCGCGTCTTCGAGGACGGCCGCCAGCGCCGCGACTTCGTGCACGTACGGGACGTGGCCGAGGCCAACGTGGTGGCGCTGGAGGCCGACGCCGAGCCGGGCGCGCTGCGCGCCTACAACACCGGCAGCGGGACGCCGCACACCGTCGGCGAGATGGCGGCGGCGCTCGCGGCGGCGTACGGCGGGCCCGAGCCGGTCGTGACGGGGGAGTACCGGCTCGGCGACGTCCGGCACATCACCGCGGACTCGGCGCGGCTCCGTGCCGAGCTCGGATGGAAGCCCGAGGTGCAATTCGACGACGGGGTACGGGAGTTCGCGCACGCCGCGATGGAACGGTGAGCCCTGGTCAGCCGGTCAGCAGGTGCTCGCGCCCGAACATCGTCGCCGCGGCGCGCGCGGTCGGGGTGCCGGCGTCGAGGTCCGCACCGGCTGCGAGCAGGACCGCGACCACGTCGTCCGCGCCCTTGAACAGGGCCCCGGCGACGGGCGACTGGTCGCGGGCGTTGCGCAGGTCAGGGTCGGCGCCGAGCTGGAGCAGGGCGCGCACCGTGCCGGCGTGGCCGTGGTACGCGGCCAGCATCAGCAGGCTGTTCGCCTGCGGGTCCGTCACGTCGACCGGCAGCCCGTGCTCCACGAACTCCACGAGCTCCGCCGTGCTGCCCTCGCGCGCCAGGTCCAGCGCGAGGGCGATGACCCGCTCCGTCTGCTCGGGCGTCAGTGCGGCACTGTGCACGGCTCAGAGCTCGCCCGCGGCCAGGGCCTCGATCGCCTTGCGGACACCCTCGCCGTAGGCCGGGTCGGCCTGCGTGCAGTTGGCGATGTGCCGCTCGACGGTCGCCCGCGACGCGCCGTTGATCGCGCGCGCCGTGTTCGCGAACAGCACCTGCTGCTGCTCGGCGCTCATCAGCCGGAACAGATTGCCGGGCTGCTCGAAGTAGTTGTCGTCGTCCTCGCGGAAGTTGAACCGGTCGGCGACGGCGCCCACGGCCTGGCTCGGCTCGCGGTAGGCGGGCTGTTCCCGCCAGCGGCCGTACGAGTTGGGCTCGATGCCGGGCGTGGCCCCCTGGTTGCCGTCGACGCGCATGGCGCCGTCGCGGTGGTAGGAGTTCACCGGGTTCTTCGGCGCGTTGACCGGGATCTGGTGGTGGTTCACACCGAGCCGGTAGCGCTGCGCGTCACCGTAGGAGAACAGCCGGCCCTGCAGCATCTTGTCGGGCGAGAAGCTGATGCCCGGCACCACGTTGGCCGGGGTGAAGGCGGCCTGTTCCACGTCCGCGAAGTAGTTGTCGGGGTTGTGGTTGAGCTCCCACTCGCCGACCTCGATCAGCGGGTAGTCCTTCTTCGACCAGACCTTGGTGAGGTCGAAGGGGTGGAAGCGGTAGCTGTCCGCGTCGGCCTCCGGCATGACCTGGACGTACAGCTTCCACTTCGGGAAGTCGCCGTTCTCGATCGAGTCGAAGAGGTCGCGCTGGTGCGACTCGCGGTCCTTGCCGACCAGGGCCTCGGCCTCGGCGTCGGTGAGGTTCTTGATGCCCTGCTGGGTGCGGTGGTGGAACTTCACCCAGAACCGCTCGCCCTGGTCGTTGATCAGGCTGTACGTGTGCGAGCCGAAGCCGTGCATGTGCCGGTACGAGGCGGGGATGCCGCGCTCCGACATCACGATGGTGACCTGGTGCAGGGCCTCGGGGAGGTTGGTCCAGAAGTCCCAGTTGTTCTCGGGGTCGCGCAGGTTCGTGCGCGGGTCGCGCTTCACCGCGTGGTTCAGGTCGGGGAACTTCAGCGGGTCGCGGAAGAAGAACACCGGGGTGTTGTTGCCGACCAGGTCCCAGTTGCCCTCGTCCGTATAGAACTTCAGGGCGAAACCGCGGATGTCGCGCTCGGCGTCGGCCGCGCCGCGCTCACCGGCGACCGTGGAGAACCGGGCGAACATGTCGGTCTGCTTGCCGACCTCGGAGAAGATCTTGGCGTTCGTGTACCGCGTGATGTCGTGCGTGACCGTGAAGGTGCCGAACGCGCCGGAGCCCTTGGCGTGCATGCGGCGCTCGGGGATGACCTCGCGGTCGAAGTGGGCGAGCTTCTCCAGGAACCACACGTCCTGCAGCAGCATCGGGCCGCGCGGCCCGGCGGTCACGGAGTTCTGGTTGTCGGTAACCGGCGCTCCGGCGACCGTGGTCAGCGGCTTCTGGTTGTTCTCGGGCAAGGCTGGCTCCTTCGGCCTGGTGCCGGGGCGCGCTCCTGGGAGCGACCCAGAGTGCTTCAGATCGTGTACAGATCCTAACTTGGACTAAGTCCAAGTCAAGTATCTATCCAGGAGTGGTGCTCGGCAGCGTGACCTCGAAGCGGCAGCCGCCGGGAATGTTGCGGACCGTGGCCCGGCCCGCGTGCGCCTCCACGATGCCGCGCACGATCGCGAGCCCCAGGCCCGCGCCCGCCGGGGGAGTACGTGCGTGGGTGCCGCGCCAGCCGGTGTCGAAGACGCGCGGCAGGTCCTCCTCGGGAATGCCGCCGCAGGCGTCCGAGACCGACACCACCACACCCTCCGGCGAACGGTGCGCGGCGACCGCGACCGTGCCGTCCGCCGGGGTCCGCCGGATCGCGTTGACGAGGAGGTTGCCCAGGACCCGGCTCATCTCCTTGCCGTCGACCTCCACAGGCACCGGCTCCACCCGCTCGCCGACGAGCCGCACCCCGTGCTCGCGCGCCAGTGGGTCCGCGCCCGCCAGCGCGTCGCTGACCAGGTCGTACAGCGACATGCGGGCCGGGGCCAGCGGCAGCGCGCCCGCGTGGATGCGGGACAGCTCGAAGAGGTCGCCCACCATGTCGTTGAGCCGCTCGACGTCCGTACGCATCTGGCGCAGATAGCGGTCCGGGTCGGCGGCGACGCCGTCCTCCAGCGCCTCCGTCATGGCGCGCAGGCCCGCGAGCGGGGTGCGCAGATCGTGCGAGATCCAGGCGACCAGCTCGCGCCGCGAGGTCTCCAGGGCGCGCTCGCGCTCCCGGGAGGCGGCGAGCTTGGCGCTGGTCGCCGCCAGCTCCCGGCTGAGCTCCTCCAGTTCGGCGGTGGCCGGCGCGTCGGGCGCGGCGAAGTCGCCGCCGTCACCGAACGAGCGCGCGGCGACGGCCAGTTCACGGCTGCGGGCCACCACCCAGCGGCCCAGGACGAGCGCGGTCGCCAGCGAGACGGCCGCCGCCATCGCCACCACCAGCGTCACCACGGTCAGGTCGTGCGGGGAGAGGAACATCGCCCACGCCACGGCGAGCGTGCCCGCCAGCATCGCGACGACGCCGACGGTGGCGACCACGGCGATCGAGGCGGTGAGCGAGCGCCGCCGCAGCAGCCGCAGCGCGCCCGCCCCGGCGAGACCCGTGGCGGCGGCGCCCGCGAAGGCGTACAGGGCGATGAGGAGGATGTCGCGCACGGTCAGGCCCCCTGCTCGGCGGGCTCGGAGCGCGGGGCGGGTTCGAAGCGGTAGCCCACGCCCCACACCGTCTGGATCAGGCGCGGGCGCGCCGGATCGTCCTCGACCTTGCCGCGCAGGCGGCGGATGTGGACCGTGACCGTCGACAGATCGCCGAACTCCCAGCCCCACACCTCACGCATCAGGTCCTCCCGGCCGTACGCCCGCCCCGGATGGCGCAGGAAGAAGGCCAGGAGGTCGAACTCGCGCAGGGTGAGGGCGAGTTCGTTGCCGTCCCGCGTGACGCGGCGCGCCGCCGGGTCGACCGTGAGGCCCGCCGCGCGCAGCGGGCCCTGCCGTGCGGTGGCGGGGCGGGCGCGGCGCAGCACCGACTCCACGCGCAGCACCAGCTCGCGCGGGCTGAACGGCTTCGTCACGTAGTCGTCCGCGCCGACCTCCAGGCCCAGGATCCGGTCGTCCTCGTCGCCGCGCGCGGTGAGCATGATGACCGGGACGGGGCCGCGTTCACGCATTCGGCGGCACACTTCCAGGCCGTCCATGCCGGGCAGCATCAGGTCGAGCACCACCAGGTCGGGCCGGTGCGCGGCGGCGCGCGCGAGGGCCGAGGGGCCGTCGTCGGCGCGGTCCACGCGGTAGCCGGCGCGGTCCAGGTAACCCGCCACCACCTCGGCGACGGTCGGATCGTCGTCGACGACCAGGACGCGGGCCGCTCCGCTGTCGGTGGTCGGCCCCGTGGGCTCGTATGGCTGCTGCATGCCACCAGCCTCGCACCGCGCCGGGCCTGCGAGGTCTCCCGGCAGGGGCCGAGCGGCCGACGTCCGTGTTTCGTAAGGATCTCGCACCCGAAATGTCGGAATCGGGCTCGTAGGGTGAGACCCGTGACAAGCCCACCCACCACCGTCGACGTGGTTCTTCCCTGCCTCAACGAGGCCGAGGCGCTGCCCTGGGTCCTCGACCGGATCCCGCCGCACTGGCGCGCCCTCGTCGTCGACAACGGCTCCACCGACGGCTCCGCCGGGATCGCCCGCTCGCTGGGTGCCCAGGTCGTGCGCGAGGAACGGCGCGGATTCGGCGCCGCCTGCCACGCCGGGCTCACCGCGTCCGACGCCGACATCGTGTGCTTCTGCGACTGCGACGCCTCCCTCGACCCGAGCCTGCTCGTCCCCTTCGTGCACGAAGTGCTCGACGGCGGCGCCGACTTGGTACTCGGCCGCCGCCGCCCGACGACGCGCGGCGCCTGGCCCGCGCACGCCCGCGCCGGCAACCTCGCGCTCGCCCGCATGCTGCGCCGCAGGACCGGCCTGCGCCTGCACGACCTCGGGCCGCTGCGCGCCGCCCGCCGCGAGGCGCTGCTCGGGCTCGACCTCACCGACCGGCGCAGCGGCTATCCGCTGCAGATGGTGGTGCGCGCCGCCGACGCGGGCTGGCGGATCGCCGAGCACGACGTGCCGTACCTGCCGCGCACCGGCGCCTCCAAGGTGACCGGCACCTGGCGCGGCACCTGGCAGGCGGTGCGCGACATGAGCCGGGTGCTGGGCGAGGCGCCCGAACGGGCGGGGAGCGCACGGTGAGCACACGCCGCCAACCGCCGGTCGACCTCTTGGTCATCGCCAAGGAGCCGCGCCCCGGCCGGGTCAAGACCCGTCTCACCCCGCCGTTCACACCCCAGGAGGCGGCGGAGCTCGCCGAGGCCGCGCTCGCCGACACCCTCGAAGCGGTCGCCCAGGCCCCGGCCGCCCGCCGCGTCCTCGTCCTCGACGGCGCGCCCGGCCCCTGGCTGCCGCCCGGCTTCGAGGTCGTGCCGCAGTGCGCGGGAGGCCTCGACGAGCGCCTCGCGGCCGCCTTCGCCGGGTGCACCGGTCCCGCGCTGCTCATCGGCATGGACACCCCGCAGATCAGCGCCGACCTGCTCACCGTCGACTTCGCCGGATGCGACGCCTGGTTCGGCCCGGCCCTCGACGGCGGCTTCTGGGCCCTCGGCCTCGCCGACCCCGATCCCGCGCTGCTGCGCGGCGTGCCCATGTCGGTGCCGCACACCGGCGCCGTCCAGCGCGCCCGCCTCGTCGAGGCGGGACTGCGGGTGCGTGACCTGCCGCCGCTGCGCGACGTGGACACCGCCGAGGACGCCGCGGCCGTGGCCGCCGAGGCGCCGCACGGCCGGTTCGCCGCGCGCCTGGCGCGATGTACGACGGGGGTGCACCAGTGAGAGCACCCATAGGCCCCTCGGTGAGCGCGCCGCCACCTGCCGCCTGGGCGGGCGCCGATCCGTACTCCGCCGCCCTGCGCACCGGCCGCGGCCCCCTCTTCCTGCGCCGCACCGACGGCTGGCTGCTGCCACTGGAGGTCGAACGCTGGTGCGCGCGGGCCGACGCCGTCGACCGGCAGGTGCTCGACCGCTGCGAGGGCGCCGTGCTCGACGTCGGCTGCGGGCCCGGACGGCTCGTCGCGGAACTCGCCACGCGCGGTCGCACCGCGCTCGGCGTCGACGTCAGCGACGCCGCCGTCGCCCACAGCCGGGGCCTCGGCGGCCAGGCACTGTGCCGCTCGGTGTTCGACCCGCTGCCCGGCGAGGGCCGCTGGGACACCGTGCTGCTGATGGACGGCAACATCGGCATCGGAGGCGAACCGCACACCCTGCTCACCCGCGTCGCCCAACTCCTCGCCCCTGGCGGCCTGTTGATGGCCGAGGCGGCGCCCGTCGACGTGGACGAACGCGCCAGCGTCCAGGTCACCGACTCACCAGGGAGGGCCGAACCGACGGAACCGACGGGGCAGGCGGGACACCCGGGGCAGTCCGGAGGTCACCCCTTCCCGTGGGCCCGGCTCGGTACCCCCGCCCTGCTCCGGTACGCCGCCGGGGCCGGTCTGCGCCCCGTCGATCAGTGGTCCGTGGGCGGGCGCTGTTTCGCCGCGCTGCGCACCCGCACGCCGAGCAGCAGCGCGGAACCCGCGAACAGTGCGGCCGTGACCAGCAGCCAGTGACCCAGGTACACATCGGCGGAGCGGCCGGTCGCCGACCGGTAGCGCTCGTCCACCGCCCCGCTGATCAGCGGGAACCAGACGAGCAGCAGCAGCCCCGACAGGGCGGCGGGAACCCGCACGTACCCCACCCACTCCCGCCGCCCGGCCGCCGCGAACCCGCGCACGAGCAGCCGGTCCACCCCCGCGTACAGCGGCACCAGCACCAGATCGTGCACAAGGGCGGCCCCCACGAACCACAGGGCCACCCCGAACCAGTCGTCCGCCAGCAGCCGCACCCCCGCGTACCCGGCGAGCGCGAACGAGCAGAGCAGCAACAGCAGTTGAAGCGGGCTGCCCACAGGGATGCGGCGCAAGAGCGACATCGCGGTCACACCTTTCCGAAGGTGAGCCGGGCGACCCACTTGGTGTTGAGCACGCCCGGCGCGGCGGGCACGATCACGCGCGCCGGGTAGCCGTGGTCGGGGGAGAGGGCCTCCCCATTGACGTACAGGGCGAGCAGCGAGCGCGGATCGGCGACCTGATTCGCGCGCAGCGCGGCGTGCCGGAAGGCGCCGCGTCGTTGCAGCGACTCGACGAGCACATCCGGCGGATCGACGTCGTAGCCCACGAGCGCCGCCAGATCGCGCAGCCGCACACCGCGCCACGACTGGTCGGACGTCGACCAGCCCTCGACGCAGGCGATGGGCAACGCCGAGCTGTACAGGGGGAGTTGGGCGAGTTCAGTGCGGCCGAGGCGGACCGTGCGGCCGGAGCGCCCGACCACGACGAGGCGCCACGCGTCCTCGGCCGTCTCCGCGTGGTCGATCCCCGCGTAGGCGGCGGTCTTGTTGATCTGGAAGCCGTTCGGGCCCTGGGCCGGGTCGGCGCCGCCGTGCGGGGCGAGCAGCGCGGTGCGGCGCAGCGGGCCGTCGAAGCTCTGCCCCGCCGTCGTGGCGAACAACAGCAGGGAGCCGCCCCCGACGAACCACAGCGCACCCCGCCGCGACACCGTCGGCGGTTCCGGTCGCGGAGCCACCAACTCGCCCTCCTCGCGCGCCTTTCGCACATTGCGCACCGCCGCCGGGACCTTCAGCACCGCGTGCGCCACGAAAGCGGCGAAGAACACCCACGCCCCGTAGAAGTGCAGCGGATAGAACGAGCCGGGAAAGAGATAGTCGAGCTGCACGTTCAACACCCCCGTGACGAACTCGAAGAGCCCGCCGCCGACCAGGAGCAACAGCGAGACACGTTCGAGCGCGTGCGTCAGCGAACGGGCCGGTGGCAGCGCGAACAGCTTCGGCACGACCGACCACAGCTTCGCCAGCAGTACGGGGATCAGCGTGACGCCGAGCGTGACATGCACGCCCTGCGTGAGCCGGTACAGCCAGTGCGGGCCCGTCGGCCAGGCGAACAGGTAGAGGCCGAGGACCCCCTTGTCCGGGGTCTTGTCGTTGAGCGGTGACAGGCCCGGGTTGTACGCCGCGTAGGAGACGAGGCCCGTCACGAACAGCACGGTGATGCCGACGAGCAGCACGAGGCCCAGCACGGAGGTGAACCAGGGGCCGCGCAGCGGGCTGCGCCAGAAGGAGGGCGAGGCGGGGGTGGTGCGCATGGCTCGACCGTAGGCCGCGCGGGCCGCCCATCGGGGTGCGCGACTCATGACGAAACGCTGACATCAGGGCCGGTCGGCGCAGTGCGGGACGCCTCTCGGCCTAGCGTTCCGGTGTGACCCCCCGCACGAACCCCCGCACCGAACCGCGCGGCACGCGCCGCGACCTGTACGCCGCCGCGGCCGCGCTGCTCCTCGTGCTGATCGCCGTGCTCGTCGGCCGCCACATCGAGGACACCCACGGCACCCTGCACGTCGGCGCGCCCCCGCTGTACGGAAGGTGGCTCCCGCACCTCGGCATCGGCACGCCCGCAGCCCTCGCAGTGGCCGCCGCCGTCGTCGCATACGGGCCCGCCCTCGCGACGCGGCTGCGCTGGCGCGCGCTGCTCGCCACGGCCTGGGCCACGGCCACCGCCTGGATCCTCTCCCTCGCCCTGATCGACGGATGGCACCGCGGCATCGAGCGACGGCTCACCACCAAGTACGAGTATCTGCGGGTCATCGACCGCTTCCACGACATCCCGGCGACCCTGCGCGACTACACACGGCACATCCTCATCGACTCACCCGACCACTGGCCCGCCCACACGGCCGGACACCCGCCCGCCGCCCCGCTCACCTTCGTCCTCCTCGACCGGATCGGGCTCGGCGGCGGGGGATGGGCAGGGCTGTGGTGTGTCACCGTCGGCGCGACGGCGTGCGTGGCCGTGCTCGTCGCCGTGCGCGCGCTCGCCGGGGAGGAACTGGCGCGCCGAGCCGCCCCGTTCCTGGTCGTCGTGCCGGGCGCGGTGTGGATGGGTGTGTCGGCCGACGCCTACTTCGCCGCCGTCGCCGCGTGGGCGGTGGCCCTCCTCGCGCTCGCGGTGAGCGGGCGCTCGGTCCGGTGGGCGGCGGGGGCCGGGCTGCTGTTCGGGCTGACCTGCTACCTCTCGTACGGGCTCACGCTGTTCGCGCTGATCGGACTCGCGGTCCTCTTCCTCGGGCGGGGCAAGGTGCGGGAGCGGCCGGTGGCGCTCGCGGTGCTGTTCTGCGCCGGGCTGGCGGTCGTGCCGGGCGCGTTCACGCTCGCCGGGTTCAACTGGTGGGAGGCGTACGACCTGTTGACCACCCGCTACTACCAGGGCGCCGGAGGCATCCGGCCGTACGGCTACTGGGTGTGGGCCAATCTCGCGTGCACCGTCCTCGTCGTCGGCGTGGCGACGGTGGCCGGCCTGCGGCGCGGGGGCGGGCAGTTGATCCGGCCGGACGACACGGACAGCGGCGGGGCGCGGCTCGCGCTCCTCGCGGGGGCAGCCCTCCTCGCCCTGCTCGCCGCCGACCTGTCCGGCATGAGCAAGGCGGAGACCGAACGCATCTGGCTGCCGTTCGCGATGTGGCTCGTCCCCGCCTGCGCTTTCCTCCCCCGGGCGAGGCCGTGGCTCGCCGCGCAGGTGGCGCTAGCCCTGCTCGTGAACCATCTGGTGCTCACCGGATGGTGAGGCGGGGGCCCGGTGCGGGTCAGCCGCGTCCGCTCTTCTCGTGGCGCTCCTCCTGGGCGCGGAACGCGTTCAGCACGTCCAGCACCTCCGCGTCCAAGACCTGCGGGAAGCGGTCGTAGCTCTCGCTCACGGCGTGGAAGTCCGGCGGCTGTTCGGGGCAGATCACGTCGCCCGTGTGCGCCCGCAGGTCCGCCACGGTCTGCGGGCTGCCGACGGGCGCCGCGAGGGCGAGGCGGGCCGCGCCCCGGCGACGTAGCGACACGAGGGCCGCGGTGGCGGTGAGGCCGGTGGCGAGCCCGTCGTCGACCAGGATCACCGTCCGGTTCTCGACCGGTGGCGCGGGGCGACCGGTGCGGTACAGGCGGGTGCGGCGGTGCAGTTCGCTCCGGGCCTCGGCGACGTCGCGGCCGAGCTTCTCCTCGCTCAGGCCCAGGAGTTCGAGGGCCACCCGGTCGAACAGCGGGGGCTCCTCCCCGACGATGGCGCCGATCGCGGTCTCGCGACGGCCCGGAATACCGATCTTGCGGGCGACCAGGACGTCGAGGGGCGCGTGCAGCGCGTGCGCGACGGGCGCCGCCACGGGGACGCCGCCGCGTGGCAGCGCGAGCACGACCGGGTCGACGAGGTCACTGGAGTCGGCCCACTCCAGCATCCGCAGCGCGAGCTCCTCGCCGGCGTGCGTACGGTCACGGAAGGGCACGGGGCCTCCTCTGTGGTGGGACGGAAGGTCCGGCTCAGGACCGGTGGCCGAGCAACTCCCGTACGCCCTGCCCGTTGAGCGTCAGGGCGTCCGGCGAACCCGCGTCGATCGTCATCGACAGTTCCGTCGGCCAGCGCTCGGCGAGCGCGCCCAGCGGTACCGGCGTGCAGCGCGAGATGAACGGCAGCAGTTCCGACATGCGCAGCTCGGACGTGAACAACGGGACCAGCTGCTCGCCTCCGGGCTGTTCGATGACCGGCAGGGACAGCGCGGAAGAGGCCGAGTCCTGGTCCTCGCCCGTCTCGTCGGGCACGGGCACGAGGACCTCGCACTCGGCGAGGGTGTCGAGCGCGCCCTGGTCCTCTGTGTTCAGGCTGAGGACGCTGAGCGCCTGCTGCGCGGGGGAGGCGCCGTTCTGCGGGGTTGCGTTCTGCGGTGTCGCGTTCGAATCCATGATCAATTCGCCTCTGGTGGATGGACGGGGGCGCCCCGCGTACCCATGGGGCGACGGTCCATGCAAGAGGGATCGGCGGTCTGCGCGGACGCGGCGGCGACCGGCTCAGGCCGCCGCCCGTCTCGCCCAGGCCCGGCCCCACCGCCCCATCATGTGCGGGCACAGCGGCCGTCCGTGCAGCAGCTCCACACCCTCCGTGGCGCCCGTGGCGACGAAGAAGCGGCGGCCCATGGACGACTGGAGCGTGGTCGTCCAGCGAAAGCCGTCACCGACGGCGATCGCGCCGCGCAGCAACTCGTGCCCTATCCCCTCGCGGCGCCACGACTCGTCGACCCAGATCGCCTGAATCCGCCCGACCGCGCAGTCCTCGCACAGCCGGAACCGGACCTCGGCGATCTGCCTGCCGGCCTGGGTGCGGGCGGTGATCCGCCACTGGCCGTCGGCGCCGGGGCGCTGTTCGGCGAGCATCACCACGGTTCCGTCACCGGTCGTGAACAGCCCGCCCGTCCTCCTACGCATGCGGGCCTCCTGCGGGCGTGCTGTGTCGGAGTTGTGCCCGCGCATCCTTTCACGCGGTGGGGCCGTGGTGACAGGGGTGTGCGGGGGTGGCCCGGGGTGCGGCCGTGCGCCGGTCCGGCCGCTCCTCCCCGGTGTTCTGCATAGACTGAATTCGTGCATTCCTCCGATAACGGAAGATTCCGCAGGGCTCTCCTGGGCTGTGGCGACAGCATCCCGGCCGAACGGGCGGCCACGCTGTGCAAGGAAATCCTCGGCCTGGACGCCGTGACGGCCGTGACCGCCGCCGAGCTCGTCGAGCGGGCCGCGGATGCCGCCCCCGACCTGGTGATCAGCGTGACCGAGCTGCCGGACGGCAGCGCGATCGACGTGGTGCGGGAGCTGCGCGGCGGCGGTGACACCGTGCCCGTCGTCCTGCTCACCCGGCACACCGAGTCCAACCGGCGCGTGGCCGCGTTCGCGGCGGGCGCGGACGACTACATCGTCGTGCCGGCCGACGCCACCGAGATCCAGATGCGCATCAGGGCGCTGATCCGGCGCTGCGTCTGGGAACGCGAGGCCGCCGTGCCGAAGGCGGAGGAGCCGCCCGAGGCCGGCGGCGTACACGTCGGCGACATCGCGCTGGTCGCGGAGACCCGCACCGTCACCCGCAACGGAACCGCCGTGGAGATGACCCCCACCGAGTACGGGCTGCTCGAATTCCTCATGGCCCACCCCCGGCAGGTGCTGTCGCGGCAGCAGATCCTCGCCGCGGTCTGGGGCCCGCACCACCAGGGCAGGGACGCCGTCGACACCTACATCCGGTACCTGCGCCGCAAGCTCGACCCGCTGGGCCCGGCCGCGATCCACACCAAGCGCGGGTACGGCTACGTGTTCGACCCCGAACGCGAGGCCTGACCCGCGTCGTCGTCCGCCGCCGCGGCAGGCCCGTCGACCCCCGTGCTCATCCGCTCAAGGAGCGCGACGAACCGCTCGTCGAGATCCCGCACCCCGATGCCGAACTCCTTGGCCAGCGACGAACGCGTCAGTACGTAGCCGTAGTTGACCGACTGAAGGAAGGCGTGCAGCGCGACGGGGTCCACGTCGCCCGCCACGTATCCGCTGTCGATGTCGGTGCGCAGCCGCTCCTGGGTGCGTTCGCGCAGCGGCATCGCCCTCAGCTTGGTGTCGCCGTCGAGCATCAGCAGCATCAGCAGCCGGACCGAGGACGCCAGCCGCACACAGCCGCGCACCGAGCGGGCCACCCGGTCACCGAAGCGCCGCGGCCCCTCCTCGACGAGGAGCCGCTCCCGCCGCTCCGCCGCCGTGCGCTGGAGGGCCGCGCGCAGCAGGTCACGGCGGGAGCCGAAGTAGTGGTAGACGAGGCCTCGGTTCACCCCGGCACGGTCGGCGACCTCGCGCAGGTTCAGGCCCGCCAGGACGCCGTCGCGCTCGATCAGTTCGAGGGCGGCGTGCTCCAGGAGCCTGCTCGTGGCCTCGCTGTCCATGGCGGCCTTCTTGACGGTCTTCTTGACGGCTTTCTCGCGGGGCGCCGCCGCGCCCGTCGTGCCGTTGCCGCTGTCCGCCAAGTCCGCCTCCCGTGACCGCCCCGCCACTCCACTGAGCTGCGCACACCGTACGCGACGCGGGTCGGGGGCACCCTCCCGGCGAACTCCCACAGAACTCCCGGCGATCACGCGCCGGATCCAAGCCGCATTCCCGGCGGCTCCGAATGTCATGGAAGGAGGCCACTCCCACGTACCGATCCGGAGGAACCGTCATGTATGTCTACCGTGCGAACGGGCCGAGCGAGCAGAGCACCTCGGTCAGTGGGCAGGAGCTGCCCGAATACGCGGAGCGCTCCCGCCCGTTGCTGACCTGGAACCAGTCCGTCGAGCTCGCCGCCGCCCACGCCCGCGAGCGGGTGCGGCAGGCGCTCGACGCGTACGCCGTCGCCCCGCACGCAGTCGACGCGGCCGTCCTCGTCGCCAGCGAACTCGTCGCCAACGCCTGCGAACACGCCCGCGGCCCCTACCAGTTGCGCCTCACCGTCAGCCGCACCCTGGGCGTCGAGGTCCTCGACCGTGGCCCCGGACTGCCCGCCGCGGTCCTGCGCCGTGCCCCGGTCGCGCCGGGCTCGGCCGAGCGGGGGCGCGGACTGCTGCTCGTGGACCGGCTCGCCGGCGGGACGTGGGGCAGCCGCTCGGTCGCGGGCGGACACTGCGTATGGGCCGAGATCTCGACGGGCTGAACTTCGGTACGAGGGCCTGACCTTGCATAGATCATTGACGGAACGCTAAACGCTGCCTAGATTCGCGCCATCGTCGGCCCGACCGTCCGGCGGTCCACATGACGTGATTTGGGAGCGCCATGCGATTGAGATTCCTGCTGAGACTGCCCGGACGCCGGAGGCACAGGATGCTGCTCGCCGCCGCGGCGGCCTGCCTGCTGCCCGCGGCCGTCCTCGCCCCGCTCGGCTCCGCCGCGGCCGAGCGCCGCGTACCCGCCACCGCGGACAGCCCCTCGTCCTGCTTCTGGACGGGCCCCTTCACCCCCGACCAGGACAAGTTCAACTTCGCGTACCTCGACACGGGCGCCCTGTACTGGTCGAGCCACTACACGCTCCCCAAGGGCGCGAAGCTGACCCTCGACGGCGCCTACGCGCACGCCCGCTACCAGTCGCTCAACTCCTACGAGCCCACCACGGCCACCCCGCTGACCGCCCTCAACGACCAGCAGATCAAGCCCGATCCGGGCTCGCGCAACCCGTTCCTGGCGGGGGCCAAGCGCACCTTCCCCAAGCGCTCCTGGACGGTCCAGGTCGACCCGGGAACGCCGCCGAAGGACCCGGCGGACCAGCGGCCCAACACCCTGTACGCGGGCAAGCCCGGCAGCAGCGCCCAGTCGCTGGTCTACCGCGTGTACGTGCCCGACCGCGGCCGCGACGCGAGCGGCGGCGTCGGCCTGCCCGAGCCGGAGCTCACCCTGGCCGACGGCACGAGGCTCACCGGTTCGAAGGTGTGCGACGCCCTGGAACCCGGCGAGCAGGGCGGCCCGCGCGTCCAGCCGATCGACGAGTACAACGCGCTGCGCGAACAGCCCGGCAAACCGGTCGGCTTCCCGGCCTCCGACCCGGTCCGCTGGCACGCCTCGTACACCACGCAATGGCTGCGCGACTGCACGTACCACGACCGGTGCACGCCCGCCCCGCCGCGCTCCGTGGGCCAGTACTCCAACCTCGACAACGCCTACGTCTCCGCCCGCCTCAGCCGCGACCTCGGCCCGGTCACCGTCCTGCACGGCAGACTCCCCACCACCCCGGCCACGCACGACGGCGACAAGCGGATGGGCTCCGGGCAGCTGCGCTACTGGTCCATGTGCTCGTACGAGGCGTGGAGCACCCGCGTCGAGGGGAAGCGGAGCTGCCTGTACGACGAGCAGCTGCACCCCGACAAGGACGGCTACTACACGGTCGTCGTGAGCCGGCCCGAGGACCGGCCGCGCAATGCCACGGCCGCGTGCGGCGTCGACTGGATCGCGTGGCCCGAGAAGGGCGACGGCGCCGGGCACGTGAACGACGGCTACGTGCTGATGCGCAACATGCTCCCGGCGAAGGGCTTCACGCACGTTCCGCAGAACACGAGGACCGGAGACGACGAGAAGCGGGTGATGGGTCCGTATCTGCCCGAGGGCAGCCACACCGGCACGGCCGCCTTCGAGAAGCGGGGGTGCTCGGCGGCGTGAGCCCCCGGTCCGCCGGGAGACGCCGTACGCGATTCCCGGCGGACTCCCGGGTGCCGCCGGGACATCTCCCACAGTGGTCCCGGATTGCCCCGCTTTGATGGAAATGGCTGGTCGTAGAGCTTCGGCTCCTGCCCGCGACCGGCATCCGTCGAACCCGGAGAGACCATGAGCGAGGCCGCCCCGCGACTCAGTGTCGTCGTACCGTTCCAGAACGTGGACACCTATCTGGAGGAGTGCCTGCGGTCGATCTCGCTCCAGACCTTCACGGACTTCGAGGTCGTCCTCGTCGACGACGGCTCCACCGACGCGTCCGCCGAGCTCGCCGCCAGGCACTGCGCCGCCGACCCGCGCTTCCGCCTCCTCCGGCAGGACCCGCACGGCCCCGGCCACGCCCGCAACACCGGCCTGCGGGCCATCCACCCGGACGCCGAGTACCTCGCCTTCGTGGACGGCGACGACGTCATCCCGGACTACGCCTACGAGCTGCTGATCGGCACGCTCGCGAAGAGCGGCTCCGACTTCGTCTCCGGCAACGTGCGCATGATGAACTCCCGCACCTCGTGGCCCTCCTCCCTGCACCACAAGCACCTGGCCCGGGACCGGCGCCGCACCCACATCACCCGCCACCGCGACCTGGTCTTCGACCGCACGGTGTGGAACAAGGTGTTCCGCCGCTCCTTCTGGGACCGCACCGGCATCACGTACCCCGAGGGCGTGCTCTACGAGGACGTGTGGGTCAACCTCGTCGCCCACTACAGCGCCGAGCGCGTCGACGTCGTCGGCACACCCGTCTACTACTGGCGGCGCAGGGACCGGGGCGCCGCCCCCTCGATCACCCAGACCAACGAGGCCCTCGACAACATCCGCGACCGCATCACCGCCGTCAGCGACCTGAGCCGGTACCTCGCCGGGCGGGCCCGGGAGTCCGCGGCGTACGTCGAGGAGAAGCGGCACTACGACCGGTCCTGCCTCGAGTCCGACCTCATGATCCACCTCAACGCGCTGCCGGACGCCGACGACGAGGCCCGCGCCTACTTCATGCGGCACGCGGCCGCGTTCGTCGCCGCGGCGGCCGAGGGCATCGTCGAGGAGCTCGGCGCCGTCGACCGCGTGAAGTGGAGCCTGGTGCGCGCGGGCAAGCTGGACGAGCTGCTGTCCGTTCTCCAATTCGAGCGCGGCAACCGCGGCTCGCTGCCCGTGCGCCGCCGACTGCGCCGCCACCTCGCCTACCCGCACCTGGGCGACCGCGGCACCGGCGTGCCCAAGAGCGCCTACCGGATGGGCCCCGAGTTCACCCTGCGCGGCTCCCTGGTCAGCGCCGAGTGGGAGGACGGCAAGCTGCGGCTCGCCGGCCGCGCCTACATCCGCAACCTCGACGTCAGCAAGCGCCGGAACTCGCTCAAGGCGGTCGCGCTGCGGCACAAGAAGCAGGGCCGATTCCTCGCGCTGCCCGCGCGGACCACCTACGCGCCGGAGGCCACCGAGCACTCGGGCCAGCAGCGCTACTCCTACGACTGGTCCGGGTTCGAGGCCACCATCGACCCCGAGCGCCTCAAGCACAAGGGCCAATGGGTCGAGGGCACGTGGGACGTCGCGGTCGGCGCGCTGAGCCGCGGCCTGTTCCGCTACAAGTCGCTCATCGCCGGTGACGCGGGCACCGCCTCCCACCCGCGGGACTTCTACGTCGACAACAACGTCCGCGTCGTCCCGCTCTTCGTGGGCGGCGCCCTCAAGCTCCGCGTGGAGATCGTCCGCGCGCGCGTCACCGGGCACCGGGTCAGCGGCGAACACCTGGAACTGCGGGGTGTGCTCCTCGCGCCCGAGACGCCGGAGACCGCCACGCTGCGGGTGCGCGCGCTGACGGGGGCCGCCGAGCACGACGCGCCGGTCGCGTTCAAGGACGGCGGGGCGGGCTGGTGCACGTTCCGTACGCGGATCCCGCTGGACGCACTCGCGCCGGCCGCCGGCGACGCCACCCCCGAGGTGTGGGGCATGGGCAGCAACGGCTGGAAGACCTCGCTGCACCTACCGGGCCGCACACGTCCGCTGTACCCGGTCGTCGCCCCCGACACCGCCGACGGCGTCCACCCGCTGCCCGACCGGGTGGCGGCGGACCGCGAGATCGTCGTCCTCCGCAACGCCCCCGGCTACCTCGTCCTCTTCGTCCGCGACGCACTGCCGGTCGCCGACCGCTGCACCTGGGCCGACGACGGCAGCCTGACCGTCGAGGGTGCCTTCCCCGGCCAGGAGCAGTTGCCGGCCGATGAGCGCGCGGCCCTGCGCCTCGTCGTGCGTTCCCGGGCCAAGGGCGAGGAGTGGGGCTTCCCCGTGGAGTGTGTGGCCGGTCGCTTCCGGTTCACGCTGGACCCCTCGCGCATCGAGGGACTGAACGGCGCGGTGCCGCTCGCGGCCGGCCGCTGGGACTTCGCGTTCCGCGTGCCGGGCCGCACCCGTGACCTCGTGCTCAAGGCCCGCCGTGACCTCATCGCCGCGCTGCCCACCGAACGAACCACGGCCGGGCGCCGCTTCGAGGTGCAGGCCCAGCAGCACGACCGGTTCACCCTTCGCTCCCACTCCGGCATCCCGCCCGCCGCCCGCGGACCGTACGCACAGCGGCAGTTGCGCACCCGCCACTACCCGGACCTCCGCAAGCGACCGGTGCGCCCCGCGGTCCTCTTCGACAGCTTCCGCGGCACGCAGATCGCCGACAGCCCGCGCGCCGTCTTCGACGAACTGGTGCGCCGCGCCACCGATCTGGACCTCCTGTGGGTCGTCCGCGACGACCAGGTCGAGGTCCCCGAGGGCGCCCGCGCCGTCCGCATGTGGTCGCCCGAGTGGTACGAGGCCCTGGCCCGCTCCCAGTACCTCGTCTACAACAACCACCTCCCGGCCTGGTTCCGCCGCCGCGAGGGCCAGACGGTCGTCCAGACCTGGCACGGCACCCCGCTGAAGAAGATCGGACACGACATCGAGGCGGTGCACTTCTCCGACAGGAACTACCTGGACCGCCTCTCCACCGAGGTCGGCCAGTGGGACATGCTCGTTTCACCGAACTCGTTCAGCACCCCGATCCTGCGCCGCGCCTTCGGCTTCGAGGGCGAGATGCTGGAGACCGGATACCCCCGCAACGACGTGCACCACCACACGGAAGGGGAGCGGGCCGGGCGCGCCGCGGTCGTCCGGGAGCGGATCGGGCTGCCCGAGGGCAAGAAGGTCGTCCTGTACGCGCCGACCTGGCGCGACGACCAGTACCACGCGGCGGGCCAGTACACGCTCGACTTCCGCGTCGACCTCGACGACGCCCGGGCCCGACTCGGCGACGACCACGTCCTGTTGGTGCGCCGCCACCCCAATGTCGTGGACCCGGTGCCGGGAGCGGGCGACGGATTCGTCTTCGACGTCTCCACGTACAACGACATGGCCGACCTGATGCTCGTCACCGACGTCCTGGTGACCGACTACTCGTCCCTCATGTTCGACTTCGCCAACACCGGCCGGCCGATGCTCTTCTTCACGTACGACCTCGACCACTACCGCGACACCCTGCGCGGCTTCTACTTCGACTTCGAGCGCTCCGCCCCCGGCCCGCTGCTGCGCACCTCGCGCGAACTCGTCGACGCCGTACGGGACATCGACGCGCTCAGCGGCACGTACGCCCTCAAGTACCGCCGCTTCAGGGAGCGGTACTGCGATCTGGAGGACGGTTCGGCGTCGGCCCGCGTCGTCGACCGGATGCTCGGCGCGCCGAAACTCCCGGCCCTGCCCTCCCGCACCCGCTTCCGCCGCGCGGCCTGACCCATCAACGAGCAGAGGAACGACTCCCGCATGTCCCGCACCTCCGCGGCCCACGGCCGCCGCATGTTCACCGGCACCGACACGAGCGGCGCCGCCCCCGTCGACTACCGCTTCTTCCACGCCCGGGGCGGCAACCGGCGCCTGGTCGTCGTCTTCGCCAACTTCCAGGCCCCCGACGAGTACGGCTGGTCCACCGGCGTCCTGGACACCCTGCGCGCCAACGTCCTGTGGATCCGCGACAGCTTCGACGGCCACAACAGCTACTACTTGTGCCAGGAAGGGGACTTCGGCATCGAGGACTCCGTCGCCGCACTGATCGACCGCTTCGTTACCGCACTCGACCTGACCCGCGAGGACTGTGTCCTGCTGGGCACGTCGAAGGGCGGCAGCGCGGCCCTGTACTTCGGCCTCAAGTACGGCTACCGCAACATCGTGTCGGTCGTACCGCAGTTCAGGATCGGTTCCTACGTCGAGAACCTCCACCCGCGCACCGCAGCCCACATGCTGGGCCGGGACGCGACCGACGCCGATGTGCGCGCGCTCGACGAGGCGCTGCCGGCCCTGGTGCGCGAGAGCGCGCACCGTGACGCCAACATCTACCTGATCTCCGCGGTCGACGATCCCCAGTACACGACCGAGATCGAGCCGCACCTGACCCTGTTCGCGGGCTACGACAACTTCAACTTCATCCTGACCGACTCCCCGCACGCCCCCGCCCACGACCGCGTGGCCCGCCGCAACGTGCCGGTCGTCATGGCCCTGGTCAACCTCCTGATCGACGGCATCGCACCCCGCATCGGCTTCGCGCGCAACGGCTACGAGGACCCCGACACCCGCCGCCCCGCCGTCGACGCCCACCTCAGGGCCACGGCCGCGCCCGGCACCTGGGTCGAGGCCCCGCAGGTCACGGCGCCCGAGGCGGGCCACGAACCGGTGCGCTTCGCGGGCGTGGCGGCCGGCGCCGCGCAGGTCCAACTCTGGGAGAACGCCCGGTTCCTGGGCAGGGCCCAGGTCGCGGAGGACGGCGCCTGGTCCTGGACGCCCCGCGCCCCGATGGCCCGCGGCGAACACGTCGTCAAGGTCCTGGCCCTGAACGCGCACGGCGCCGACTCGGAGCGCACGGTGGTGCGCTGCCGCGTCAGAAACGATCGGGAAGTGGCAGCGGCCGCTTGAGCCGGCGCCCCAGCCGCCGGTCGATCCACGCGAACAGCCAGGCCAGCACGCCCGCGACCACGAGCACCCCGACGATGTTCCGCAGCGCGAGACCGTACCCGCGCGCGTGCACGTCGAGGAACGGATACGGGTACCAGTCCGTGACCGCGCCGTGCACGAGCGTGTACGCGATCCACAGCGCGGGCCACACGAACGCCCACCCCACGGTCACGCCGTCGATCCGCCCGCGCGGCCCGAACAGCAGCCAGCCGACGAGCGTCATCGGCGGTGCGACGTAGTGCAGCCCCACGGTGATCCACAGTGAGACGCCTTCGAGGTGGATCTGCGGCGCGAGGACGATCGCGAACACCAGGCCGGTGATCGTGATGCCGAGCAGCGCGTCCAGCCGCAGCACCCGCCACCCGGAGCCGTCCCGGCCGGGACGCAGCGCCAGGGACACGGCGCAGGCCAGGACGAGGATGTTGCTCTGGATCGTGAAGTAACTGAGCATGCGCACCAGCCGGGTCACCGCGCCGGCCTGGTCCCCCGTGGTGTCCCCGGCCCCGGCGGCGGACCCACCGCTGAACACGAGCACGAGCTGCGTGACGAGCGCCGCCGCGATGACGACGGCCAACACGCCGTGCCACAGCCTGGAGAGGCCGGGGGTTCGGTCAACGGCTGCTGTGGGCGCGGGTCCTGTGATGGTGATGACGGACTCCTCGATCTGCGACGTTGTGCGTGTTTCATCGAGTATGACCGATATGGGGATGGCGGTGAGGGCGGGGTGCGCGGGACGTCGCGTGCGTCGCCCTCGGGGTCGGCCCTCAGCAGCCGCAACTCGCCCTGCGCACCACCGAAACCGGCAGCGTCAGCGACTCGGGTTCCTTGTTCTCCTGGCCGTTCAGGCGCCGCACCAGCAGCTCCACCGCCTCCTCGCCCATGCGGCGCATCGGCTGGCGGACCGTGGTGAGCGCGGGGCGCACCATGCGGCTGAGCGGGATGCCGTCGAAGCCGGTGACGGTCACGTCCTGCGGCACGCGCAGGCCGCGCCCTTCCAGGGTGTGCAGGGCGCCGACCGCCATCTGGTCGTTGGCGAAGAGCAGCGCCTCGGGGTGCTCGCCGGGGCCGTCGAGCAGGGTGGCGGCGGCCCGCGCGCCCTCTGCCTGCGTCATCATGCCGACGCGCACGTCGGGTGCGTCGGCCACCGCGATCCCGGCGGCGCGACAGGCCTCGGTGTGGCCGCGGAAGCGGGCTTCCACGTCAGGGGAGTCCTCCGCCGAACCCACGTAGGCCAGGCGGCGCAGGCCGTGGTCCTCGATGAGGTGGCGGGTCAACTCGCGCTGGCCGTCGGCGTTCGCGACCTGGATGTGGTCGAGCCGCACCGGGCGGTCGAGCTCGCCGGGTTCGCGCGGGCCCGCCAGCATCACGACGGGGCGGCGGCGCGAGATGACCTCCAGCTCCTCCGTCGGGACGGTGCGGGCGAGCACCGCGAAACCGTCGACGCGCCCCGCCACCTTCGCGACCAGCGTCTCAGGGCCGCTCTTCAGCGAGGCCGCGATCAGCAGCGCGTAGCCGTGCCGGCGCGCGGCGCGCTCCATGCCGCGGATGATCTGGTCGGAGTAGAGCATCGCCGCGTTGTCGTCCGGCTCGTCGCCGACCCCGGCCTCCGCCTCCGACTCGGCGTCCGGATCCGAGTAGTCGGGAAAGCACAGGCCGAGCACGCCGGTCGAACGGCTCGCCAGACCCCGGGCGTTACCACTCGGGACGTAGCCGAGCTCGCGGGCGGCGGCGAGCACCTTCTCGCGGGTCTGCGCGCGCACCGAGTCGGGGTTGCGGTAGACCCGCGACACGGTGGCGATCGAGACACCGGAGCGCTCGGCGACGTCGTACACCGTGGGGGTGGTGGTCATCTGGGCGGCCCCCGAGTCTGCTGCGGGGGCGCCGTGGCCCTCCGACGGATGAAAGCGCATTCACCATAGGCGGGCGGCTGTGCGGGGGGCAAGGTCGGCGGAGTTCGCAGGCCAGGGAGGCAAGTGATCAGTCGCGGCGGTACCCGGCCCAGCACGGCCCACCCGCCGCATCCAGGACCTCCCGCACCACGTCGGCGAAGCGCCCCACGACGGCATCGGCGGCTTCGGTGTCTCCGGCGGCTTTGGTGTCTCCGGCGTCTCCGGTGGCATTGGTGTCTCCGGTGTGTCCGGCAGCTTTGGTGTCTCCGGTGTCCGCCACGCCGGACATGGCCGCCGCCGCGCCGGCCGTCAGCCGCCGGTGCAGCTGCGGGTCCGCGTCCGCGAGCCGACGCGAGAGCCACTTGCCGCCGCCGAGCCAGTGCCCGCCCGCGAGCAGCGCGAGTTCCGAGGCGCGGCCCAGCAAGTGCGCGACCAGGTAGGCGCGTTCCAAGGGGTCGGCGCAGCCTTCGAGGTCGTCGAGGGTGTCGGTGAGGGCGTACCGCCTGTCCTCCAGTTCGCTCTCCGGGACCGGCGGAGGACCGGCCGCCCACCGCCGCCGGGCCTCCGCGCGCAGCGCCGCGCCGATCCCGTCCGCGTCGGACAGCAGCAGGCCCTCGGCGCACATGGCCAGGAGCGGGGACCTGCGGTTCGCGATGTCCTGCTCGACGAAGCGGTGCCAGTCGGCCTCGGTCTGCACGAAGAGTTCCACCGGCCATCCCTCGTGCAGGAGGCTCTCGCGGTAGGGCGCGGGCGGGCCGGAGAGCAAAACCACGATGTCCAAGTCGGAGCGCGGCGTGCGACGTTCGGTCAGGACGCTGCCCGCCAGGAAGGCGGCGCGGGCGTCGGGGAAGCGGTCGCGTACCAGTTGCTCGGCGGTGCTCACGTGGTCCATGGCGGCAGTGTGCCGCCGAAGGGAGGTACCGGGCACCTGGATTTCTTCGTGTGAGGTCCCGGGCACCCGGGACCTCACACGTGCCGCGCACACCCTTCCGACTGCCCTCTCGATGCCGCCAGTTCAGCAGGTTTACCCAAGCGTTACCTCTGTGGCTCTTGAGCTGACCCGAACCGTGCGTCAGGGTCGTGCCTGCATCGTTGTGTAAGCGCATACAGGCAGCGCATACAACGGCTGTTGCCGCTTGCTCGCCGCAGCCCGAGCACCAGCGCGTATTGCGCGTCTAGGAGGAGCCATGTCACGCACCACCCTGTCCACCGGTCTGGCCCTGACCCTCGTGTCGGCCATCGCCCTGACCGGGTGCGGAAGCGGAGGTGGCGAGGAGGTCGCGGCCGACGCCAAGCAGACGCTGACCGTGTGGGCCATGGGGGAGGAGGGCGCGCGACTGAAGCCCGTGGCCGCGGAGTTCACCAAGGAACACCCCAATATCAAGGTGAAGATCACCCCGGTCGGCTGGGACGTCGTGCACCAGAAGCTGGTGTCCTCCCTGGCGGGCAAGAAGCTCCCGGACATGGCGCAGATGGGCTCGACGATGATGGGTGAGTTCATCGCGCTCGACGCCCTCGAACCGGTCGACACCAAGGCCTTCAAGCGCTCCGACTTCTTCCCCGCCACCTGGGACAGCAACGTCAGGGACGGCACGGCCTACGGCGTCCCCTGGTACGCCGACGTGCGCGCGCTGTACTACCGCACCGACCTCGCCAAGAAGGCCGGTGTCACCAAGGCCCCGACGACGTGGGCCGACCAGCAGGCCCTCGCCACCGCGTACAAGAAGCACGGCGCGGAGTACGGCACCCAGTTGCAGCCCGGCGCCACCGGCGCCTGGCAGGGCTGGCTCCAGTACCTGTACTCGACCGGCGGTGAGCTGCTGGGCAAGGACGGCAAGCCCGCGCTCGACTCGCCGCAGGCCGTCAAGGCCTTCAAGGCGTGGGGGAGTTACTTCGACAAGGGGCTCGCCAAGAAGAACTTCACGCCCGGCGAGGACGCCGCCAAGGACTTCTCCAACGGCAAGCGGCCGATGTTCCAGTCCGGCCCCTGGATGGTGCAGAACATCAACGACCAGCACCCGGAGCTGAAGGGCAAGTGGGCCGTCGCGCCCGTGCCCGGCGACAAGTCGTCCACCTCCTGGGTCGGCGGCTCCTCCCTGGTCACCTTCAAGGACAGCGCGCACAAGGCGGCCGCCGAGGAGTTCACCAAGTACCTGGCCACGCCGAAGGTGCAGGCCCACTGGTACGAGGTGGACAAGACGCTGCCCGCCGCGAAGGCCGCCTGGGACCAGCCCGCGATGAAGAACGGCGACAGCTCGCTGCCCGTCTTCGAGAAGGCGCTCGGCTCGGCCGAGGCCGTCCCGCCGGTGGAGAAGTGGAACGAGTTCGCCGTGCAGATCGAGAGCGCCCTGGAGAAGATCGCCCGCGGCGCCGACGCGAGCGCCACCGCGAAGCAGCTCCAGAAGTCCGCCGCGGGACTGGTGGGCTGACACCATGAGCTCCACCACCGCGGCCACCGGCGCCGAAGGCCGCGTGCGCAAGGACCCGGAAGGGGCGGGACGTACCGACGACGTCCCGCCCCGCCCGGGGGGCAACGGTCTGCGCAAGGACCGGCTCGCACGCCACAACCTCGCCGGCTGGCTGTTCTCCACGCCGTTCCTTGCCGTGTTCCTCACCTTCATGGCGTTCCCGATCATCGCCACGCTGCTGATGAGCTTCACCGACTTCGGCCTGCGCAACGTCACCGACCCGCTGTCCGCACAGTTCGTCGGCCTGGACAACTACACGAAGCTGTTCCAGGACGAGAAGTTCGTCCGCGCCCTGCTCAACACCCTGTACTTCGTGGTCCTCGGAGTGCCGCTCACCATCGGCTCGGGCCTCGTGACCGCCGTCCTCCTCAACTCGGGCATCGACCGCTTCCGCACCTTCTTCCGCGTCGGTTTCTACGCCCCCGTGGTCACGGCCATCGTCGCGGTCGCCGTCATCTGGCGCTTCGTCCTCGACCCCAGCGAGGGCCTGATCGCCGGGGTCGGCCACCAACTCGGCTTCTCCACCCCGGACTTCCTCGGCTCCGAGACGCTCGCGATGCCGTCCCTGATCGTGATGGCGGTCTGGCGGAACATGGGCACGGCCATGGTGCTGTTCCTCGCGGGCCTCCAGGCCATCCCGACCGAGGTGCGGGAGGCGGCCCGGATCGACGGCGCGAACGCCTTCCAGGAGCTCCGCAAGATCACGGTGCCGCTGCTGCGGCCGACGATGCTGTACGTCGCCGTGATGACCACCATCGGCTTCCTCAACGTCTTCGAGGAGCCGTTCGTGATGACACAGGGCGGCCCGAACGAGGCCACCATGACGCTGTCGCTCGACATGTACCGCGAGGGCTTCGACTTCTTCCACATGGGCTACGCGAGCGCGATGGCGTACGTCCTGTTCGTGATCGTCCTCGCCGTCACCTCGCTCCAGCTCCGCCTGCTGAAGGACAAGACCTCATGAGCGCCACCACGACCGACACCAGGGTCCGCGGCGGCAGGCCCCGACTCTCGCGCGCGGCCGTCTACGTGCTCCTGAGCGTCGGCCTGCTCGTGATGGTCGCGCCGTTCCTGTGGATGGCGCTGTCCTCCTTCAAGACCCCGCGCGAGCTGGGCGCCAGCCCGCCCGTGTGGATCCCCACCGAGTGGACGCTCGCCAACTTCGGCAAGCTCGCGGACCTGATGGACGTCGGGCAGGCGTTCTTCAACTCGGCCCTCGTCGCCGTCTTCGTCACCGCCTGCAACCTGCTGTTCTGCTCGATGCTCGGCTACGCGCTCGCCAAGCTGAACTTCATGGGCAAGCGGCCGGTGTTCGCCATGGTGCTCGGCGCGCTGATGGTGCCGGACAACCTCATGCTGCTGCCGAAGTTCGTGATGATGAGCGGCATGGACCTCGTCGACAGCTACGCGGCGCTGATCCTGCCGTTCGCCGCCGGCGCCTTCGGTGTCTTCCTGATGCGCCAGTTCATCCAGGCCGTGCCCGACGAACTCCTCGAAGCGGCCCGGATGGACGGCGCCCGCGAGTGGTACATCTTCTGGCGCATCGTGCTTCCGCTGGTCAAGCCCGCCCTGGCGACGCTGACGATCTTTACGTTCCTGGGGTCGTGGAACAACTTCCTGTGGCCGCTCGTCGTCACCAACGACCCGTCGAAGTACACACTGCCCGTCGCCCTCGCCACGTTCGCCACCGACCCGACGCAGGCCGACGGCTCCAACGGCGTGCTGATGGCGGGCGCCTTCCTGGTCGTCCTGCCGGTGCTGCTCGTCTTCGTCGTGCTCCAGCGCTTCTTCACGCAGGGCATCGCCACGGCGGGCCTCAAGTGAGGCCGCGTACCGGGGGCGGCCGCCGACCGAACCTCGTCCTCTTCATGACCGACGACCACGCGGTCCCGGCCATCGGCGCGTACGGCAGCGTCATCAACACCACCCCGGCCGTCGACCGGCTCGCCGCCGAGGGCATGCGGTTCGACAACGCCTTCTGCACCAACTCGATCTGCTCCCCGGCCCGCGCGAGCCTGCTCACCGGCACGTACAGCCACATCAACGGCATGACGACGCTGGAGCAGGCAGGCCAGAAGTTCGACTCCGCGCAGCCGTCCTTCCCCGCGATGCTGCGGGCCGCCGGCTACCAGACGGCCATCATCGGCAAGTGGCACCTCGGGCACGGCCCCAAGAGCGACCCGGTCGGCTTCGACCACTGGGAGATCCTCCCGGAGCACGGCGTCTACCACGACCCGACGTTCGTGACCCGCGACGGGGAGCGCCAGTACCCCGGCTACGTCACCGACATCATCACCGACCTGGCCCTGAACTGGCTCGACCGCCGCGACCCCGACAAAGCGTTCGCCCTGCTCATCCAGCACAAGGCACCGCACCGCCCGTTCGAACCGGCGGAGCGCCACCGCCACCTGTACGAGCACCAGGACATCCCGGCCCCCGCCACGCTCCACGACGACTACAGCCATCGCTCCACGGCCGCCGTCGAGGCGCAGATGCGGATGAGCGACCTCCAGGACAGCGACCTCAAGGCGCCGGTCCCCGAGGGGCTTTCGGAGCGCGAGGAGCGGGAGTGGCGCTACCAGCGGTACATCAAGGAGTACCTGCGGGTCATCGCCGCGCTCGACGAGAACGTGGGCCGCGTCCTGCACCACCTCGACGTGACGGGCGACGCCGCGGACACCGCCGTCGTCTACACCTCCGACCACGGCTTCTACCTCGGTGAACACGGCTGGTTCGACAAGCGGTTCATGTACGACCCCTCGCTGCGGATCCCGCTGGTGGTGCGCTGGCCCGGCGTCGTGGAGCCGGGGTCGGCCTGCGACGAACTGGTCGTGAACGTCGACTACGCGCAGACCGTCCTCGACCTGGCGGGCGCGGAGCCCCACCCGCGCATGCAGGGCCGCAGCCTGCTCCCGCTCCTGCGCGGCGAACACCCGGAGGACTGGCGGCAGGCCGTCTACTACCGCTACTTCGAACACCTCGACGTCTGCCACAACGTCCAGGCCAGCTACGGCATCCGCACCCACACCCACAAGCTGATCCACTACCCGGGCCACGGCTCGGGCCAGGTCGGCGCGAAGGCCGAGCGGCGCACACCCGAGTGGGAGCTGTTCGACCTGGTCCGCGACCCGGACGAACTGCACAACCGCTATGACGACCCGGCGTACGCGGACGTCGTGGCGGAGCTGACGGACGAGCTCACCCGGCTCCAACTGCATTACCAGGACACGCCCGAGCATCTGTGACGGGCGCCGATCCCTTCCTCTTCGCACAGGAGTGTTCATGCCGTCTGCCCTGCCCGCGCCCACGGAGACCACCGGCACCCGCCGCCGCACCGTGCTCGCCGGGATGACCGCCGCCCCGGCCGCCCTCGCCACGGGTGTCGGCACGTCCCCCGCGGCGGCCGCCACGCCCTCGAAGGACGCGAACACCGACGCCGCCGTCACCTTCCGCGACAAGCAGCTGTGGATCGACGGCGAGCCCACCGTGGTGATGGCCGGGGAGATCCACTACTTCCGCCTCAAGCGCGCGGACTGGCAGTCCCGCCTGGACCGCGCGAAGGAGGCCGGGCTCGACACCATCGCCACGTACATCCCGTGGATGTGGCACGAGACCGGCGACGGCAGCCTCGACGTCACCGGACGCACGCGCCCCGAGCGCGACCTCGGAGCCTTCCTCGACCTGTGCCGCGACAACGGCTTCAAGGTGATCGCCCGGCCCGGCCCCTTCACCATGGCCGAGCTGAAGGGCGAGGGCGTGCCCGAGCGGGTCCGCAAGGACCACCCCGCGATCGTCGGCGCGGGCTGGGACGACGCGAAGGCCACCACCGCCGCCCTCGACTACCTGGCACCGGCCTACCTCAAGGAGGTCGAGCGCTGGTACGCCGCCGTCATGCCGGTGCTCGCCAAGCGCCTGCACCGCAAGGGCAAGCCCGGCGTCATCGCCTGCCAACTCGACAACGAGATCGGCATGTTGGCGTGGGTGAGCAACGGCCCGAACCTCACCCCGGGCGCCCTGGCCGACTTCAACGACTGGCTCGACACGACGTACGGCGCCGATCTCGGCGACCGCTACCCCTTCGCGGGCGACCCCGCCGACGCGCGCGACAAGGCGATCCGCTCCCCCAAGAACGCGTACGCCGCCGCCCTCATGCACGACCTCGGAAGGTTCATGCGCGGACGGTTCGCCCGCTACGTGGACGAGTTGAAGAGCTACGCGCACGACGGCGGAGTCCGCGGCATCCCCTTCCTCATCAACATCCACGGCACCGGCGGCGGCACCGCCGAGAACTTCCCCATCGGCATCAGCCAGCTCATGGAGACGTACGCGGGCAAGCCCGGAATGATCGCCGGCTCCGACTTCTACCTCGGCGACCTCGACCTCCACAACGTCACCGACCTCTACCTGATCAACGCCTTCATGGACGCGGTCGGCGACGACCAACAACCGCTGTCCGCCCTGGAGTTCGACGCCGGGCACGCCGACTACGGCAACAGCCTCTCGGCCCAGACCGACGCCGAGAGCACCTGGCTCAAGACCCGCCTCTGCCTCGCCCAGGGCAACAAGCTGCTCAACTACTACCTGTTCGCGGGCGGGTTCAACCCCAAGCTCGACAAGCCGACGGGCGACGGCAACGACCGCATCGGCATCACCGGCGAACGCCACGGCTTCGCCGCGCCCGTCGACCCCGAGGGCCGGCGCGGCGTCAGCTTCGAGCCGACCCGCCGCAGCGCCCGCTCGGTCCGCGCACTCGCCCCACTCCTCGCGACGGCCCGCCCCGAGTACGACGCCGTGGCACTGGCCTTCGTACCCGACCACTACCTGACCGAGTACCACCCGCCGAGGCGCGACTCCGTCGACGCGGTCCTCGCCGACGTCCAGAGCACCCGCGGCTACGGCCCCGGCGGTGCGCTGGCCCGTGGCATGCTCCTCGGCGGCTTCCGCTACCGCAGCGTCGACCTGCAGGCCCGCGACGTCGACCCGAAGGATGTGCCGGTCCTCGCGCTCGCCACGGGCGAGTACCTCCCCGCCGCCCTGCAAGAGCGCCTCGTGCGCTACCTGGAGGCGGGCGGAAAGCTCGTCCTCTCCGGGAAGGTGCCCGGCAAGGACATGGCGGGCGAGCCCTGCACCCACCTCCAGGACGCGCTCGGCCTGAAGCCCGAGAAGACGATGACCGACGCCAACCAATTCTGGCTGTCCGTGTCCGCGCACGGCTGGGCCGATGGCATCGCCGAAATCCGGGTGAGCGCGGCCCAGTTGAGCACGCCGAGCCGAGGCACGACGATCCTGCGCGAGCTCACCACCGGCAAGGGCGGCGGTTTCGACATCCCCGTCGGCAAGGGGCGCGCCGTGGTCGTCGCCACGGACTACCGCTGCGACCTCGACTTCTGGATGGGCGCCTTCCGTGAACTCGGCGCGGCACCCGCCGTGCGGCACTCCGCCACCCGCCCCGGTGTCTTCCTGCTCACCACGCGCGACACCGACGGTGGCCGCCTGCTGCACGCCTTCAACGTCACCTCCGGATACGCGGAAGACGTCGCCGTCACCGAGAAGGGCAAGGCCCTCTTCGGCGGGGAACGCCTCCACCTCCCCGGCCGCAGTTCGGCGATCCTCCCGCTCGGTGTGACGGCGGGCGGGCTGCGCATCGCCTACGCGACCGCCGAGATCACGGGTGTCGGCGACGGCCGGGTCACCTTCCGTACGCTCGGCGACGAGGCCGTGGTCGCCGTGGACGGCCCGGCCCACTGCGAGGGTGCCAAGTCCTCGTCGGAGGGCGGGCGGACGGTGCTGCGGGTGAAGCGGGGGGAGTTCACGGTGCGGAAGGGCTGAGGTCCTCCTCGGCGTCGGGCGCGGGAAGCATGCGGGTGAGTTGGTGTGCGCGGTGCATGCGTCCGTCGTCCGTGAAGTCCGCGAAGAGATGGACGTCGGTGGCGGTGGGGCCGCCCTTCCGGCCGGTGGCGTGGATGGTGAGGCGGGCGGCTATGTGCGTGCCCTCGGCGAAGGCTTCGTGAACCTCGAAGCGCCACCCCGTCACGTTCCTCGCGACCGGCCGCAAGTGATCGCGCAGGCGCTTGTGGTCGAGTCGGATTCCGTCACTGAACTGCACGATGTCCGGGGTGAAGTGGCGCTCCATCACCTCGTCGGGCGAGTCGCCCCGAACGGTCGAGGAGGTGAGGGAATCGAAGAAGGCGGCGATGAACGTCGCGGCATCGGTGTCGGCAAAAGGCGGCATGGCTCCCCGTTGATTCTCGGTTCGGACGCCGGCGCGGCGAGTCGGCGAGCCTTGGTCGGCTACGATCTCTTACAGGTCTGTAAGATATCCCCGATCCGGTAATTTTGACAAGGGTGTAAGAGATGGTTGTCCCCGAGGAACGTCAGCCGCGCCGCCGGGCGGATGCCGAGCGCAGCAGGGCCCAGGTGCTCGACGCCGCGGCCCGCCTGCTCCGGCAGCGCCCCGACGCGGGGATGGCGGCCATCGCGCAAGCCGCCGGGGTCACCCGGCAGACGGTCTACGCCCACTTCTCCTCGCGCGAAGGCATGGTCCGGGCCGCGCTCGACCGGATGACGGCGGAGTCCGTCACCGCGCTCGAAGGCGCGATGCTCGACGAGGGGACGGCCACGGCCGCGCTGCTGAGGTTCCTCGACGCGGCGTGGCGGTCCTTCGAGGACAATGCCCCGCTCCTCCAGGCCTCCGCCGTCCCGTCACCGGAGCCAGGAGACCGGGCCGAGCGGGACCGCGAAGAGGACCAGGGCCGCGAAGTGGACCGGGGCGGGGAGGAGGACCGGGACCGTGAACTGCATGAACCCGTCACCGAACGGCTCACCAGGCTCGTCGAACGGGGCCGGCGGGCCGGTGAGTTCACCTCGGACCTCCCGCCGCACTGGCTGGTCTCCTCGATGGTCGCGCTCGGCCACGCCGCGGGCGATGAGGCGACCTCCGGGCGCATGACGCACGCCGATGCCGAGGCCGCCCTCCGCCTCAGCATCCTGCGCCTCTTCGGGGCCCCGCCCGCGTCGTAGGAGCGGCCCGGCTCAGACCTCGAAGATCCCGAAGCCGAACCCGGCCGCCCGCACCCTTCCGCCGGTCACCTCGACCCCCTGCGCGAGCAGCGGCGTCGCGGCCCGGTCCGCGTACTCGGGCGGCAGGTCGAACGAGGCGTCGGCCCGGCCCGGGTTGACGATCACCAGATGGTGCTCACCCCGTACGTACACCAGCGGGTACCCGTCGTGCAGTACGCGGGCCGTGCCCTGCGAGCCCAACTCCGGACGCGACGTCCGCAGTTCGATCAGGCGCCGGACCAGGTTCAGGAGCGATTCGGGGTCGGCCCGCTGGTCGGCGACGTTCGGCCGGGCAGGGTTCGGGTCGAGCGGCAGGTACAGCTTGTCGGCGGGCGCCGTGGAGAAGCCCGCGTTCACGGTGGCGTCCCACTGCATCGGGGTACGCGAACCGGCGCGGTTGTAGCGCGGGCCGAGCCTGCTGCCCTCGTGGTCGGGCAGACCGGGGACGTAGCGCATCCCGATCTCGTCGCCGTAGTAGATCGCCGGCAGCGTCGGCCAGGTGAGTTGGAAGGCGAACGCGGCGGGCAGTTGCTCCGCGGTGCGCGGGCCGCAGCACAGCCGGGAGAAGTCGTGGTTGGCGGTGGGCAGGCAGGCGAATCCGGCGTCGCCGATGGTGTCGGTGGTCGAGCGCCAGATGTCGAGGAACGTACGCGGGGAGCCCTGCGCCTCCGCCCCGAAGTACGGCTCCAGGGGCTCCCAGGGCTCGCTCACCGTGCCCTCGAAGTTGTTCCAGAGGGAGCGCAGGGCGATGCCGTCTTGGACGGGGCCGAACTGCAGGAAGAAGTCACCGTGGAAACCGGCGGGCACCGAAGTCGCAGGGTCGCCCCACTCGGAGAGCAGCGCGGCGTGCGGGTGCGTGGTGTCCAGCCAGCCGCGCAGCTCCCGCCACAGCGCCGATGTCGCCGACTGGTCGGGGTCGTCCTTGACCAGCGACGCCGCCATGTCGACGCGGAAGCCCGACAGGCCGAGCGACAGCCAGTGGTCCATCACGTCGCGCAGTGCCTGCCGGTTGGCGCGCGGGCCCTCGGCGTCCACCGGGAGGCGCCACGGCTCGGCCGGATCCCGGCGTGCGTAGCCGAAGTTGAGGGCGGGCTGCGACTCGAAGAAGTTCGGCAGGTAGAAGCCGGGGCGGCTGCCGGGGGAGGCGACGAAGCCGTCGGGGAGGGTGGCCGGGTCCTCGGGGTTCGCCCAGATGTAGCGCTGGTCGGCGGGGTCGTTCGCGGACGCCGTGAACCACGGGTGCGCGTCGGAGGTGTGCCCGGCCACGAGGTCGAGCAGCACCCGGATGCCCCGGCCGCGGGCGGCCTCGACGAGGCGGGCGAGGTCGTCGTTGGTGCCGTAGCGGGGCGCGACGGAGAAGTAGTCGCTGACGTCGTATCCGGCGTCGAGGAACGGGGACGCGAAACAGGGGTTGAGCCACACGGTGTTCACACCGAGCCACGACAGATGGTCGAGTCGGGCCTCGATCCCGGCGAAGTCGCCGATGCCGTCCCCGTCGGAGTCGGCGAAGCTCTGCGGATAGATCTGGTAGAGCACGGCGTCGGCGAGCCACTCGGTGGCGGGGCGTCGGTCGGGCAGCGACACGGTGAACGTCCTTCGGGTGCGGGTGCGGGTGCGGGTGCGGAAGCGGGTGCGGGTGCGGATGGAGACGGGCGCTCGGGTCAGGGGCGGGACACGCGCGGGAGCCGGACCTCCGCGCGCACCGGTAGGTGGTCCGTCGGACGCAGGCCGTCCCGCGTGAACTCGTCGAGCACGACCTCGCGTACGCGCGTGCCCGGCGAGACCAGGATCCAGTCGATGCGCTCGCCGTCCGGCTCCGGCGGGCCGTAGTCGTGGAAGGTGCCAAGGGCGGGCCCGCGCCGCTCGGCCGCGTCCCACGCGTCCACCAGGTCCGCCGCGTCGAGCAGCGCCGCGTGCACCTCGCCTCCCGCGGCGGTGTTGAAGTCGCCGGTCACGATGCGGGGGATGCCGGGGGCGAGGGCGTGCAGCCGGTCGGCGAGGAGGTGGGCGGCGCGGGTACGCGCGTGCGCGCTCGCGTGGTCGAAGTGTGTGTTCGCGGCGAGGAGTTCGCTGCCGGTCGTGAGGTCGCGCAGCCGCAGCCACGTCACCATGCGCGGGCAGCCCCCGCCCCAGGTCTCCGAGCCCGCCACGTGAGGTGTGTCGGAGAGCCAGAAGTGGCCGTGCTCCAGGGCCTCGAAGCGCTCGCGGTCGTAGCCGACGGCCATGAACTCGCCCCGGTCGCCGCCCTCCCGGCCCTGACCCACCCATGCGTAGCGCTCGCGCCCGAGGTCGTCGGCGAGCTCGCTCAGCGGCTCCCGCAGACCCTCCTGCGTACCGAGCAGATGGGGCCGCGCGCCACGCAGCAGCTCCGCGACGAGCGGGCGGCGCTCGCGCCACGGGTGGGGTGAACCGGGCCAGTCCACATGCAGGTTGAGCGACATGACCCGGAGCGGGCCAGTCTCGTCCTCCGTCATGGGAAACCTCCGGGAGGCCCGGTGGGGGCCTTGTCGCCACCAATTGAATGCGCTTACATTCATGCCGCGCGAGAACGTTAACTTCGCGGACATCGAAACGGCAACAGGCAGAGAAGGCTCCGAGGTCACCCCGTGCTGCGAGCGTACGAACCACAAGTCAAGGAACTGCTGGACCGGATGACGGTCCAGGAGAAACTGGGGCAGCTCCAGCAGCTGACGTGGACCGGAGAGACAGGACCAGGAGGCGGGCAGACCGCCGAGACGGAGGACGCCGCGCGGGCGGGCCGGCTCGGCTCCGTCCTGAACATCCACGGCGCGGCGCACACCAACGCGCTGCAGCGCATCGCCGTCGAGGACTCCAGGCTCGGCATCCCGCTCCTCTTCGGCCTCGACGTGATCCACGGCTTCTGGACCACGTTCCCGATCCCGCTCGCCCAGGCCGCCGCCTTCGACCCCGAGGTGTCCCGGAGCGACGCCGAGGTGGCGAACGCCGAGACCCGGACGAACGGGGTGCGCTGGACGTTCGCCCCGATGATGGACGTGACGCACGAGCCGCGCTGGGGCCGGATCGCCGAGGGCTCCGGCGAGGACCCGTACCTCAACGCGGCCTACGCCGTCGCCAAGATCCGGGCCCACCAGGGCGCGGCCGACGGCAGCGAACTCGCGCACGACGACCGGCTCGCCGCCTGCGCCAAGCACTTCGTCGCGTACGGGGGAGCGGAGGGCGGCCGCGACTACAACACGGTCGACATGTCCGAACAGCGGCTGCGCAACCACTACTTGCCGCCGTTCAAGGCCGCGATCGACGCGGGCGCGGCCACCGTGATGGCCGCGTTCAACACGGTCGGTGGCGTCCCCGCGCACGGCAACGCGCACACCATGCAGGCGATCCTCAAGGACGAGTGGGACTTCGACGGCTTCGTCGTCAGCGACTACACGGGCGTCCAGGAGCTGATCGCGCACGGCTTCGCGGAGGACGGCGCCGACGCGGCCGCCCTCGCCTTCACCGCGGGGATGGACATGGAGATGGTCTCCACGAACATCACCGAACACGGCGAGAGCCTGGTCGAGTCGGGCGCGCTGCCGCTCGACCGCCTCGACGACGCCGTCGCCCGCGTCCTGCGCCTGAAGTTCGCGCTCGGCCTGTTCGAGACCCCGTACTGCGACGAGTCCGCCGAGATCACCGAACCGAGTCCCGCCGCCCGCGCGGCCGCCCGTGCGGCGGCCGCGCGCTGCATGGTGTTGCTCAAGAACGAGGCGTCGGCGCTGCCGCTCGCGCCGGACCTTGCCTCGGTCGCCGTGGTCGGCCCCTTCGCCGACTCGACCGACCTGCACGGCACATGGGCGGGCCCCGGCTGCCGCCGCTTCCCGTCGGTCAGCGTCGTGGAGGCGGTGCGCGAGGCGGCCCCGTCGGCGACGGTCACGCACGCGGGCACGGACCCGTCGCAGGCGGCCGACGCGGCACGCGCGGCGGACGTCACCGTGGTCGTCGTGGGGGAGGACCCGGCACTCAGCGGCGAGGCCGCGGCGCGCGCCGACATCGCGCTGCCCGCGGGCCAGGAGGAGCTGATCGCCGCGGTCGCCGCGACCGGCAGGCCGTACGTGGTGGTGCTGGTCAACGGCAGGCCACTCGTCCTCGGTGACTGGTACGACGCGGCGCCCGCCGTCCTGGAGGCCTGGCACGGCGGCATCGAGGCGGGCAGCGCGGTCGCCGACGCCCTGTTCGGTGCGGTGAACCCGGGCGGCAAGCTGCCGGTGACGTTCCCGCGCGCGGTGGGCCAGATCCCCGTCTACTACAACCACGAGAGCACGGGCCGCCCCTACGACCCGGACGAGAAGTACACCTCCAAATACCTCGACCTGGAGGACGGCCCGCGCCTCCCGTTCGGCCACGGACTGAGCTACACGACCTTCACGACGTCGGAGCCGACGCCGACCCGCGAGTCGATCACCCGGGACGAACTGGCCGCCGGCGCCACCGTCGAGGTCACCGTCACGGTCACCAACACCGGCCACCGCACCGGCGACGAGACCGTCCAGCTCTACGTCCACGACGTGGCGGCCAGCATCGCCCAGCCCGTCCGCAAGCTCCGCGGCTTCCGACGCGTCACTCTCGCCCCCGGCGCCACCACCACGGTCACCTTCCCCCTCGGCGAGGAGGACCTGGGCTTCTGGACCAACGACCCGGCGGGCACCTTCCGCGTCGAGCGGGGCCGCTTCGACGTGTACGCGGGGACGAGCTCGACGGCGCCCGCGTACGGGACGCTGCGCGTGCTGTGACCTGGAGTGCGCCCGGCTCCGGCTCGCGGGGCCGGGCGCCGCTGCCTGCCGCGGGCCGGTGCGCCCGAATGCGAGCCGTGCCCACAGGCGTGATCCTGGAGGTAGGAGAGGCCTACGAGGAGGTTGCCATGTCCGCGTTGGACAAGATCAAGCAGATGATCAAGGGGCACGAGGCCCAGGCAGGCAAGGGCGTCGACATGGCCGGCGATGCCGTGGACAAGAAGACGAAGGGCAAGTACAGCTCCCAGGTCGACTCCGTCCAGGACCAGGCCAAGAAGCACCTCGGCATGGACCAGGGAAAGGGACAGGACGAGCAGAAGTAACGGGGACTGCTCCGCCCCGACCGGGGAAGGTAACCGTGGTGCGGGAGGGTCGGCCGACACGGCCCTCGCCCTGAGCGGACCGTGCCACGAGGAGGCCGACCGATGTACCGGATGACCGTCATCTACGATCACCCCGCCGACCCCGAGAAGTTCCTGAAGCACTACCGGGAGGTGCACGCGCCGCTGGCCTCGCAGACGCCGGGGCTGCGGTCCTTCCAGTGGAGCGTGTCCGAGATGCCCGACGGCTCCCGGCCGCCGCATTTCGTGGTGGCGGTGCTGGACTGGGACTCCAAGGACGAGGCGCTCGCCGCGCTCGCCTCGCCGGCAGGCCAGGCGGGCGCCGAGGACATCGCCAACTTCGTCGCGCCGGGCGGGCTCAGCATGAGCTTCTCGGAGGTCATCACGTTCCCGCTCTGAGGCGCTGCCCACGCCGTCCGGCGGGCGCGAGGGTCAGTGACCGGCGAGCAGCTTCACGGAGACCACGCCCAGGCCGATCGCGGCGTTGAGCGCCGAGGTCACCGTGGCGTGCAGGGCGCCGGCGCCGGCCCTGCGACCGCCGACGAATCCCCACAGGGCCAGCGTCGCGACCTCGCTGCCGGCGGCGATCCACAGCGCCGTGGTGAGGTCCACGGCCCCCAGGGCGGACACGGCGGTCAGCAGGAGCGGTCCGATCGCGCTGGTCAGCAGAGGACTGCTGGTGAACAGCTCGTGCCGGATGTCGTGCAGGGTGGGTCGGCTGCCGTGCACGACGGGGTGGGCCTGCATGTCCGCGACCAGGGTCGCCAGCCACAGACCGATCGCGGTGGCCGCCACCGCCACTGTCGCCCCCTTGTGGGTGGCGTGCCCGCCCTGCGCGAGGCCCACCAGCACGGCGAGCAGGGTCAACGACGCGTAGATGCGCTCCTTCAGGCGCTCACCGAGCACGGCCGCACGGTCGTACCCGGCAGCCTCCGGAGGTGTGCTTTCGCTCATGATCGAACCCTATAGGGGTGTTGCGAGGGGATTGTTCCCCGCCACTTCCCCGCCACCGCGGCGAGGCCCGATCAGCGCAGGGTGGCCACGAACGTGCCCAACCGCGCCATGCCCTCGCGCAGTTCATCGGCCGACGCCGCGTACGACAGCCGTACGTGGGTGTCCGCCGTGTGCGTACCGAAGTCGCGGCCCGGGGTGAGCGCCACGTGCGCCTCCCGCAGGGCCCGTTCGCAGAACTGCCAGGAGCTGAGACCGGTGCCGCCGACGTCGAAGTAGACGTAGAACGCGCCGTCGGGCGGGACCGGGACGGGCAGGCCGATCCGGCGCAGCTCGTCGAGGACGAGCGCGCGCCGCTCGCCGAACTCGCCGCGGCGTTCCTCGCAGACCGCGAGCGACGCCGGGGTGAAGCACTCCAGAGCGGCCTGCTGGGCGGGGGCCGACGCGCACAGGAAGTAGTTCTGGGCGAGCCGCTCCATCGCGGGGACGAGCGCCTCGGGCGCGATGCACCAGCCGAGCCGCCAGCCGGTCATGCCGAAGTACTTGGAGAAGCTGTTGATGACGATGGCGTCCGGGTCGACCGACAGCGCGCTGCGCGGCGGCCGGCCGTGCTCGTCGTGGTCGCTGAGGTCGAGGTAGATCTCGTCGACGAGCCGCCACGCCCCGCGCTCGCGTGCGAACCGGCAGATCGCGTCGAGCTCGTCGACGGGCACGGAGGTCCCGGTCGGGTTTGAGGGCGTGGCGACCATGACGCCCGACGTCCGGTCCGTCCAGTGCTTTCGCACCGCTGCCGCGTCCAGCTGGAAGCGGGTGTCCGCCGCGGTGGGTACGAGGGTGACGTGTGCGCCGAAGCTCTCGACGATCTGCCGGTTGCACGGGTACGAGGGGTCCCCGATGAGCACTTCGTCGCCGGCGTCGACGAGGGCCGCGGTGGCAAGGACCAGCGCGGCGGAGGCGCCGGCGGTCACGATGACGCGGGACGGGTCGACCTCGACGTGGTGGCGCTCCCGGTAGAAGCCGGCGATCGCCTCCCTGAGGGCGGGCAGGCCCAGCGCCGCCGTGTAGGCCAGCGGCCGTCCGTCCATGGCCTCGCGCATCGCCTCGCGGACAGCCGGGGGAGCCCCGGAGTCCGGCTCCCCGAGGTTGAGTTTGACGACGTGGTGGCCCTGGGCCTCCAGCGCCGCGGCCTGCTTGGCGAACTCCATGGCGTAGAACGGGGCGACGTTCTGCGCGCGCTTCGAGATCTTGATGCGCTCGGTCGTGTCGGGCATGGCGTGATCCTATTTCAGGGGGTCGGTGCGCGGCCCAGGTGCCTCCTCAGCGTCTCCAGCAACGGCGAAGGCGCCTCCGCGGCCAGGTGTCCGCACTCCAGCACCTCCAGGGTGCTCCGCGGGACACCGGCCGCGAGTTCGCGGGCGTGGGGGAGCGGTGTCGCCATGTCCCGCGAACCGCCCACCACGAGGGTCGGCGCGGTGATGTCCGCGAGGCGGTCGCGCAGGTCGTAGGCGGCCAGGGCGTCGCAGCAGGCCGCGTAGCCCGCCGGGGCCGTCGCCGCCAGGGCGTCGAGCAGGCGGCGGCCGGTGCCCGTGGCGGCGAGGGACTCGTCGCTGAACCAGCGGTCCGGAGCGGTGTCCAGCAGTGGAGCCGTGCCCTGGTCGCGGACGAGGCGGGCCCGCTCGCGCCAGGGCCCGGGCGGGCCGAAGTGCGCCGAGGAGCAGACCAGCGCCAGGGACGCGACGCGGTCCGGGTGGTGCGCGGCGAGGTGGGCCCCGACGGCCCCGCCCAGCGAGATGCCCGCGTAGTGGAAGCGGTCCAGGCCGAGGCCGTCCGCCACGGAGAGGACCAGGCCCGCCAGGTCGGCGACCGTGGTGTCACCCGTGTCACCCGTGTCACCCGTGTCGCGCGGCGGGCCGGTGGCGGAGCCGCCGTGCCCCGGCAGGTCGTAGGCGATCGTGCGGAAGTCCCGTGACAGGCCCGGGAGCTGCTGCCCCCAGACCGCCGTGGACGTGCCCAGGGACGGGCCGAGGACCAGCGGCGGCCCGTCCGCCGGGCCGCTCACCTCGTGGTGCAACGGCGTCATCGCACCGGGCCCCCGGCGGCGAGGTCCGACGGGTGCTGGGCGAGCGGTGTCACCTCGATGGACATGAAGGGGAACAGCGGCAGGCCCCACAGGATGCGGTGCAGTGCCTCGTTGTCGGCGACGTCGAAGACACTGAGGTTGGAGTACTGACCGACACACCGCCAGATGTGCACCCACTCACCGGACTTCTGCAGCTCCTGGCAGTAGGCCTTTTCGCGGGTCACCAGGTCGGTGCGCTCGTCCGGCGCGAGGTCGCGCGGGATGTCGACGTCCATGCGTACAGCGAACAGCACAGTGCATCACGCCTTGTCGAGAACGAAGTCGTACGTCACCTCGCGCCCGTCGCCCGCGGCGACCGGCGTCGGTTCGAGGATCAGCTCGGGCTTGACGGCGGAGGCGATGTCGTCGGACACGTGCTCGCCGCCGTTGAAGTACAGCTGGGTGGTGATGAGGTGGTGGCCGGGCGCCGACACCTTGAGGTGCAGATGGGCCGGGCGCCAGGCGTGCCAGCCCGCGGCCGAGATGAGTCGGCCGCAGGAGCCGTCGGTCGGGATCTGGTACGGGGCCGGCTGCACCGTGTGGATCTTGAAGTTGCCCTGCGGGTCGGCGACGACCGTGCCGCGCAGGTTCCACTCCGGCAGGTTGGGTGCGTACTGGGAGTAGAAGCCGTCGTCGTCGGCGTGCCACATCTCGATGGTGGCGCCCGCCAGCGGCGTGCCGTCCACGGTGCGCACCTGGCCCTGGAACAGCAGGGGCGTGCCGCCCTCGTCCTCGCGCATCGGCAGGGTGGCCTCGGCGGGCAGCTCCGGCGCGTCGGGAACGTAGTACGGGCCCTCGATGGTGCCCTTGCTGCCCTCCCGGTCCTCGTTCGCGACCTCCTCGACGACGTGCTCCACCCACACGTCGAGGAAGAGCGGCCACTCGCCGTCCTCGCCGACCTGGATCAGCCACGACTTGAGCGCGTCGTACTCGGCGTAGGTGACCTTGTGGCGGCGGATGATGTCGTGGGTGGCGCCCAGGAGTTCGGAGACGAGGGTGTTGACCCGCTCGGTGTCGGCGGCCGGGGCCCCGGCGCGCTGCTTGCTGCGGAACTGCTCGGTGGCCGCGTTGCCCGACGCGGAGGCCGTGGCCTGCTCGGTGGCGGTGTCGGTCATGGTGTGTCCCATCCTTGGTGAGGTGGAGGTGCGTCGGGTGTGTCAGACGTCCAGGCGGTAGCGGGCCAGCTTCTCGGGGTCGATGGCGATCCCGAGACCCGCGCCCTCACGGACGCGCAGCGTGCCGTCCGCGATCGTGAGCGGCTCGGTGAGCAGGTCGTCGGACATGTCGAGGAAGTTGGAGAGCTCACCCGCGTGCAGCGAGGAAGAGCGGTGGGCGGCGCCGAACGCGACCGAGCACAACGTGCCGATCTGGCCGTCGATCTGATTGCCCATCACCATCTCGACGCCGAGGCCCTCGCACTGGTGCAGCACCCGCTGGGAGGCGGTGAAGCCGGTGCGGGCGGTCTTGATGCTGATGGCCGTCGCCGAGCCGCCGAGCAGCTCGCGGGTGACCTCGGCGGCCCGCGTCGCGCTCTCGTCGGCGATGAAGGGGACCTGGCTCTGCGCGACGAGCCAGCGCCGCCCCAACACGTCGTCGGCGGGGCAGAGTTCCTCCGCGAACGTCAGATCCAGGTCGGCCATCTCGCGCAGGGCGCGGGCCGCGTCGGAGGCCGACCAGCCGCGGTTGCCGTCGACGTAGAGCTCCACGTCCGGGCCGAGGGCCGTGCGCAGCGCCCGGCAGGCGGCGACGTCCTCGGTGTACGGGTTGCGGCCGACCTTCACCTTGAAGGTGGTGATGCCGTACGTGTCCCGGATCCGCTCGGCCTCGGCGACCATCACGTCGGCCGGGGCGAAGCCGACCATGTGGCTGACGCGCATCCGGTCGCCGAAGCCGCCGAGCAGCCCGGACACCGGCAGTCCCGCGCACTGGCCGAGCAGGTCCCACAGAGCCATGTCGACGGCGGCCTTGGCGGCCGGATTGCCCACGGTCCGATCGAGGCGGGCGTGCACGACCTCCCGCTCCAGGACGGTCAGTCCCAGGATCTGCGGCGCGAAGATCTTCTCGATCACCGCGACGACGGAGTCCTGCGTCTCGCCGTACGTGTAGGGGCGGGGCGGCGCCTCCGCCGTGCCCACCAGGCCCTCGTCGGTGTGCACACGGACCAGCACGTGGTCGGCGGTGTGCACCTCGCCGCTCGCGAACCGCAGCGGCTTGACGTAGGGAATGGCAAAGGGAATGGCCTCCACCTTGACGATCTTCATGGCATTCCCTCGATCTCTCTCGCAAACATGTCGTGCCGCTCCAGTACGTCCAGCAGCTGCCGGATCAGCGGCGAGTCGTCGTCGTGGCGCCAGGCCAGCGCCAGCGGCACCGTCAGCGCGTCCTCGATCTCCCGGCACACCACGCCCTCGCGGGGCGCGGAGCGGATCGAGGCGGGCAGCACCGCCACACCGAGGCCGGCGGCGACCAGGGCCAGCGCGGCCGAGGTCTCGGTGACCTCGTACGCGCGGTGCGGATAGAAGCCCGAGGCCAGGCAGGAGCGGACGACGGCGTCGTTGACGACGGAGCCGAGCGTGGCGCCGTACATGATGAAGTCCTCGTGGCGCAGCTGCTCGACGCGGATGCCCTGGGCGTCGGCGAGCCAGTGGCCCTCAGGGACGGCCGCGATGAGCGGCTCGTCGGCGATCAGCCGCTGCGCGATGCCCTCCTGGCGGATGGGCGGGCGCAGCACGCCGACGTCGAGGCGCCGCTCGATGAGGCCGAGTTCCTGGGCGGGCGTCAGCATCTCCGTGTGCACCTCCATCCTCACGTGCGGCATCTCGTGTTTCACCAGCCGTGCCAGGCTGGGCAGTTGGCGGTACGAGGCGGATCCGGTCAGGCCGACCCGGAGCACGCCCTCGACGCCGGTGGCGAACCGCCCCACGCGGGCCACCGCCTCGTCGACGGACGTGAGGATGCGCTCCACATCGGTGCGGAACACCTCGCCCGCGCCGGTCAGGGACACCTGCCGGGTGGTGCGGGTGAACAGCTCCACGCCCAGTTCCGTCTCCAGGCGGCGGATCGCCTGGGAGAGCGGCGGCTGAGCCATGTGCAGCGCCTGCGCGGCCTTGCCGAAGTGACGTGTCTCGGCGACGGCCGCGAAGTAGCGCAGGTGCCTCAATTCCATCCGACTGCCCCTTTGTTGCGGTTCGGTGGGGCCCTCGTTGCGCTTCAGCGTAGGGAGCGGACCCCATACTCCACAAATATCTTGTTGCAGCCTATTGAGATGCCCGCGATATCAATACCCCCCTGGGTCAACCCTGGGGGAATGTCCGGGGCCGACTCTTCACCCGGCTGTCATGGTGCTGAAAAGCAGCCGCAACACGGCCGCCACCAGGCAGGCCTGGCCGAGGCGAAGGGACGGGAACATGGCGGAGGGCACCAGTCGCGCACGGGGCATCCTCGCGGACGCCCTGGAGGAGGACCCCGCCCGCGGGGTCCACCGGATCAGGCGCAGCGTCTTCACCGACGAGGAACTGTTCGAGCTGGAGATGAAGCACATCTTCGAGGGGAACTGGGTCTATCTGGCCCATGAGAGCCAGATCCCGGAGATCGGGGACTACTTCACCACGTACATCGGACGCCAGCCCGTCGTCATCTCCCGTGACAAACAGGGCGAGTTGCACTGTCTGATCAACGCGTGCAGCCATCGCGGCGCCATGCTGTGCCGGCGCAAGACCGACAACCGGACCACCTTCACCTGCCCGTTCCACGGCTGGACCTTCAACAACACCGGAAAGCTGCTGAAGGTGAAGGACCCGCGCGAGGCCGGGTACCCGGAGCAGTTCAACAAGGACGGCTCGCACGACCTGAAGAAGGTCGCCCGCTTCGAGAACTACCGCGGCTTCCTCTTCGGCAGCCTCAACGCGGACGTCAAGCCGCTGGCCGAACACCTCGGGGACACCGCCGTCGTCATCGACATGATCGTCGACCAGTCCCCGGAGGGCCTGGAGGTGCTGCGCGGCTCCTCCACGTACTCCTACGACGGCAACTGGAAGCTGCAGGCGGAGAACGGCGCCGACGGCTACCACGTCTCCGCCACCCACTGGAACTACGCCGCCACCCAGGCCCGCCGCACCTCCGGCGAGTCGGAGAACGACACCAGGACGATGGACGCGGGCGGCTGGGCCAAGCAGCGCGGCGGCTTCTACTCCTTCGAGCACGGCCATCTGCTGCTGTGGACCCAGTGGCTCGACCCGGCGAACCGGCCCCTGTACGAGCGGCGCGAGGAGCTCGCCGCGCAGGTGGGCGCCGAGCGGGCCGACTGGATGATCGGCGTCTCCCGCAATCTGTGCCTCTACCCGAACGTGTACCTGATGGACCAGTTCAGCTCCCAGATCCGGCACTTCAGGCCCGTCTCCGTCGACAAGACGGAAGTCACCATCTACTGCATCGCCCCCAAGGGGGAGCCGGCCGAGCAGCGCGCGCAGCGCATCCGCCAGTACGAGGACTTCTTCAACGCCACCGGCATGGCGACCCCCGACGACCTGGAGGAGTTCCGCTCCTGCCAGAAGACGTACCTCGCCGGGTCCATGCCGTGGAACGACCTCAGCCGCGGCGCCGTGCACCAGATCGAGGGACCCGACGAGGACGCCAAGAAAATCGGCATCAACCCGGTCGCCAGCGGTGTGCGCACCGAGGACGAGGGCCTCTTCCCCATCCAGCACCGCTACTGGCTCGACACCCTCAACGCGGCCCTCGACCTGGAGGAGGCGGCCAAGTGACCACCGCAGTGCAGAAGTTCACGCTGGAGGACGTCCGCCGTTTCCTCTACCGCGAGGCCCGCCACCTCGACGACCGCGAGTTCGAGAAGTGGCTCGCCTGCTACCGCGCCGACGCCGAGTTCTGGATGCCCGCCTGGGCGGACGACGACGCGCTCACCCGCGACCCGCAGACCGAGATCTCCCTCGTCTACTACCCGAACCGGGCCGGTCTCGAGGACCGCGTCTTCCGCATCCGCACCGACCGCTCCAGCGCGACGAGCCTGCCCGAACCCCGTACCGGCCACAACATCAGCAACGTCGAGGTGACCGGCCGCGAGGGCGACCTGGTGCACGTGCGGTTCAACTGGTTCACGCTCTACTACCGCTATCAGAGCACCGACACGTACTTCGGCACGTCGTACTACACGCTCGACATCTCCGGGCCCGAGCCGCTGATCGCCCGCAAGAAGGTCGTCCTGAAGAACGACTTCGTGCACCACGTCGTGGACATCTACCACGTCTGATCCCTGATCCCTGATCCCTGATCCCTGGTCTTTGGACGCCCGCCCCGTTCCCCCTCGCCGAAATGAGCCGCCGCATGTCCTTCCAAGTCGCCCTGAACTTCGAGGACGGCATCACCCGATTCATCGAGTGCCGCCCCGACGAGACCGTGGCCGAGGCCTCCTACAAGGCCCGCATCAACATCCCGCTCGACTGCCGCGACGGCGCCTGCGGGACCTGCAAGTCCCGCTGCGAGTCCGGTGGTTACGACGGCGGCGACTACATCGACGAGGCCCTCACCGACGACGAGGCCGCGGCCGGATACTGCCTGCCCTGCCAGATGACCCCGCACAGCGACCTCGTGCTGAACATCCCGGCCAACTCGGCCGCCGCCAAGACCGGTCCGGCCACCCACACCGCGACCCTCGCCGACCTCAAGCGGCACTCGGCTACGACGGTCGAGTTCACCCTCGACGTCGACGACCGCGACGCCCTCGACTTCCTGCCCGGCCAGTACGTCGACATCGCCGTGCCCGGCACCGACCAGACCCGCTCGTACTCCTTCAGCTCCGGACCGAACCAGCGCCAACTGTCCTTCCTGGTCCGCGTCGTCGACGGCGGCGCCATGTCCGGATACCTCGACGAGCGCGCCCGGATCGGCGACCGCATCGAATTCACCGGCCCCATGGGCAGCTTCTACCTGCGCGACCGGGCCCGCCCCGCCCTGCTGCTCGCCGGCGGAACCGGCCTCGCGCCGCTCCTGTCGATGCTGGAGCGCATCGCCCAGCACCCGGCGGGACAGCCCGTGCACCAGCCCGTGCACCTGCTCTACGGTGTCACCACAGACGAGGACCTCGTCCACCTGGACACCCTTGAGGACTACGCCGAGGTCGTCCCGGGTCTCACCTTCGACCACTGCGTCGCCGACGCCGCCTCCACCGCCCGCAACAAGGGCTTCGTGACCGGCCTGATGGACGCGGCGACCCTGCACGACGGCGCAGCCGACGTCTATCTGTGCGGCCCGCCCGCCATGGTCGAGGCCGTCCGCGGACACATCACCGCCCTCGGGGTGACCCCGGCGGGCTTCCACTACGAGAAGTTCACCCCGGCCGCCCGCGCCACCGCGGAGGCCGCCGCGTGAGCGTGCACATCGACCGGTTCGCCGGGAAGCGGGCCGTGGTCACGGGAGCCGGCCAGGGCATCGGGCTCGCCGTGGCCCACCGGCTCGTCGCCGAGGGGGCGGACGTCGTCCTCGTCGACCGTGCCGACACCGTCCGCGAGGCCGCGGCCGAACTCAAGTCGCACGCCGTCCTCGCCGACCTCGAAACCTACGACGGCGCCCGCACCGCCCTGACGGAGGCCGCCCAACTCCTCGGCGGAGTCGACGTGTTGGTCAACAACGTCGGCGGCGCGATCAACTTCAAACCGTTCACCGAGTTCACCGCCACCGAGATCCAGGCGGAGATCACCCGCTCCCTGATGACGACCCTGTGGTCCTGCCGCGCCGCCCTGCCCGGCATGACGGCCCAGGGCCACGGAGTGATCGTGAACGTGTCGTCGGCGGCCACCCGCGGAATCCACCGCATCCCGTACTCCGCGGCCAAGGGCGGCATCAACGCCCTCACCGCCTCGCTCGCCCTCGAATACGCCGAGGCCGGCATCCGCGTCGTGGCCACCGCGCCGGGCGGCACCGACGCCCCGCCCCGCCGCGTCTCGCGCGGCACACCTTCGCACGACACCGAGAGGGAGCGGGCCTGGTTCCGGGCACACATCGACCAGACCGTCGCCTCCAGCCTGCTCAAGCGCTACGGGACCCTCGACGAGCAGGCCGCAGCCATCTGCTTCCTCGCGTCCGAGGAGGCCTCGTACATCACCGGAAGTGTCCTGCCGGTCGCAGGCGGCGATCTTGGCTGATCAGGTCCCCCTGCTAGCGTTTTGGACCATGAACGGGCGCCCGGAACCGCGGGGCGGCCTCGTCGGACGCACCGGCGAGGCCGCGGCACTGACCCGGGCGCTCACCGCGGCGTGCTCCGGGCACCCCGGCCTCCTGCTCGTCGAGGGGCCCGCGGGCATCGGCAAGACCGCCCTGGTCCAGCACGTCCTGGACACCTTCCGCGCCGACGGCTCCCGGGTGCGTACGGTGTCCGTCTCCGGCGTCCCGTGGGAGGGCGAGCTGCCGTTCGGCCTCGCCCGCCAGCTCGCCCTCGCGCTCGGCGCCGCCCTGCCCGACCCGCAGGACCCGGCGGCCGTCCTGGAGGTGGCCGAACCGCTGCGGCGGCAGTGGGCGGCCCGGCAGGCACGCGACCCCGTCGTCGTGGTCGTCGACGACGCCCACTGGGCCGACGTGGAGAGCCTGCGCGCGGTCGGCTCGGCGCTGCGCAGGATGTCCGACGAGCGCGTCCTCGTCGTGCTCCTCGCACGGGACCGGCCCGACGAACTCGGCGGACCGACGGGGGCGCCGCCCGCCGCCCTGCTGCGCACCCGCGAGTTCCTCGACGGCTGCGAGGGAACCGCCCTGCGCCTCGGCCCGCTCGACCCGCACGACGCCCGCGCCCTCGCACGCGAAGGACACGGTCTCGCGCTGGAACTTCCCACGGCCCGGCACCTGTGCGAGCGCACGCGCGGCAACCCCCGCCACATGTCCCGGCTCCTCGCCGAACTGCCCCGCGACGTCTGGAGCGACTGGCGCCCCGAACTCCCCGCGCCCGCCCGCGGCACCGACGCCGTACGCCACCGCCTCGACCGGTGCGGCCCGGCCGCCCGCGGGCTCGTCGAGGCGTGCGCGGTGCTCGGCGACGAGGCGCCCCTGAGCGAGGCGTCGACACTCTCCGGACTGAGCGGCGACCCGCTGCCCGCCGTCGACGAGGCCCGCGCCGCCGGACTCCTCACCGCCGCCGTCGACCCCGGGCGCGCCCAACTCGCCTTCTCCCACCCGCTCGTACGCGCCGCCGTCCTGACCGGGATCGACCTGACGGACCGGGCCGCCCTGCACCGGCGGGCCGCCGAACTCGTCCAGGACACGGGGCGCGCCCTGCTGCACCGGGTGTCCGCCCTCGCGGCCCCCGACGAGGACCTCGCCGGCGAACTCGACCGGTACGCGACCCGGCGGGCCAGCGCGGGGGAGTGGTCCGCCGTGGCCGACACCCTCGTGCGGGCCGGACGGCTCAGCACCGGACGCGCGAGCCGCGAGGACCGTCTGCTGCGCGCCGTCGACGCCATGATCGGGGCGGGCGACATCCCCCAAGCCGCCATGTTCGCGGCGGAGTTGGAGAGCTTCCCGGCGAGCGCCCTGCGGGACACCGTGCTCGCCTACCTCGCCATCATGCGCGGCAGGCCCGCAGAGGCCGAGTCGCTCCTGAACGCCGCCGAGGCGCACTGCGACGCCGCGCGCAGACCGGAGCTGATGGCGAGGATCAGCCAGCGGCGCGTGCTGCACGCCCTCGCCCGCTGGGACGGGGAGGAGCTCGTCACCTGGGCCCGCCGTGCCGTCGGCCTGGCGCAGGCGGACGACCCGTCCGGCATCGAATCGGAAGCCGTGCTCGGCCTCGGGCTCGCGATGACGGGACGGCACGACGAGGCCGCGGCCGCCTACGAGGAGGCCGCCGCGGGACACCCGGCCGGTGCCCAGCCGCAGCGCTTCCAACTGGGCCTGGGCTGGGTCGACTTCGCCACCGACGCCCCCGAGTCCGCCCGCCGCAGGCTGGAGGCCGCCGTCCCCACCGGGTACCGGATGGGCTCGACCCGGATCTCCCTGTGGGCCCAAGGCTGGCTGGCCCGCACCCAGTTCGCCCTCGGCGCCTGGTCGGAGGCGCTGGAGACGGCGCAGCGCGCGGCCGAACGGCTCTCCGTCGTCCGCATCGAAATCGTGCGCCCGCTCGTGCACTGGACCGCCGCGCAGATCCACGCACTACGCGGCGACGCGGCCGCCGCCGACCACCACGTCGGCGCGGCCCTGGCCGACGTCCACCCGTACGCCTGCATGCTGGTGCCGTCATGCCTGGCGCGCGCCCAGGTCGCGGAGTCGCGCGGCGAGTACGAGCGCGTCGTCGAGGCGCTGACACCGGTGGTGCAGCTCGACCCCAGGGGCTCCGTCGACGAACCCGGCTTCTGGCCCTGGCCCGACGTCTACGCCAACGCCCTGGTCATGACGGGCCGCCTCGACGAGGCCGACCGCTTCCTGCGCCCGCACGAACAGTGTGCCGATGCGCGCGGACAGCGCTCGGCGCAGGCCCGACTCGGCCTCGCACGGGGCCGGTTGACCGCCGCGAGCGGTGACATCGAGGCGGCCCGGAGCCAGTTCGACCGGGCCCTGGCGCGACTCGACGGGCTGCCGCTGCCGTACGACCGGGCCCGCGTGAACTTCGCGTACGGCCAGACCCTGCGCCGGGTCGGCAAACGGCGCGAGGCCGACACCGTCCTGAGGAACGCGCGGGACGCCTACGCCACGCTGGGCGCCCGCACCTACGTCGAACGGTGCGACCGCGAACTCCAGGCGGGCGGCCTGCAATCCGGGAGGGCCACGGCGGGCCTGGCGCGACTCACGCCGCAGGAGCGGGCGGTGGCGAAGGTGGTCGCCGCGGGAGCCACCAACCAGCAGGCGGCACTGGAACTGTTCATCTCCGTGAAGACGGTCCAGTACCACCTGACGCACGTCTACTCCAAGCTCGGCATCCGCTCACGCAGCGAACTGGCCGCGCGCTTCCGGGAGTCGGCCGAGAGCGGTGATCACTTCTAGGGCCCGGTGTGAAGGCAGGCTCACGGCCTGGTGGCGCCCTGTGCGGACAGTTGCGGATACAGAAGGGCCGGGTCCTCGCCCAGCCGGGACTTCCACTGGGCCGTCCGCCCGTCGGCCAGCACTTCGAGGGAACCGGCCTCAAGGCCGTCCAGCGCGGCCTTCGCGATCACATCGGGGTCCGACTTCACGTCGTCGATGCCCGCCATCATTTCGGTGTCGACGCTTGCCATGGCCAGCGCCGTGATCTGCGTGCCCTGTCCGGCGAGTTCGTACCGGATGCCGTTGGTCAGCGCCCAAGCGGCGGCCTTCGACGCCCCGTAGCTGTTGGAGTGCTCGTATGCCATCCACGCCATGACCGACAGTACGTTCAGCACGGCACCGCCGCCGTTGGCGTCCAGGACCGGCGCGAAGGCGCGCACCATGCGAAGGGTGCCGAAGAAGTTGGTCTCCATCTCCAGCCGGATGTCGTCCTCCGCACCGTCGGTGAGCCGGGCGAAGGTCGACACCCCGGCGTTGTTGATGAGCAGGGTGACGTCGTCGGCCAGGTCCGCGGCCCGGGTCACCGACCCGTCATCCGTGACGTCCAGCATCAGCGGAACGACACCGGGCATCTCGGGGATGGTCTCCGGCCGGCGGGTGGCCGCATAGATCTTCTTGGCTCCCCGGCGTCGCAGCTCGGTGACGAAGCTGTGCCCGATACCGCGGTTGGCGCCGGTGACCAGCGCAATCTCGTTTCGAATGTCCATGTCCGCTACGCTAAAACCTCACGTTGACGTGAGGGTCAAGTGCGGACGAGGGGGACGGGGTTGTGAAGATCGGAGAGCTGGCGCAGCGGGCCGGTGTGAGCGTGCGTGCCTTGCGCTACTACGAGGAACAAGGCTTGCTCAGTCCGGAGCGCACCCCGTCGGGACAGCGCACTTACGGTGAAGGCACCGTCGAGGTGGTACGCCTGTTCCAGCAGTTCTACGCGGCCGGCCTCAGCAGTCGGTCCATCGCGGCACTGTTGCCCTGCGTGAACAACGGCCGCACCACCGCCACACAGCGCCGCATGCTCCGCACCGAACGCGACCGCCTCTCGGACAGGGTCGAGGAAATGACTCATACGCTCCACCGGCTCGACCAGCTCATCACCGCCGCCGACCACCGCGGTGGGACAACTCTGAGCCACGCGCCGATGGATGAGACCACCACGGTCGCTTCGTAGCGGACGGCGAGTTCCGGCGAGCGGGTCCCCGCGCCGGTCACGGCATGTGCCAGCCCGGGACGCTCCGCCGCTCAGGGGCGACACTCCCGGCCAGCTCCACGATGTCGTCGACGGCGACATCGTGCACCCGCAGGGCCAGGTCCTCCAGGGCGCGGCCCACGGCGAGTTCGTCACCGATCTCCGGCACCGGCCGGTCGATCGGGTTGCGCCGTGCCGTGCCGTGGCCGAGGACCGTCATGGAGCTCCCCGGCGCGGTGAGTTCGGCACGGGCGCGGGTCTCGTCGCCCTCCTCGGTGATGTGGATCCGGACGGTCCACTCCTTGGCGGTCATGGCGATCACCTGCCCGACTGGGAAGTCCTCACCCCAGAGTGCCCGGTGCCGCGCGGCCGGTCCAGGGACGGGCCGACCTCACTCGTACATCACGTACGACGGGCGCGGGCGCAGGCCCAGGACCTGGTCGGGGGTCATCAGCTCGGTGCCGCCCTCGGTGTCCTCCTCGAAGAACAGCTTGAAACCGGTGCGGAGCCGGTCGGGCAGCGGGTCGACCAGGCGGTCCCAGGTGTGCCGTTTGAGGTCCGGGCTGCCTATGCCGTCGGCGCTCTTGATCACGGCGACTCCCTCGGGGACGGCGAGCGCCTTTTCGTCGTGGACGACCGACTCGGCGACCTGGTGGTAGACGAACGCCTTCTCCGGCAGGTCGTGGCGGTCCACGAGGGAGGCGAGGTGGTCGGCGATCCGGGTGAGTTCGGGGCCGCTGGTGTGTCCGTAGGTGTCGCCGGGGATCTGGCCGGGATCCATCTCCCACTCGGGGTCGAGGGCGATGCCCACGTCCGGCCGCACGAGCCACTTCTCCAGGGCCTTCACCTCGCCGAGCGCGTCCGCGCGGCCGGGCTGGATGTTGAGCAGCAGCAGCGCCTTGTGCCGGCGCGCGGCCTCGTGGAAGGTGCGGATCGTCGCGTCGGGCGTGCGCGTGCGATATGTGCCGTCGGGGCCCGCGCCGGGGTTGGCGACGGTGGCCAGCAGCTCCAGGACGGGCAGCACACGGCGGCCGTCGGCGTACGCGCGCCCGCGCCGTTCGAGCTCCGCGACCCGGTCGTCGAGGTCACCCGTGCCGAGCCGGCCGAGAGCGGTCGCGCCCGGCAGTCCGCAGTAGCCGACGAGCCGGTGCTCGGGGAACAACCGGCGTCCACCGCGCGGCAGTTCGGGGCGGCGGCGGGTGCGGCGAGGTGATGGTGACGGGGACCGTGCGGACTCCGAGGGGCCGCGCCCGGCCTTCTCGGTACTGGAGGGCCGGTCGTCGGCCCCGGACGTGCCGCATCCACCGACGAGCGCGGCGGCGGACGTGAGCCCCGCGGCGAGCAGCGCCCGCCGCCGCGAACCGCCCGCCCCGGGGTCCGTGTCGTCGTCGCGGCCGGCGCTGTGACCGACTGTCCGCATCTGGCCTCCCCACGCAGTGATGATCATCGTCCGTGGGGTGCCTTGCCGACGGGCGCGGGACGAAACGTGTGCGGGGGCGCGTGCGGTGCTGTTCAGCCACAGGGGTGCGGGGGAGGGGCTATCCCGATGTCGCGGCCCCGGTGCCCGCCTTCTCGGGTGGGCGCAGCGCGTCCACCACGAGGTCGAGCAGGTTGCGGACGCGGTCGCCGCGGTCGCCCGCCGTCGTCGACAGGAACACGCCGAGCAGCATGGTGATCACGTCGTCGGCGGGCACGTCGCCGCGCAGTGTGCCCGTGCGCGCGCCGGCGTCGAGGAACGCGGCGACCGCGGCGGTCAGACGCTCCCGGGTGTTCACCGTGACGCCGCGCCCGGAGGCCGGGGCGAGGGTGAGGCTGCCGGCCATCGCGCGCTTGGCCGTGACGAGGTCCGCGTACCGGTCCATCCAGGCGCGCAGCGCGTCCTGCGGCGACAGCTCGTCGAGCAGGGGCTCGACGGCGGCGGTCACGGAGTCCAGCTCGGCGGAGTAGACGGCCTCGACGAGGGCCTCGCGGGTGGGGAAGTGCCGGTAGAGGGTGCCGATGCCGACGCCCGCCTCGCGGGCGATCGCCTCCAGGGCCACCGTCGTGTCGTCCCGGGTGAACGCGGTGCGGGCGGCGGTGAGGAGTCTCTCCCGGTTGCGGCGGGCGTCCGCGCGGGCGGGTCGGTCGGCCTTGCCCGCGCCGGGCGCCGGATTCGGGTCAGAGTGGGACGCAGGCAAAGCGGAGGCTCCTCCGGTTGTGCTACCTTCGGCGTAACGGAGGTTCCTCCGTTTCTTCTATCTTCGCACGAGGCGGGATTCCCATGACCTCTTCCGCGTCTTCTTCTGCTTCCTCTCCCTCCGCGGTCACCGCGAACGGCACCCCGCGCCCCGGCGGCGCCGGACGGCTCATCGGCCGGGACGTCTCGCGCGTCGGATTCGGCGCGATGCAGCTGCCGCGCCTGGACCCGGACCGCGCCACGGCCGTCGCCCTGCTGCGCCGCGCCGTGGAGCTGGGCGTCGACCACATCGACACCGCCCAGTTCTACGGGGACGGCTTCTCCAACGAGATCATCCGCGAGGCGCTGCGCCCCGAGGACGACGTCCTCGTCGTCAGCAAGGTCGGCGCCACCCCCGACTCCGGCGGCCCGCTGCCGCTGCGGCTCGCCCAGCGGCCCGAGGAGCTGCGGGCCGGCGTCGAGGACAACCTCAAGAGCCTCGGCGTCGACCAGGTTCCGCTGGTCAACCTGCGCCGCGCCGAGACAGGACCCGGCCTGCGGGCCGAGGGCGACCAGGTCGTCGACATCGACGACCAGCTCGCCGTCATGACCGCCCTGCGCGACGAGGGCAAGATCGGCGCCATCGGGCTCAGCAACGTGGGCCTCGACGAACTGCGCCGGGGCCTGCCCGCCGGGATCGCCTGCGTACAGAACGCGTACAGCCTCGTGGCCCGCGACGACGAGGAGATGCTGCGGCTCTGCCTCGCCGAGGACATCGCCTGGGTGCCCTACTTCCCGCTGGGCAGCGCCTTCCCCGGCATGCCCAAGGTCACCGACGAGCCCGCCGTCGCCGCGGCCGCCGGGGTGCTGGGCGCGACACCGGCCCAGGTCGGACTCGCCTGGCTGCTGCACCACGCCCCGAACGTCCTGCTGATCCCGGGCACCGCCGACCCCGACCACCTCGCGGCGAACGTCGCGGCGGGCGCGCTCGCCCTCGACGCGGCGACCCTGGCGCGGCTGGACGCCGTGCCGACGCGCTCGGGCGACATCGAGATCGACGGGCACGAGTGAGCGGGTGACGGTGGGCCCGAACGTCACCGCGGGCGAGGCTCCTCCGGCCGCCCCGCCGTGCGACGGGCCGCCTGCCGGGTCAGTCTGGACACGGCAGCCACACGGGCTGGACGGCACAGGCGGCGAGGGAGTGCACACATGGCGGGCCACCTACTGGTCGGAGTCGACGGGTCGGAGTCGAGCCTGGAGGCGGTCGCGGTCGCCGCGCACGAGGCGCGGCGCCGCGGACTCGGCGTGCGCATCCTGAACGCGTTCACCTGGCCGATGCTGAAGTTTCCGCACGGCTCGTCGTCCGAGACCACCGCGGAGCCGGCCCTGCGCCGCCGGGCCGAGGAGACCGTGGCGGCCGCGGTCGAGCGGGCCCGCGCCGAGGAGCCGGACCTCGGCTCGGTGCAGGGCGAGGTCGTCACGGGCGAAGCGCTCACCGTCCTGGCCGCCCGGTCGCGCGACGCCGACCTGCTCGTCGTCGGCAGCCGCGGCCTGGGCGCCTTCTCCGGCCTGCTGGTCGGCTCGATCGCCGTGCACCTCGCCGCGCACGCGGACTGCCCCGTCCTCGTCGTGCGCGGCCGAGCGCATCCGGAAGGCCCCGTGGCGGTCGCCGTCGACGGCTCGGACGCCGCGAAGGCGGCGGTCGAGGAGGGCTTCGACGAGGCCGCGCGCCGCGGGACGGGCCTGCTGGCCGTGCACGTGTGGAACACCTGGAGCGGCACGGGGCCCGCGGGCCCCGGCGGACCCGCGCCGCTCTGGTTCGACACGGACAAGCTGCGCGAGGACAGCGAGCAGGCGCTGTCGGGGGCGCTGGCCGCAGGCCGGGCCCGCCACCCCGACGTCGAGGTCGAGGCGCGCTCGGTGCACGGCCGGGTGCGCCCGAGCCTGATCGAGACGTCGCAGGAGGCGAGCCTCCTCGTGGTCGGCGCGCGCGGCCGGGGCGGCTTCCAGGGGCTGCTGCTCGGCTCGGTCAGCCAGGCGCTGCTGCAGCACGCGGAGTGCCCGGTCCTCGTCATGCGCCGCTGACGGGACTTCGGCACTTCGGCACTTCAGCTTCGGCCCTTCGGCGAGAGCCTCGCCGTTCTTACGCGTCGCCGTTCTTACGGTGCGCCGTGCGCGCGGCGCGAACACCCCTGCCGTCCCCCGGAATTGATCACGGGTCTGGACAGGCCCGCACCCACCCTCGTAGCTTAACGATTGTTCAATGCGGGGTGGGTGAGGCCGAGCCGTGCCGGGCGGAGCGGTCGTCGGCCGCTCCGTCGCAGCGTACGCAGTCCGCGACCCACTCCGGGAGCCACGCCATGACCGACGCCGTGCTCAGCGAATTCCGCGCCGACGGGATCACCGTCATCACGCTCAACCGCCCCGAGGCCCGCAACGCGGTCAACCGGGTCGTCGCCGAAGGCGTGGCCGCCGCGCTCGACGAACTCGACCGCAGGGACGACCAGGTGGTCGGCGTGATCACCGGCGCGGGCGGCAGCTTCTGCTCAGGGATGGACCTCAAGGCGTTCCTCAAGGGCGAGACCCCGAGCATCGAGGGGCGCGGCCTCGCAGGGATCACCGAGGCGCCGCCGCGCAAGCCGGTCATCGCCGCCGTCGAGGGATACGCCCTGGCCGGCGGCTGCGAGATCGCGCTCGCCTGCGACATGGTCGTGGCCGCGCGCGACGCCAAGTTCGGGATCCCCGAGGTCAAGCGGGGGCTGGTCGCCGCGGCGGGCGGGCTGCTGCGGCTGCCGCGGCGCATCCCGTACTCCGTCGCCCTGGAGATCGCCCTGACCGGCGACTTCCTCGACGCCGAGCGCGCCCACACCTACGGCCTCGTCAACCGGGTCACCGAACCCGGCGCCGCCCTCGACGGCGCGCTCCAACTCGCCCGCGCCATCGCCGCCAACGGTCCGCTCGCCGTCCGTGCCACCAAGGAGATCGTCGCGAACGCGCCGAACTGGCCCGCCGACGAGGAGTGGGAGCGCATGCGGGAGATCGCAGGCCCTGTGATGCAGTCCGACGACGCGCGCGAAGGGGCCCGCGCCTTCGCCGAGAAGCGCGCCCCGCGCTGGACCGGCCGGTGAGCGCCGGACCACTCGCCGGGATACGGATCGTGGAGCTGGGCGGCATCGGGCCCGCCCCGTTCTGCGGGATGCTGCTCGCCGATCTCGGCGCCGAGGTCATCCGGGTCGACCGCCCCGCCGAGGCCGGGAGGGACAGCCCCCACCCCGTCATCCTGCGGGGCCGCAGCTCCGTCGCCGTCAACCTCAAGGACGCCGAAGGGGCGGCCGTCGTACGGGAGTTGATCGCTCGCTCCGACGCCGTCATCGAGGGGTTCAGGCCCGGCGTCGCCGAACGTCTCGGCCTCGGCCCCGACGTCCTGCTCGCCGCCAACCCGAAGCTCGTGTACGGGCGGATGACCGGCTGGGGGCAGGACGGGCCCCTCGCCCAGGAGCCGGGACACGACATCAACTACATCGCCGTGGCCGGGGCGTTGCACGCCATGGGCCCCGCCGACGGGGACCCCGTGCCACCGCTCAACCTGGTGGGCGACTTCGGCGGGGGCGGCATGCTGCTCGCGCTCGGACTCGTGAGCGCGCTGCTGCACGCCCGCACCAGCGGCGAGGGACAGGTCGTCGACGCCGCCATGACCGACGGCACCGCGCTGCTGCTCGCCATGACGTACGGGTTCCTGGCCAAGGGCGGCTGGCAGGACCGGCGCGGCGTCAACATGCTCGACGGCGGCGCCCCCTTCTACGCCGTGTACCGCTGCGCAGACGACCGACACGTCGCCGTCGGCGCCATCGAGCCGCAGTTCTACGCGGCGCTGCTGCGCGTCCTGGACCTCGAAGGGGACGAGCGGTTCGCGCGCCAGCACGACCGCGCCAACTGGGCGGCGATGAAGGACGAGTTGGCGCGCCTCTTCGCCACCCGCACCCGCGACGAGTGGGCCCGCGCCTTCGACGGGCAGGGCGCCTGCGTGTCCCCGGTCCTGTCGCTGAACGAGGCGCCCGAGCACCCCCACAACAGTGCCCGCTCGACCTACCGGCGCGGCCCGCACGGCGGCCCCGAGCCCTCGCCCGCGCCCCGGTTCACCACCACACCGCCCGGTGAGCCCGCCCCCGCCCCGTGCGTCGGCGCCGACACCACGGAGGTCCTCACCACGCTGGCCGGGCTCGCCCCCGACGACATCGACACACTCCGCGAGAAGGGAATCGTCGGTTGACGACGCGCTACGTGCCCCCGGGCATGCCCCAGAGCCTCAGCTACCCCGACGCCGCCGTCGGTGACCTGCTCGCCGGGACCGCCCACCGCCACCCCGACCGCACCGCCCTGCGCGACGGCGACCTCACCTTCACCTACAGCGAGGTGTACGACACCGCGCTGCGGCTCGCCGCCGGACTGCGCGCACGGGGCGTCGGCACGGGCGACGCCGTCGCGCTGCACCAGCCCAACTCGGCCTGGTTCACCGTCTCGTACTACGCCATCCTGCTGGCCGGCGCGGTCGTCGTCCCCCTCAACCCGGCCCTGCCGCCCGCGGCACTGCGCGAGCAGCTCGACGAGGCGCGGGCGGTGGCCGCGCTCACCCACCCGGCCACCGCGCCCGCGCTCACGAAGGCCGCCGCGCCGGGCGTCCGCCTGACCGTCCTGGTCCCGGCGACCGCCACCGCGCCCGCCGCCGACGAAGGCGCCGGATCCGGCGGCGTACCGCTTGAGGAGCTGCTGGCCACCGAGCCGGGGCAGCGGGCCGCGGTACGCGGGGACGATCTGGCGCACCTCGCCTTCACCGGCGGCACGACAGGACGCTCCAAGGCGGTCCGCGTGCTGCACCGCAACGTCCTGGCCAACGCCCTCCAGATGGCCTGCTGGCGCGGCGCCGCCGTGCCCGCCGCCGACGAAGAGGGCCGAGTGGCGCTCGCCTCCGTGCCCGCGGCGCGCACCGCGCACACGATGGACCTCGGCACGTCCACCGTCGTGGCGCTCGCCCCGCTCTTCCACGCCATGGGCCTGGTCGGACAGTCCGTCAGCGTGGCCGTGGCCGGCACGGTCGTGATGGCGGGCCGCTTCGAGCCCCGCCGCTTCGTGGGGCTCATCGAGGAGCACGGCGTCACGTCCGTGCCCGGCTCGCCCGCCCTCTTCCACGCGCTGCTCGCGCTGCCCGGTGTCGAGAAGCTCGACCTGTCCTCGGTGCGCAGCGTCAACTCCGGCGCCGCGCCCGTCGACACGGACACGATGCGCCGCCTTGCCGCGCTCTTCCCGAACGCCACGATCGTCGAGGGATACGGGCTCACCGAGGCCACCATGGCGCTCGCCGCGCACCCGCTGGTGGACACCAACCCGGTGCCGGAGGGCAGCGTCGGCGCCCCCGTCTTCGACACCGAGGTCGAGATCAGGGACCTCGGCTGCGGCCCCGCCCTGCCCGTCGGCGACACCGGTGAGGTGTGGGCGCGCGGCCCGCAGATCACCGACGGCTACCAGGGCCACCCCGACCTGACGGCCGAGCAGTTCCAGGACGGCTGGCTGCGCACCGGCGACCTGGGCCGCGTCGACGAGGACGGCTGGCTGTACCTGGTCGGGCGGGCCAAGGACATGCTGATCTACAAGGGGTACAACGTCTATCCGACACCCCTTGAGGACCTGCTGCACCGGCACCCCGCCGTCGCGGGTGCCAGCGTCATCGGCGCGCCGAGGCCCGGCGTCGGTGAGATCCCCGTCGCGTACGTGGTGCCGCGCTCCGGACACCCGGCCGGCCCCGAACTGGCGGAGAAACTCATGGCGTTCGTGGCCGAGCACGTCGCCCCCTACCAGCGGCTGCGGGAGATCCACTTCCTGGAGGCCCTTCCGGTCTCGGCCGCCGGGAAGATCCTCAAGACGGACCTGCGGCAGCGGTACGCGGCCGCCGACGAAGCGGGAGTGACACAGGCGTGAGCGGCGGCATGGTCGACGAGGCGACGACCCGGGGCGCGTCCCGGGAGACGGACGACGCGCCCCCTGTCGCGCTCGGTGAGCTGGGGAAGGGCCGACACGTCCGGGTCGAGGCGGCCGGCGACGGCGCCTACGAGGGGTACTGCCACTCCGGCCGCGCGGCCGCCCGCAGTTACGGCGGCGCCGTCCTCGCCCAGGCCCTGGACGCGGCCCAGCGCAGCGTGGACGCGGACCGGGTCGTGCACTCGCTGCACGCCTACTTCCTGCGCGCCCTGTCGCCGGAGCGGCCGGTGCGCTTCACGCCCGAGGTGGTGCGCGACGGGCGCAGCTACTCGATGCGGCAGGTGACCGGCGTCCAGGACGGCAAGGAGTCGCTCGCCATGAGCGTCTCGTTCAAGCAGCCGCAACCGGGCGGCAGTTGGCGCCAGCCCGGGATGCCGGACGTGCCGGGACCCGATGGGCTGCGCGACGGCTGGACGCACCGCCCGCACGACCATCCGCTGTACACCTCGACCGCGTACCGCGAAGTGCCACTGGAGCGGGACCCCGACGCCGGACGCATCGACCGCTACGCCTGGATGCGCACGGTCGGCGCCATGCCGGACGAACCGGGCCTGCACGCCTGCGTCCTCGCCTACATCTGCGACGCCCCGCTCGCCCCCACCGCCCTGGTGGCCTACGGCGAGCCACGGCCCCGCGGCATCGCGCTCGCCTCGCTCGACCACGCCATGTGGTTCCACCGCCCGGCACGCGTCGACGAGTGGCTGCTGTTCGCGTGCCACAGCGTCGTGGCCGGCGACGGCAGAACGCTGGCGCAGGGCGAATTCTGGACCAGGGAAGGGGAGTTGGTCGCCTCGGTCACCCAGGAGGCACTGCTCCACGTGCCCACTCCCCGGTGACGCGCGCAAGGGTTGTCAGGGCTCGGCACGTCGACGTAACTTAACGATCGTTCTACACAGGCAGAAGGGGCCGCTGTGCGCCGTACGCTGTTCAACGAGGACCATGAGGCGTTCCGCCGGATGCTGCGGGACTTCATCGCCAAGGAAGTCACCCCCGTCCACCAGGAGTGGGAGGAACAGGGGCACCCGCCGCGCGACTTCTACCGCAGGCTCGGAGAGCTGGGCGTGCTCGGCATCCAGGTGCCCGAGGAGTTCGGCGGCGCGGGCGAGGCCAGCCTCAAATTCGCGGCCGTCGCGGTCGAGGAGACGACACGGGCCGGTGTCACCTTCGGCAACTACTCGGTGCACGCGAACCTGATCCTGCCGTACCTGATGCGGTACGCCACGCAGGAGCAGAAGGAGCGCTGGCTGCCCGGCTTCGCCTCCGGCGACCTCATGACGGCGATCGCCATGACCGAGCCCGGCACCGGCTCCGACCTCGCCAACATCCAGACCAGGGCCGAACGCTCCGCCGACGGCACGCACTACGTGCTCAACGGCGCCAAGACGTTCATCACCGGCGGCGCCCTCGCCGACCTGGTCCTCGTCGTCGCGCGCACCTCTGCGTACGACGCCGAGGACCGCCGCGGCGGACTGTCGATCCTCGTCGTGGAGTCCGCGAGCGAGGGCTTCTCCGTCGGCCGCAAGCTCCAGAAGATCGGCCTCAAGGCCTCCGACACCGCCGAACTCGCCTTCGTGGACGTCAAGGTGCCGGCCGAGAACCTGCTGGGCGAGGAGGGCAAGGGCTTCTCCTACCTGTCCCACAACCTCGCCCAGGAACGCCTGATGATCGCCCTGGGCGGCTCGGGGACGGCCGCGGCGGCGCTGCGCTTCGCCACCGACTACGTGAAGGAGCGCACGGTCTTCGGCAAGCCGGTCGCCCACTTCCAGAACACCAAGTTCGTGCTCGCCGAGTGCGCCACCGAGGTCGAGGCCGCGCAGCTGATGGCCGACCGCGCGCTCGAACTGCACGACGAGGGCGAGCTGTCCGTCGCCGACGCCGCGAAGGCGAAGCTGTTCTGCACCGAGGTCGCGGGCCGCGTCATCGACAAGTGCCTCCAGCTGCACGGCGGTTACGGCTATGTCACCGAGTACCCGATCGCCCGCCTGTACGCCGACACCCGCGTCTCACGCATCTACGGCGGCACCAACGAGGTCATGAAGACCATCATCGCCAAGTCGCTCGGCCTCTGACCCTCTTTCCCCCTGCCACTCCCGGCCCCCAAGAAGGGACCTGCCATGCAGCTCGACGCCCAGTCCTCCGTCCTGATCACCGGCGGCGCCTCCGGCCTCGGCCGCGCCACCGCCGAGCGGCTCGCCGCCACGGGCGCCAAGGTCGTCATCTTCGACCTGCCCACCTCCGACGGGGAGAACGTCGCCAAGGAGATCGGCGCCACCTTCGTCGCGGGCGACGTCACCAGCGAGGCCGACGCCACCGCCGCCGTGGAGGCCGCCGTCGCGCTCGCCCCGCTGCGCGTCGCCGTCAACTGCGCGGGCATCGGCTCCGCGGGGCGCACCGTCGGCAAGGAGGGCCCGTACGTCCTCGACACCTTCCGCAAGGTCGTCGAGATCAACCTGATCGGCACCTTCAACGTCATCCGCCTCGCCGCCCAGGCCATGACCGGCAACGAACCGGTCGAGGGCGAGCGCGGCGTCATCGTCAACACCGCCTCCGTGGCCGCGTTCGACGGGCAGATCGGCCAGTGCGCGTACTCGGCGTCCAAGGGCGGCATCGTCGGCATGACCCTGCCCATCGCCCGCGACCTCGCGCGCATGAACATCCGCGTGATGACCATCGCGCCCGGCCTGTTCGAGACCCCGCTGCTCGGTCGGCTTCCGCAGGAGGCCAAGGACTCGCTCGGCGCGCAGGTGCCGCACCCGGCCCGGCTCGGGCAGCCGGCCGAGTACGCGCACATGGTCGACTCGATCGTCACCAACCCGATGCTCAACGGCGAGACCATCCGCCTCGACGGCGCCATCCGCATGGCGCCCAAGTAGACCGCGAACCGGCAGCACCAACCCCTTTACCACGTTGAGGAGTTCACCATGCGTGACGCAGTCATCGTCGACGCCCTACGGACCCCCGTCGGCAAGGGCAAGCCGGGCGGCGCGCTCTCCGACATCCACCCCGTCGACCTCTCCGCCCATGTCCTGAAGGCCCTCGCCGAGCGCAACGGCCTCGACCCGTCCACCGTCGACGACGTCATCTGGGGCTGTGTGTCCCAGGTCGGCGAACAGGCGGGCGGCGTCGGCCGCTTCGCCGTGCTCGCCGCGGGTTGGCCCGAGTCCGTGCCGGGCCTGACCATCGACCGCCAGTGCGGCTCCTCGCAGCAGTCCGTCCACCAGGCCGCCGCCGGGGTCATCGCCGGACAGTACGACATCGCCATCGCGGGCGGCGTCGAGTCCATGTCGCGTGTCCCGATGGGCTCCACGCGCGCGGGCGGCCAGCTCGGCAAGCCGTTCGGACCGCTCGTCGGCGAGCGCTACGACCACGTCGTCTTCAACCAGGGCGTCGGCGCCGAGATGATCGCAGAGGAGTTCGGCCTCACCCGCGCCGAACTCGACCAGCACGCCGCCGACTCGCACGAGAGGGCCGCCCGCGCCATCGACGAGGGCCGCTTCAAGAACCAGATCACCCCGGTCACCCTCGCCGACGGCACGCTCTTCGACACCGACGAGGGCGTACGGCGCGGCACGACGGTCGAGAAGCTGGCCGGGCTGAAGACGCCGTTCAAGGAGGACGGTGTCATCTCGGCGGGCAACGCCTCGCAGATCTCCGACGGTGCCGCCGCCCTCCTCGTCACCACTTCCGAGGTGGCCGCGCGCAACGGCTGGACGCCGCTGGCCCGCTTCCACACGGGCACCGTCACCGGCGTCGACCCGGTCACCATGCTCAAGGGCCCGATCCCGGCCACCGCCAAGGTCCTTGAGCGCGCGGGCCTTTCGCTCGACGAGATCGGCACGTACGAGATCAACGAGGCCTTCGCCTCCGTCTCGCTCGGCTGGCAGCGTCAGATGGGCGCCGACTACGCGCGCCTGAACCCCAACGGCGGCGCCATGGCCCTCGGCCACCCCCTCGGCGGCTCCGGCGCCCGCCTCATGACCACGCTGGTGCACCACATGAAGGACAACGGCATCCGCTACGGCCTGCAAGCCATGTGCGAGGGCGGCGGCATGGCCAACGCGACGGTGCTCGAACTGCTCTGAGACCGCCTCGGCGGGGGAAGAGGTGCACCATGACCGATCACACCGCCCCCGCGTCCGAGCCCGCCACCGCCCGTCCGCCCCTTCCGCCGTTCACCCGCGAGACGGCCGTGCGGAAGGTGCGGCTGGCGGAGGACGCCTGGAACACCCGGGACCCGCAGCGCGTCTCGCTCGCCTACACGCCCGACAGCCAGTGGCGCAATCGCGCCGAATTCCCCGCCGGGCGCGCCGACATCGTCGCCTTCCTCACCCGCAAGTGGAACCAGGAGCTCGACTACCGGCTGATCAAGGAGTTGTGGGCGTTCGACGGCCACCGCATCGCGGTCCGCTTCGCGTACGAGTGCCACGACGACGCGGGCAACTGGAAGCGCGCGTACGGCAATGAGAACTGGGAGTTCGACGACCACGGGCTGATGCGCAGGCGCCACGCCTCCATCAACGACCTGCCGATCGCCGAGGCGGACCGCCGGTTCCACTGGCCGCAGGGCCGCCGCCCCGACGACCACCCGGGCCTCAGCGACCTGGGCCTGTAGCGACGCTGCGGCTGCGCCCCCGGAGTTCGGCGATCACCGAATCCCCGCGCGTCACCCGCACGTCGTACAGGCCGCTGCGGCCGAAGCGGGTGACCTCGCGGGCGGTGGCCACCAGGAGGTCGCCCTCGTACGCGGGCGCGACGAAGGTGATGTCGGCTCCGGAGGCCACGGTGACGGGCCCTTCGCTGTTGCAGGCGCAGGCGAAGGCCGTGTCGGCGAAGAGGAAGACGTAGCCGCCGTGGGCGATTCCGTGGCCGTTGACCATGGACGCCGTCACCTTCATCCGCAGCGCGGCGTGTCCCGCGCCGTGCTCCAGGAGTTCGATGCCGAGGAGCTGGGAGGCCAGGTCCGCGGCGAACATGCGCCCCGCGGGGCCCGGTTCGTCGGATTCCGTCACGTCGGCTTCCCCTCCCGCTCGATGTACCGACCGACCATTCGGTGCGTGGTGGGACCAAGCAATCAAGGCCGGGAAGGTCTGTCAAGGGTGCGACGGGTTCCGACCGGGGCGGGCGTGGCAGGCTGACTACAACGCAAGGGACCGACGTACCCCGAAGTTGAGGAGCGCGACATGGAATGGCGTGAGTTCGCCCTGAACATGGCGTCCATGGCGCGCGAACTCCTGGCACAGGAGTCCGTGGACGCGACGCTGCACAAGATCACCGCATGGTCCGTCGACCAGGTCGAGGGCTGCGACTCGGCGGGCATCCTCGTCCTGCGCAAGGGCCAGGTCGACACACTGGCCGCCACCGATCAGCTCGTCGTCGAGAGCGACCGGCTCCAGGGCCGCCTTCGCGAGGGACCGTGCTTCGACGCGGCCCGCACCGGGCATCCCGTGTTCCGCATCAAGGACCTCTCGACCGAGACGACGCGCTGGCGCTCGTACGCCCCGCGCGCCCACGAACTCGGCGTCGGCAGCATGATGGGCTTCCTGCTCTACACCGAGGACGAGGGCGACCTCGGCGCCCTCAACCTCTACTCCGCCAAGCCCGGAGCGTTCACGGAGGCCAGTGAGACCGCCGGCTGGCTCCTCGCCTCGCACGCCGCCGTCGCCTTCTCCAGCGCCCGCGAACACGCCTCCCTGCACCGCGCCGTGGAGACCCGCCACGTCATCGGCGAGGCCATGGGCATCCTGATGGCCGGCCACGACCTGACCGAGGCGGAGGCGTTCGCCACGCTGCGCCGCTACTCGCAGGAGAACAACGTCAAACTCCGTGAGGTGGCCCGACAGGTGAGCGAAGGGGGCGGCCTGTGACCTTTCAGGACGCGCCCCGCGTCGGTCCTGCGGTGGCTCAGTAGTCGGCCTCGGTGTAGCGGACCACGCCGCGCAGGTTCTTGCCGTCCCGCATGTCCTGGTAGCCCTGGTTGATCTCCTCCAGGCGGTACGTGCGCGTGGTGAGTTCGTCCAGCTTGAGCTGCCCCGTGCGGTACTGCTCAAGGAGGCGCGGGATCTGGGTGCGCGGGCTGATGCCGCCGAAGATGGCGCCCTGGATCCGCTTCTGCATCAGCGCCAGGTCGAACAGGCCGACCTTGGCGTCGATCTGCGTCATGTCCGCGATGGCCGTCACGATCACCTGGCCGCCCTTGGCGGTCATCGCGAGCGCCGGGGCCAGCTGATCGCCCTGGAGCTCGCCGACGGTCAGGATGACGGTGTGCGCCTGGGCGCCCCAGGTCAGCTCCGCGACCGGTCCCGCGGCCTCCTCCATGGAGGCGAAGGTGTGCGTGGCGCCGAACTCCCGTGCCTTGTCCCGCTTGAACTCGACCGGGTCGACCGCGATCACGAACCGTGCGCCGGCCGCCGCCGCGCCCTGCACCGCGTTGATGCCGACGCCGCCGACCCCGACGATCACGACCGTGTCGCCCGGCCGGGTGTTGCCGATGGAGACGGCGGAGCCCCAGCCCGTGGAGACGCCGCAGCCGAGCAGTGCCGCCGCCTCCAGCGGCACATCCTTCTCGATCTTGATGACGGAGGACTGGCTGACGGTGACGTAGGGGGCGAACGTGCCCAGCAGGCACATCGGCGTGACCGGGTCGCCGCCCGCGGTGCGCGTGCGGAAGGTGTTGTCGGCGATGGACTGCCCGGTGAGCAGATTCGCGCCCTGGTCGCACAGGTTCTGCAGGCCCTGCGAACAGGGGCGACACACACCGCAGGCCGGGATGAAGCCGAGGACGGCGTGGTCGCCCACCTCGACGCCGCTGACACCGGCGCCGACCTTCGTCACGACGCCCGCGCCCTCGTGCCCGCCGAGCAGCGGATAGGACGCGGCGAGGTTCGCCCCGCCCCGGAAGTGTTCGTCGGAGTGGCACAGGCCCGAGGCGGCCAGGCGCAGTTGCACCTCGCCCGCGACCGGGTCGCCGACCTCGATCGGCTCGACCGTCCAGTCCTCGCCGGGCTTGTGGAGCAGGGCTCCCTTGGTCTGCATGCGCGTCCTCCCTGCATCGGCACTGCTTGGGCAGACATTGCCGCGCCCGACCGCGCCCTCGTCACCACCATCGGACGGCCGGACGGGGCCGGACACACTTGCCTCAAGCTATGGGGGCACGACCGCGTGCCTCCATGACCAAAGCGGACAACGCCGGGACAGATTCGGACACGCAGCTGGGTTGTGGCCGCCGAGAGCGCCGTGCTGTCATGAACTCCCCTGACGGATAAGGGCGTTGGCAGCGTGACGGCGGGAAACGGAGGCCGGTCATGACCGTGTCGGTGGACACGGCTGCCGCGCAGCCGCAGGTCATCGCCGAGGGCTTCACCGACTGGGACTTTCCGCGCGCCGCCTCGGGCGTCGTCCTACTGCTGGACTTCGCCGCGGAACGGGGCCTCGGTGCGGCCGACTGCCTCGCGGGCTCGGGTATCGACGCGGGCGCGCTCGGCGACCCGCACCATCTCGTCGAGGCCTCGCAGGAGATCGCCGTCGTCCGCAATCTGCTGCACGGACTCGGCAACCGCCCGGGGCTCGGCATCGAGGTCGGGGCCCGCTACCACGTCACCACCTTCGGCCTGTTCGGCTACGCGCTGCTCAGCGCCCCGACGATGCGCGAGGTGTTCCGCTGCGGACTGCGGTACTCGGCGCTCACCTTCGGCTTCGCCCGGCACAGTGCCGTGGTGGACGCGGCGGGTGACGTCCTGCACCGCATGGACGGCGGCCGGATCCCCGCCGACGTGCGGCGCTTCCTCGTCGAACGGGACTGCGCCGCCAACATCGTCCTCGGCCGCCAGGTGTTCGCGGGCGGCCCGCCCGTCCCGCTGCGCCGCGTCGACCTCGCCTTCCCGGCGCCACCGGGCGCCGCGCCGACCACGGTACTGGACGCGCCGGTCCGCTACGGCGCCGGGACGACGGCCCTCGTCTACGACCCCGACTTCCTCGACAGCCCGCTGCCGCACGGGAATCCGCACACCGCGCAGATCTGCCAGGAGCTGTGCGAACGCCTGGTGGCGCAGCGGGCGAGCGGCAGCGGCGCGGCCCGCACGGTGCGCAGGAACCTGTTGGCGGGCGGCGGCCCCGACCCCGGCATCGAGCACATCGCGCGCCGGATGAACATCACGTCGCGCACCCTGCGCCGCAAGCTCGCCGCCGAGGGCACCACCTACCGGCGGCTGCTCGACGACGTGCGGCTCACCCTCGTACAGGACGGTCTGCGGCACGAGCGGCTGTCCGCGGCCGAGCTGGCGCACCGGCTCGGCTACTCGGAGCCGTCGAGCTTCATGCGGGCCTTCCGGCGCTGGACGGCCGCCGACTCTCCCCGGTCCGAGGGGAGTTGAACCGGGCGCGCCCGCCCTGAACGAACGATCAATTCATCGTGTCGTACGTCTTGCTGCCGCCTCGCGGGGTGACTTAGAAAGAGTCCACGGCCCCGGCGTTCACGTCCATGCGAAAGGCGTCCCGTGTATCCAGGTGCCCATGCCCTTCAGTCTCCGCAGCGCCCCGCCGTCATCATGGCGTCGACCGGCGAACAGCTGACGTACGGGGAGCTGGACGAACGCTCCGTCCGGCTCGCCCACGTGTTCCGGGAGGCGGGCCTGCGCCGCGGCGACGTGGTCGCCCTGCTCACCGACAACTCGATCCACGCGTACGAGGTCTACTGGGCGGCGGTCCGCTCCGGCTTCTACATCACCCTCGTCAACCATCACCTGTCCGCGCCCGAGATCGCGTACATCGTGAACGACTCCGGCGCCGCCGCGCTGGTCGTCTCGCACGCCCTGGCCGACCTGGCGAGGGACGTCGCGGGGCAGATCCGCGCGACCGTGCGCGTGCGGCTCGCCTACGGCGGCGATGTCGACGGCTTCGACGACTACGCGGCCGCGCTCGCCGGTGCCTCCGCCGAGCCGCCGGCCGATCAGCCGCGCGGCGCCGACCTGCTCTACTCCTCCGGGACCACGGGACGGCCCAAGGGCATCCGCCCCGAGCTTCCGGACCGCCAGGTCGGTGAGCCGGGCGACACACTCGTCGAACTGCTGCGCCTGTTCTACGGCTTCGACCAGGACGCGGTGTACCTGTCGCCCGCGCCCGTCTACCACGCGGCGCCGCTGCGCTACGGCGCCTCCGTGCACGCGCTCGGCGGCACGGTCGTCATGATGGAGCGCTTCGACCCCGAGGACGCGCTGCGCGCCATCGAGCGCTACCGCGTCACGCACAGCCAGTGGGTGCCGACGCACTTCATCCGCCTGCTGCGGCTGCCCGAGAAGGTCCGCACGGCCTACGACCTCTCCAGTCACCGCGTCGTCGTGCACGCCGCCGCGCCCTGCCCGCCGGACGTCAAGCGCGCGATGATCGACTGGTGGGGTCCGAAGCTGTACGAGTACTACTCCGCGACCGAGGGCATCGGGATGACGCTGATCACCTCCGAGGAGTGGCTGACCAAACCGGGCTCGGTCGGCCGGCCCATCCTCGGACAGCCCAGGATCTGCGACGACGAGGGGCGCGTACTGCCCGCGGGGGAGACAGGCACGGTCTACTTCGCGCGCGAGGGCGACGGTAGTTTCGAGTACCTCGGCGACCCCGACAAGACCAGGGGCGCGCAGCACCCGGAGCACGCGGATTGGGTGACGCTCGGCGACGTCGGACACCTCGACGAGGACGGCTACCTCTTCCTCACCGACCGCAGGACCTTCATGATCATCTCGGGTGGGGTGAACATCTACCCGCAGGAGATCGAGAACGTCCTCGCCCTCCACCCCGACATCACCGATGTCGCGGTGATCGGCGTCCCCGACCCGGAGATGGGCGAGGCGGTCAAGGCGGTGGCGCAGCCCGCGCCGGGCGTGACACCGGGCCCCGAACTGGAGGAGCGCCTGATCGCGTACGTACGCGAACGCATCGCCCACTACAAGGCGCCCCGCAGCGTCGACTTCGTGGACGAACTGCCGCGCACGCCAACCGGCAAGCTGGTCAAGGGAAAACTGAAGGCGCGGTACGTACTGCCGGGGCCGGCGTGACGACCGGCGTCGGCCCCGCGGTCGACGACTGGCTGGCCGCGCACGTCCCCGGCATCGCCCCACCGCTCACCTTCGACCTGGTCTCCGGCGGCCGCTCGAACCTCACCTACCGGGTGACCGACGCGACCGGCACCGTCCGGGCGCTGCGCAGACCGCCGACCGGTGGAGTCCTGAGCACCGCGCACGACATGAGCCGCGAGTGGCGCTTCGTGACAGCCCTCGCACCGACCGAGGTGCCAGTACCCGAGCCACTCGCGTACTGCGTCGACACCTCGGTGACGGGGGCGGAGTTCTACGTCATGGACTTCGTCGACGGCACGGTGGGCGCGGACCGGGACGCCGTGGCGCACTGGCCACTGGACGCCCGGCGCCGGGCGGGCACGAGCCTCGTCGAGGTCCTCGCGGCCCTGCACCGCCTCGACCCCACCGAGGTGGGCCTGGGCGACATGGCGCGCCCCCGCGGCTACGTCGAACGCCAACTGCACCGCTGGCAGCGCCAGGTGCACCGCTCCGGCGCCCCCGACCTGGAGCTCCTCGACACGGTCCACGACGCACTGCTCGCCCGCGTACCGCCGCAGTCGTCGGGCATCGTGCACGGCGACTTCCGCCCGGGCAACCTCTCCTTCGCCCCCGACGGCACGGTGGTCGCCGTCTTCGACTGGGAACTGGCCACCCTGGGCGACCCGTTGGCGGACCTCGGCTGGCTCGTCTCCACCTGGGAACAACCGGGCGACACGGTCCCACCGACGACGGCGGGCCCGACCACGGCCCCCGGCTTCTGCACCCGCACCGAACTGGTCGACGCCTACGCGAAGGCCTCCGGACTCGATGTCTCACGACTGCCGTACTACGTGGCGTTCTCACGCTGGCGCTCGGCGTGCATCGGCGCCGGCGTCGCGTCCCGTTTCGCGGCCGGCGTCATGGGCGAGAACGACCTGCCGGTCGAGGAGCTGCACCGACAGGTGCTGCGGCAGAGCGAGGCCGCGCACGAGGCGGTGCGCGACCTCGACCGTCCGTAGTGCCCGGCCGCCGCTAGAAGATCGAGTACGCCCCGTCGACGACGATCGTGTCGCCGGTCTGGAAGCCGCCCGCGCCGCCCGCCAGATACACCGCGAGGCGGGCGAAGTCGGACGGGGTGCCCCAGCGGCGCTGCGGCATTCGTTTCATGACGTTGCGCTCGAACGTTTCGTTGTGGAGTGTGGCCGAGGCCAGTGGTGTGTCCACCCAACCCACCTGTAGGGCATGGGCGTTGATGCCGTATCGGGCGAGTTCCACGGCGCAGCCCTGTATCAGCGAGGTGAGTCCCGCCTTGCTCGCCGCGTAGGCCTCGTTGCGCGGGCTGCCCTGCACCGACGACAGGCTGGACGTGCCGACGAGGACGCCGCCGCCCCCGCGCTCCACCATGTGCGCGGAGGCGGCGCGCAGCGTGAGGAACGCGCCCTCCAGGTTCACTCGCATGACCCGGCGGAAGTCCGTCAGGCTCAGCTCCGTGAACGGGGTGATCGTGCCGTTGACCCCCGCGTTGGCGAAGCAGGAGTCGACGCGGCCGAATTGCTCCAGGGTCTCGGCGAAGCCCCCGGTGACCGCGTCCTCGTCGCCCACGTCGCAGCGGATCGCGGCCACCCGCGTACCGTGCTTGGCGAGTTCCTCGGACGCGGCGGCGTTGCGCCCGGCGTTGGTGCCCCAGACGCAGACGTCCGCGCCCGCCTCGGCGAGGCCGTGGGCCATGCCGAGGCCGATGCCGGAATTGCCTCCCGTGAGGAGGGCGACATGGCCGGTGAGGTCGAACATGCCGTGCGCCCCGCTCATCGGACGTCCTCCGGCGGCTCGGGCCACGACGGCAGCGTGTCCTCGTGGTCGGCGAGTACGGACGGGAACTTCGCCGGGCGCTTCTCCAGGAACGACATGACGCCCTCGGCGGCGTCAGGGCCCTGGCCGAGGCGCTGCATGGCTGCGGAGTCGAGCCGGTGCGCGTCCCACGGGGAGGGCGCGCCGAGCATCGACCACATCAGGCGGCGCGAGTGGGCGACCGAGACGGCGGAGGTGTTCTCGGCGATCTCGGTGGCCAGCGCGTACGCGGTCGGCAGCAGCTCGTCGTCCGGGACCACGCGCGAGACCAGGCGCCCGGCGAGCGCCTCCGCCGCGTCGAAGACCCGGCCCGTCGCCACCCACTCCATCGCCTGCGAGATACCGACCACCCGCGGCAGGAACCAGCTCGACGCCGCCTCCGGCACCAGGCCCCGGCGGGCGAAGACGAAGCCGAAGCGGGCCGACTCTGCGGCTATCCGGATGTCCGCGGGCAGCGTCATGGTCGAACCCACGCCCACCGCGGGCCCGTTGACCGCCACGATGACCGGCTTCACGCTGGCGGCGATGCGCAGCGCCACACACCCGCCGCCGTCGCGCGGCACCCCGTCGATGGTGCCGAAGTCCGTGCGCCCACCGGCACGCCCGACGGCCTCGTGGTCGAACGTGGCGGCGCCGCCCGCGAGGTCCGCGCCCGCGCAGAAGCCGCGCCCCGAACCGGTCAGGACCACGGCGCGTACGTCGTCGTCGGCGTCGGTGGCGTCGAACGCGGCGATGAGTTCGGCGGCCATGGTGTGCGTGAAGGCGTTCAGGCGCTCGGGCCGGTGCAGGGTGATGGTGGCGATGTGGTCGGCGACCCGGAACCGGATCTCCGTGAAGTCGGTGTCCGTGGCGGCCTGTTGGGCGTCGGTCATGCGTGGGTCCTCAAGCTCTCTGTGGCGTAGGGGGAGTCGGTGCGTCAGATGTCCGTGAAGCGGGGTGCGCGCTTCTCGAAGCGGGCGGCCACCGCCTCGGCCTGGTTCGGGCTGCCGATCAGCGCGCCGATCTCCTTCTGCTCCTCGGCGAACCCGGTCGTGAGATCGGTGCGGCCCGCGAGGTCGAGGAGCCGCTTGGACGCGCGTACGGCGTGCGGGCTCTGCGCGGCGATCCGGCCCGCCGTCTCCAGCGCGGCGGCCACCGGATCGTCCGCCGTGTACGTGGCCAGGCCGATGCGGGCCGCCTCCTCGCCGCCCACGATCCGGGCGGTGAAGGTCAGTTCCTTCGCCACGTCGCGGCCCACGAGCTCGGGCAGCAGCTGGGTCCCCGTCATGTCCGGCACCAGGCCCCACGCCACCTCGAACACGCTCAGCCGGGCATCCGGCGCGACGATGCGGATGTCGGCGCCGAGCGCGATCTGGAGCCCGCCGCCGAGCGCGTTGCCGCGCAGCGCGGCGATCACCGGCACGGGCAGCTCGGCCCAGACGTACGCGGCGCGCTGCCCGGCCGCCTGCGCGGGCCCGTCCGACGGCGGCAGCGCGGCGAGTCCCGAAAGGCGCTGCCCGTCCCGCATCGCTTCGAAGGAGGTGAAGTCGAGCCCGGCGCAGAAGTCCGGCCCCTCGCCGGACAGCACCACGGCCCGGACGCCCTCCTCGGTCTTCAGCCGCTCGCCCGTGGAGACGAGCGCCTCGAACATGGCCGGGTCGAGCGCGTTGCGCTTGTCGGGCCGGTTGAGCCGTACGTCGGCGACGCCGTCGGCCATGGTGACGGTCACCCGGTGGGCCGTGTCGGGGACGGTCCTTGTGCTGGTCATGCGTGTGCTCCCTGGCTTCTTGTTCCTACGGGTTCGGGGGTGGTGCTCACCGTGCGATCTGCCCCGCGTACGCCGGGTTGGCGACCGCCAGCTTGTCCGTGACACCGCCTCGTACGGCTTCGAGGGCCGCCGGGTCGTCCGCCGCCACGGTCCCGTCGCGGATCGCCCCGGCGAGGGCCCGGTCGTCGGCGACGCCGAGCACGGCAAGGCGGCGGGCGTGGGCCTCGGCCTGGGCGGGCGCGAGGAGTGCCTCGCGGCGGGCGATCGCGACGGCGTTGGCCGCCACCTTCGACAGGAAGCGCAGCCGGGGATCGCCCGCCGTCTCCTCGGCGAGGAAGGTCTGGACGGCGCGCAGCAGCGCGTCGGCGCCGGGCCGGTCGTGCGGGGAAGCGGCGGTGGTGTCTTCGCGGCCGGCGAGGGCGTCGGGCACGGTGCCGGGTTCGGTGACGCCGAGCGCGAGCAGCACGTCGTACTCCTGCTCGCAGACCTTGCGCCCCAACACGGCGTACTCGACGGCCTGTTCGGCGCCGGACAGGAAACGCTCCGCCTGCATACGGCACAGCACCGCCCAGCGGAGCGTGCCGTACACCTCCCACCAGTGCAGTTCGTCCGCGCTCGGGTGGACCCCGGCGATCTCGGCGTACCCGGCGAGCAGTTCCTCGCGCGGGGCGAAGCCGCCCACCGGCTCGGCCGACCCGAACCGCCAGGCCTTCACGCACAGCCAGCCCAGGTCCTCGACGGGATCGCCGATGTGGGTGAGCTCCCAGTCGAGGACGGCGAGTACGCCGCTCTCGTCGATCATGAGGTTGCCGTTGCGGAAGTCGCCGTGCACGACGCAGGCGGGGCGGGCGGTCGGCGGGCGGTGGTCGGCGAGCCACCGCAGGCCGAGTTCGACCGCCGGGCGCGGGTCGTCGAACTGGCGGTAGAGGTCGGTCAGTTGGCGCAACGGGTCGACCTCGGGCAGGTCAGGGACGGACGCGACCGGGATCGTGTGGATGCGCGCGAGGATCCGGCCGAGCTCGCGCGCCAGCTGCGGGCGCACGGCCGCGAACCGCTCGTCCCGCAGCAGGCGGCGCGGGATCGTCTCGCCTTCGACGCGCTCCATGAGCAGGTGGGCACGGCCGAGCACCGTGCCGTGGTCGACGAGGCGGGGCACGGGCACCCCGGCCTCCGCGGCGGCGGCCAGGACCGCGGCCTCCCGTGCCATCACCTCGGGACTCGGCTTGACCGGTGGGTCGCAGCGCAGGATCAGGGGGTGCGAGACACCGTCGGCCGCCGTGGCGTCGAGGGAGAAGGTGTCGCGGCTGGCGCCGCCGGACAGCCGCCGCAAGGCCTCGACGGTCACGGGCCCGCCCCACAACTCGGCCAGGCGGGCCCGCAGTTCCTCCAGCAGCGGTTCGCTCACGCGGGCAGCCCCGCCCATGGCGCCCTGCTCACGTCGGCGAGCAGCTTGCGCGCGACGACCATGCGGTGCACCTCGTCGGGGCCGTCGTAGATGCGCGCGTAGCGGGCGCGCCGGTACATGGCCTCCAGTGGGGTGTCGGCGGTGACACCGAGCGCGCCGTGCACCTGGATGGCGCGGTCGACGACGTTGTGCAGGACCTGCGCGCCCCAGAACTTCACCATGCTGATCTCCAGGCGGGCCTGCCCGTCCTGGTCGTAGCGGCGCGCCGCGTCCAGGGTCATCAGCCGGGCGGCCTGGATCTCGGCGGCGGACTCGGCGACGTAGCGCCGGATCTCGCCCTTCTCGGCGAGCAACGAACCGTGTGCGTAACGGGTGTTGGCGCGCTCGACCATCAACTCGAAGGCACGCTGGGCCTGTCCGAGCCAGCGCATGCAGTGGAAGATGCGGCCGGGGCCGAGGCGGCGCTGCGCGATGGTGAAGCCCTTGCCGCGCTCGCCGAGGAGATGGTCGGCGGGGACCCGTACGTCGGTCAGGCGCAGTTCGCAGTGGTCGCCCTCGGTGTCGCCCATCGTCTCCAGGACGCGGGAGATCTCCAGGCCGGGGGTACCGGCCGGGACGATGATCGCGGAGACGGCGGCGTGCGGGTTCGCGGCGTCCTCGTCGGTGCGGGCGAAGACCGTGGTGAAGGCGGCGCGGCTGGCACCGGTGGTGAACCACTTGTGGCCGTTGATCACCCACTCGTCGCCGTCGAGCACGGCGGTCGTCGCGATCCGGGTGGGATCGGAGCCGGCCACCTCCGGTTCCGTGAGTCCGACGCTCGGGCTGATCTCGGCGTTGACCAGCGGCTTGAGCCAGCGCTCGCGCTGTGCACGGGAGGCGTACAGGTCGAGCATGATCGAGTCCTGCATGGTGTACGTGCCGACGGCCAGCTGGCCGTACTCGGAACGCCCGATGATCTCGTTGACGAGCGCGAAGTCGTACAACGGCAGCCCTTTGCCGCCGAGTTCGGCCGGGTGGCCGAGGATCCACAGGTCCAGCTTCTTCGCCCGCTCCTGCAACGCGGCGAGCGTGGCGCGGGCCTCCGGGGTGCGGCCGCCGAGGACCTTCTCGGCGGGGATCACCTCGTCGTTGATGAAGGCGGCCATCCGGGCGCGCAGCTCGGTGAGTTCACCAGGTGTGTCGTCGGGCATGCGGAATCCGTCCTGTCGTCGGGGGTGGGGCGTCCTGTCAGTCGCGGGCGGCCTCGCGCAGCCGCACCTTGAGCACCTTCCCGGCGGCGTTGCGCGGGAGCGCCTCGATGACGACGACCGAGGTCGGCTTCTTGTACGAGGCGAGCCGTTCGCGGCAGTGGTCGGTGATGTCCGCCTCGGTGGGCGGGTCGGCCGGATCCCTCGGCACGACGTACGCGCGCGGGGTCTCCACCCACCGGGGGTGCGGCATGCCCACGACGGCCACCTCGGCGACCTTGGGGTGCTGGTCGATGACGGCCTCGACCTCGGCGGAGTAGATGTTCTCGCCACCCGAGATGATCATGTCCTTCTTGCGGTCGACGACGTAGATGTAGCCCTCGTCGTCCATCCGGCACAGGTCACCGGAGTGGAACCAGCCGCCTTCGAAGGCCTCGGCGGTGGCCTCGGGGTTGTTCCAGTAGCCCAGCATGAGGTTGCCGCCGCGGTAGACGATCTCGCCGACCTCGCCCACCGGCACGTCCCGCATCTCCTCGTCCACGATCCGCGCGTCCACGTGGCGCACCGGCTTGCCGACGGAGCCGAGCTTGCGCACCGCGTCCTCCCCGTCGAGGTAGCAGGTCACCGACGCCATCTCGGTCTGGCCGAAGGCGCTCCTGATGACGACGCCGGGGAACGTGTCGTTCATCGCCTCCAGGACGGAGGGCGGGGCGACGGACGCGCCCCAACTCAGGCTGTTCAGCACGAGCTTGCGGTCCCGGATGCCGGGCACCTCGCAGATCGCCTTCCACTGGCTGGGCACGAGGAAGCAGCCGGTGATCCGCTCCCGCTCCAGCAGGTCGACCGTCTCGGCGGCGTCGAAGCCGACGGTGGCGCCGATGACGGTGCAGGTGCCGTAGAGCATGGAGGCGACGACCGAGTCGACGCCCGCGATGTGGAACATCGGGATGTTCAACAGGCCCCGGTCGGTGGGCTGCGGCGGCTGCACCTCCGCCATGTGCAGGGTGTTCACGACCAGGTTGAGGTGGCTGAGCACGGCGCCCTTGGAACGTCCCGTGGTTCCCGAGGTGTACATCAGGAACGCGGGGTCGTTCTCGTCGACGTCGACCTCGACGGGCCCGTCGTCGTACCTGTCGCGCACCGCGGTGAGGCTCTCCGTGCCCTCGGGTGCGCTGCTCCCGCCCTCCCCGAGGTGCAGCACCCGGCAGTCGGATCCGGCGAGGCGCCGCGCTTCCAGGCCCAGCTGCGTCAGTGGCTCGTCGACCACGAACACGGTCGGTGTGCAGTCGCCGAGGACATGGGCCACTTCGGCGGGCACCAGGCGAAAGTTGACCGGCACGGCGATCGCGCCGAGCCGCAGCGCGGCGAACCAGACCTCCACCGTCTCCATCCGGTTGGTGGTCAGCGCGGCGACCCGGTCGCCCGGTCCGACGCCACGCGCGGCGTAGGCGCGCGCGAGGCGGTTCACCCGCGCGTCGAGGGCGGCGTAGGTGATCTCCCGGTCCCGGTGGCGCAGGGCCGGTGCGTCGGGTGTTCGCCGTGACTGGCGGGCCAGTTGGTGGGCGAGCGAGAGCCGGCGCCCGGCCCGCAGGGACGCGTCGGGCGAGGGGGCGGGTGGTGCGGTGGGACCGGATGCGTCAGATGCGTCGGACACGAAGGACACGCGGGGCTCCCGTCGACAGCTGCCGGGCGGCCCGGGTCACCCCGGCCGTGGCGGCCTGTGCGGGGACCCGATCCAGGACTGATCGAACGTTAAGAGGCCCGCGGTCCTTCGACAACCCCCGCGGCGCGAAACGGGGTTGTTCCGGCCGGGTTCGCGGTCGTCGCGGGGGAGGGTGCTGAGCGGTCGTTAAGGGGACGAGGGGGGCGTCGGGATGCGCCGCAGGACAAGGAGGGTCGCGTCGTCGGACCGGTGCGGACCGTCGAGCTCGCCGACGATGCGCTCCGCGTACTCCTGGAGCGCGTCGTGCCCCGCACCGGGGGCGCCGCCGTGGCACTGCTGGGCCACGTCGAGGAAGCGCTGCGTGTCGAGGTCGGGGTCACTGTCGCGGCGCTCGGTCAGCCCATCGGAGTACATGAGGACGATGTCGTCCACACGCAGGAACGCCTCCGCCGCGGCGTACGCGGTTCCCGGCAGGACGCCCAGGGGGAGCCCGGGTCCGCCCTCGGGGTCCGGGAGTTGGCGGGCCGCGCCGTCGCGGACGAGGACCGGGCGCGGATGGCCCGCGCAGGCCCAGCGCAGCAGGCCGCGCTCCGGGTGGTAGCGGGCGATGATCGCGGTCGCGGTGGACTCGAGGCCGTCGGCGCAGGCCGACTCGTTGAGCCACTGCGTGAGTTGCTCCACGGGCTGCTCGGTGTAGGCCAGGCCCGCCAGCGCGTAGCGGAGTTTCGCCATGAGGGTGGCGGCGGCCAGACCGTGGCCGCGGGCGTCGCCGAGCGCGACGAGGAGGCGGCCGCCGGGGAGCCCGCGCGCCTTGTACCAGTCGCCGCCGACGCCGGCCTCCCGCGCGTCGGGCCGGTACACGGCGGCGGCTTCGAGCCCGTAGGCGGCCAGTTCGTCCTGGAAGTGGGGGAGGACCGCTTCGCGCAGGGCGTTGGCGACCTCGGCGACGGCCTCGGCGCGTTGACGCTGGCGCCGCGCCTCGTGCTCCGCGCGCTCGGCGGACGCACGTCTGCGCCGCTCGGCGGTCACATCGGTGAGCACCGCGCGCAGCGCCCACACCAGGCTGCCGGGGGCGATCCGCACCGGCTCGGCGGTCATCCGGATCACCCGGGATCCGGCCCCGTTCAGGCGCAGTTCACAGATGCCGGTTCGTTTGCGCAGGATGACGTCGTACAGCGTCCGGTACAGCTCGGGCAGGCTCTCCGGGGCCACGGTCGCCGCCAGACCGGACAGGGTGGGAATGTCCGCGTGGGCGTCGAGGCCCAACACCTGGCGGAACCCGCGCGACGGGTCGACCCCGCCGTCGCCCAGGTTCCACTCGGCCCAGCAGGTGCGCACCAGCTGCTGGGCGGCGGCCGCCATGTGCAGGCGGTGTCCGCGCTCCCAGGTGATCAGGAGGTGCTCGCCGCACGGGGCGACCCGGACCTGGTCGTTGATCCGTACCGGTCCGTGCGACGTGGTCATGACCCATTCGATCAGGATGGGCCCCTGCGGGGCGCGCTCGCGCAGGGCCTTGGCCAGCATGTCGGGCAGTGGCGACCCGGCCAGCGAGGGGAACCGCTCGAACAGCGAGGCGGGGCGTTGCCAGCGGGGGACGCCGCCCTGCGGGAGGCGCTCGGTCGCGTAGGCGCGGGCGGCCGTGTTCTGGGCGACGTGGAGTGCGTCCCGGATCCGGCCGTCCTCGCCCAGGAGCGGGGCCACCAGGAGCGCCGGAACGGACAGTGCCTCGAGTACCTCCCGGCCGGAGGGCGTCGGCGGCAGGGGCGTGGACGAGACCGGGGCCGTCGGCGCGGCCGCACCGACGGTCCGGCCCTGGTACGCATCGGCGTAGTTTCTGATCCGTCGCTGCTGGGCCGCCAGGAGCTCCCGGATCGACTGGAGCGCCAGATGGGTGCGGGCGTCCGGCACCGGCGAGGTGGCGTCCATACGGGCGGCATGCCTCCTGTGCGCGACGTGGTCGGTGCCCATCAGCCTCGGTGCCAGGGCCGGGGCGGGCCACTCCGCGTACGCCATGCGGTGCCGTCTCCTGTGGCGCGGAGTTCAGGCCGCGACCGGCAGCGGGCGCTCGACGACGGAGTCCAGGAAGAGCAGCACCGTCAGCAGGGCGCCGCTGGCGGCCGGGCAGATCCCGTAGTGGACCATCTCCTCGTCGAGCTCGGACAGCAGCCGGTGCCCCTCCGCCGTGCCGGAGCCGCCCGCGGCCAGCACGGCGGCGGCGTCCTGCCGGATCAGGCGGACGGCCAGCGGCCCCTTGTCCTGTGCCACGCGGAGGTCGTCGGTGGCCGCGATCAGGGTGAGCAGCGCGTCGAGCTGCGCGGTCTCCTCGGGGATACCGCGCGACCGTGCCGAGCGCAGCTGCGGCAGGGCGGCGAGGGCGGTGGCCAGGTGGCGCCGCTTGTCCTCGACGGGCATGGCGCGGTAGCCGTCGCGGAAGTCCCCGGTGGGCTCGACCTGCCCGTCGAGGTCCAGGGCGAGGTCGCAGGCGTGCTCGGCGCTCCGCGCGCCCTGCCCCCACGCCGCCGACAGCAGGCACAGCGAGCGGGCGGCGACGTCGAGGCCGATCAGGGAGGCGACGTAGGGCACCTGGTGCTGTGCGTCGGCGCAGGCCACCGCGAGCCGGTCCAGGTCGGCCCCGGCGTCGGCGGCGGCGCGGAAGGAGCCGTGCAGCCCGACACCGGCGTCGACGAGGGAGGAGAACACGGTGTCGTCCGGGCTCTGCGCGGTCCGGCAGTCCGGCAGCCCCGGTTTCGGAGTCAGGAACACCTCACGGGTGAAGGCGGCGACGGCGAGATCCGCCAGGCGCTCGGCGGAGCCGTTCGGCCCGGAGGCGGAGGGCGTGGGGTGGGGCGGGTTGCTGGCGAGCATGTTCGGTCGCTTCCACTGGACGGCACGGGTCACGGCCCGGCGGCGGGCCGGACGCATCGGTCGTTCTGCCCGTCCCGAGACGGGCAAACCGGGACCAAAGTCCCATCCGTCGAGGGTCGCGCGGCCCTTGTGCCTGAGATGCACCCAGCGCGGGCCGTGCGTCAGCGGGATCCGAAGCGGGATCCGATGAATTCGGGAGGCGGATCAGGTCTTCCCTGGTATGACCACTGTGAAAGTCAATGACATCGTCCTGGGCGTCGAGTCGTTCGGTGCCGATGACGCGCCCTTGGTCCTGCTCGTGGGCGGGACGACAATGCTGTCCTGGCCCGACGCGCTGTGCGAGCGCCTCGCCGCGGGAGGGCGCCGGGTGGTGCGCTACGACCTGCGCGACAGCGGCGAGTCCACGACCGGGGACCCGGAAGCGCCCGATTACACGCTGCGTGACCTGGCCGCCGACGCGGCGGCCCTGGTCGAGGCGCTCGGCGGCGGCCCCGCGCACCTGGCGGGGATCGGCGTCGGCGGAATGGTCGCGCAGGTGGCCGTGCTCGACCACCCGGGCGCGTTCTCGGCGCTCACCCTGGTCGGCACCCGCGCGGTCGCGCCCGGCCCGGTCGACGCCGACCTCCCCGATCACGACCAGGCGACGATGGGGCGGCTGTTCTCGAGCCCGATGCCCGACTGGGCCGACCGTGAGTCGGTCGCGGAGTTCGCGGCCGCCGGCGCGGAGGTCCTCGGGAACGACCCCGGCGCCGCGCGCTCGGTCGCCGAGCGTGTCTGGGACCGCACGCCCGGCACCGAGTCCCAGGTCCAGATGGCCAACCAGCTGGGCATGGTGTTCTCCCGGCTCGACTGCACACCCCGCTGGCGCGAGCGCCTGCCCGGGATCGATGTCCCCACGCTCGTCGTCCACGGCCGCCTCGACCCGTTCTTCCCCGTGGGCAACGGCGAGGCGCTCGCGCGGGAGATCCCCGGGGCGCGGCTGCTCGTCCTGGAGGAGACCGCCACCGCGCTCCGCGACGCGGACGTCCGTGAGATCGCCGAGGCGATGCTGACGCTTCGATAGCGGGCGCCGCAGTGGGCGCCTGCCCCGTGCTGCGGCGGTCCAGGGCGCCGAAATGCGGCAACACCCGCTCCCCTCCAGCGGGTGCTGCCACGTCCGTGGTCCTCGCCATCGTAGGAGAAGCGCCAAGTGCCGCACAGATCCGTCCAGTTGTCGCGACGGGACCGCGGTCATGGGTGTAGAGGGGGTTCGGTCGCGGTGCCGGAGTGCGCGGTGGGGTGAGGGCGGCTTCTTCTTCTCAATTACCCCTGAAGTAACGGAAGTTGGAGAAGCCGACGCCGCCCGTGAGGAATCATCGGCGCCATGGGGATCGACGATCTGAGGCATCAGTACGACGACAGCGTCCGCACGCTGGGCGAGGATCATCCGCGCACCCTCGCCGCATGCGGAGAGCTGGCCCACGCGTACTACCGGGAACGGAGCTACGTAGAGGCGTTCGGGCAGCAGGAGAGGCTCCTGGCCGGTGTGGTGCGGGTCGTGGGTGCGGACGATCACGTCACCGTTTCCACGCTCGCCAACCTCGCCTCCATCTGGTTCGCCGGATGGCTCGCGGACGAGCGGCCCGAACTGGCGGTGCCGCTCTATGAGTTGGCCGTGGCGGAGCGGCGGCGGGTCTCCGGGGCCGACGATCCCGGCACCCTCTCCGCGCGCAACGACCTCGCCACCGCGTACCTGACGTCTGGTCAGGCCGAGCGGGCCGCCGCGACCTTCGAGCACACCCTCGCCGACTGTCTGCGCGTGCTCGGCGAGGGCCACGCACTGACTGGGACGGTGCGGGACAACCTCGGTTCCCTCGGGTCCCTGCCCATCAGGCGCGAGCGGGACGACACCGCGATGGCCCGTGAGATCGCGACGGCGTTCACCGAGGTACTTGGCCTGCGGCCCGCCGTGGGCGGCGGGTGGGTGAGCGTGGGGATACCGGCGATCGGCGAGACGCTCAGCCTGCCGGTCTGCGACGTCAAGCGCGTCACGAGGAGCCACACCCCGATGGGCGACGCGGCACTCGAGTTCGTGATGATCGACGGCGCCGACGTCAGGCCGCTGATCGTCCTCGCCGACGACGTGGTCTTCGCCCCCGAGGACCCGGTGCGGGTCCTCCAGTCACCGATTCCCGTGGTGATCTCGGACGCGCCCCAGCTGATCAGCCATGCCGAGACCGTCGCCGCCGCCGAGCGCTTCGCGACGACCGCCGCGGAGCCGGGCGCGAACCTCGACACCGTCTCGGCGAAGGGGCTGCTGGTGCGCTGCGAGATCGCGGGCGCGCTCCGGTGCGGTCTGCGGTCACTGAAAGCCGTCGCGTGGTGGCAGCGGGGCTGGGAGGCATGTGCGGACGACTGGAGCCTGCCGCCCTTCCCGAAGGACCCGGTCTGGGACCACCTGGTGCGCTGCGCGTCCGGGCCGGCCCTGGAAACCACTGTCCCGGCGCCGCACACCCACGACAGGGAAGCCACCCGGCAGTTGGTCGCTGCCCTGACGGTCGCGGAGTTCGAGTCGTTGCGGCCGAGGCTGCGCGTCGGCCGGCTGGACGAGGAGTTCGTCGAGATCTGGAAGTCGCTGGTGCCGATCACCCCGGCGATGTTCGCCGACCTGCTCCTGGACCGGCTGCCCGGGGCGCAGGCGGAGGTCGTGCTCTACCCGGACGGCGCGGGCAGCGTGGACCTGGTGCTGCGCGACGGCGGGGAGAACCGGGCCGTGCTCCAACTCCGGTTCGACTTCCGGGAGAAGGACATCACCATGGACGAGGTCCGCATCGCGGCGGACGCGCGGGGGAGCGGTCTCTTTCAGCGCCTGCAGTTCAACACCGAGCGGCTCGCCGGAGCACTCGGTCTCGACGCGATCCGGATCCTGGCCACCGGCGCGGGCAGCCTGGCCTTCGCCAAGGCGGGCTTCCCACGGGATCCCGAGCTGTACGACAAGGTGAACAAGCCGACTAGACAGGGGCCCGCCGGCCGGGCCTAGCCGCGCGCTGCTTCGGTACCAGTTGCCGACGCAGCCGCGCCATCGCCTCCGGCCCCACGGACTCCTTGACGGAGTCCACGAGCTGCCGGCACAGGGCGCCGGCACGCGTCAGTTCGTCCCTGGCGCCGGCCAACTCGTCCCTGACGGCGGGAGCGTGGCGGGTGGCCGCGGCGCGGCTGAGGTCGCGCACCTCGCGGGCGCGCGCGGCGCGCATGCCGTCGCCGATCGCCAGCAGGTAGTCCGTGCGATCGGCGGCCAGCCCGTCCGAGGTCGCGTGGGCCCTGCCGACGGCGAGGACCTCGTCCAACGCCGCCTGCGGCAGAAAGAACAGGGTCGTCGTCGACAGCGCGCTCATCGTGGCCTGTTGCTGCCACCGCGTCAGCAGGCCGGACTTCGCGTCGAGGAACGGCGCGAGCCGCACATAGACCTCCGCGTCGACGGTGGCCAGCAGCTCCTGGCACTCGACGAGGGTGCCGCGCAAGGAGTCGACCGCCTCGGCCTGCACCTGCACGAGGCCCACGAACTCCCGCGCCGCACCGGGCCTGTCGGCACCGTCGACCAGGCCGTCGGCGAGGGCCAGCAGCCGCTCCCCGCGTACGCACAGGTCCTGCAGCGCCACCGCGCAGCGCAGCAGCGCCGCCGCCACGTCGGTGTCCTGCGCGGTGCGCCGCAGCGTGACGAGGCCCGAGCCGAACTGCGCAAGCAACTCCGCGAGCTTGGACAGCAACCCGTACACAGCCCGTCTCCTTCACCCGACTTCACCGGACTTCACCCGGCTTCACCCGACGCCACGATGGTTCGCACCCCATCGTCGTGGATGTCCGGCGGCCGCGGGGCCACTTGCCCCAATCAGGGCTTGTGCGGTGCCCGCAGCTCCACCGCGTCGAGGAGCAGCCCGAGGACCGTCTCGAACTGGTCGTCCTCGTCCGCGGCGGCCAGGTGCGGGGCGACCGACGCGAGGTGCGGATAGGCGGTCGGCGACACGGCCAGGTACTCGCGCCGCCAGGCCAGCCGGTCGCCCTCGCGGGCCGCGCTGTCCAGTGCGGCGACGGCGGCCTCCTGCGCGCCCATGGCCAGGGCGGTGTCGGCGAGCGCGCGGTAGTAGCGGGCGGCTTCCCGGTCGCCGAAACCGGCCTGCCGCAGTGCGCCGATGACGAGGTCGGCGCCCCGGAACTCGGCGTCGCGGCGGGAGACCCGGCCGGCCACGACGGCGGCGACCTGTGGGTGGGTGAGGCAGGCGCCGCGGACGCGGCGGGCCAGGCCGGCCAGGGTCTCGCGCCAGGAGTCGGTCGGCTCGTAGCCCGTGACCGCCTCCTCGATCAGCTGTTCGGCGAGCCCGAGGAGGATCTCCTCCTTGCCGGAGAAGTGGCGCAGCACGGCGGTGTGGTTGGAGCCGAGTTCGGCGCCGAGGCGGCGCAGGGTGAGGGCATCCGGCCCCTCGCGTTCGACGAGGGCACGGGCGGCGTCCAGGATCCGGTCCCGATTGAGGGCGGTGGACGGTGGCCGGCCGCGCCGGGCGGCTCGGGCGGCCGGTGCCGGCGTGTCGGCGCCGTGGTCTGTCATGGCGCCAATCCTATGCACCGGCCGGCCGTGTCACTCCGCCGTGGACAGGTGGGTGACCAGGGACGAAAGCGCCGCCACGGTCTCGGCGTCCCGGTCCGGATCCTCGGCCGTGGGCCAGGCGCTGGTCTTCACCACGACGACGTCCGCCACCGGATCGACCCACAGGAACTGCCCGTAGATGCCGAGACCGGTGAAGGCGCGGTGCTCGCCGCCGAGCGTCCACCACTGGTTCGCGTAGCCGTAGTGCGCGGGGTACTGCTCGCCGAGCGCGCCCGGCCGCAGGAGCTCCTTCCCGCTCCCGCGTCCGCGCTCGACCCACTCCTTCGGGACGACCTGCTCCCCGTCGAAGGACCCGCCGCGCGCCATGAGCAGCCCCACCCGGGCCATGTCCCGCACCGTCGCATTGAAAGAGCCGCCGCCGACGGCGGTCCGCGGACGGCTGCGCGAGAGCCCGTAGTACGCGTCCGTCTCCGCGCCGATCCTGCTCCACAGCCGCTCGGAGGCGTACCGCGCCAGCGGCAAGCCGGTGGCGCCCTCCAGGACCCAGCCGAGGACCTGCGAGTCGAGGGTCGAGTAGTTGAAGAACGTGCCGGGATCCGCACCGGTGTCGACGGAGCGGACCACGTCGAGAACCGATCCCCGCCCGGTCACGGCCCGCATCAGACGGTTGACCGGTGCCTGCGGGTCCTCGTAGTCCTCGACCCCGCCGGCCCCGCTGGTCATGTCGAGCAGATCCGCGACCGTCGGCCCGTCGTAGGCCGACCCGGCCAGCTCGGGGCAGTACGTCACCACCTTGTCGTCGAGCGAGCCCAACGCGCCCTCCGTCAGGGCGATTCCGAGCAGGATCGACGTCACCGACTTGGTGAGCGAGAACAGCTGGAAGCGGCGGGCGGGCCCGCCGAACCGGCCCGGATGGCTCTCGTGCACGAGCCGCCCGCGGTGCAGGACGGCGAACCCCGTGGTGTGCGTGCGCTCGTGCAGCTGCTCCAGGGTGCGGCGCGTGCCCCGGAACTCGTACGTGAATCCGGGCGGCAGTTCGCCCCGTGACAGCGGGCGCACCCGGGCGGCGGCGGGCACGGCCGCCACCGGCAGCACCGTCGACATGTGCGTGAACGTCCACTCGTTCATGGGCCGCCGGAACGCGACCTCCTCCTGGTGCCGCCACAGCCAGGCCATCCCGGCCCCGGCGGCCGCGACCGCCGTTCCGCCTGCCATCCATCGCGCGGTGCGTGCCATACGTGTGCTCCCGAGGGCTCCAACCGATTTATGAACCGATGGTGACACCGGTGGTTCGCCCAGGGCAATGGGGGCTGCGGCAGAGCTTTGCCTCTTGGGGCTCGCCGTGCGCCGCCCGGCGGACCGGGTCACGCTGGGACCGGGCCGCACCGGTGGCCACGGACGGTGACAGGGAACGACAGGGATCGATAGGGAGCGCACGCATGGCAGGCCATGTGCTGGTCGGGGCCGACGGGTCCGAGTCGAGTCTGGAGGCCGTGTCGATCGCGGCCCGGGAGGCGCGGGAGCGTGGCCTCGGGCTGCGTATCGTGCACGCCTTCATCTGGCCGAGGATGCGCGCCGCCGGGGTCGCGGCGGCGGCGGAAGCGCTGCGCGGACAGGCCGATGCCCTGGTGGTGGCGGCCGTCGAGCACGCGCGCGCCGCGGAGCCCGACCTCGCCGACGTCGAGGGCGAGGTCGTGACGGGCGAGCCGCTGACCGTCCTGGCAGTCCGCTCGGCGGACGCGGACCTGGTCGTCGTCGGCAGCCGGGGCCTGGGCGCCTTCACCGGGCTCCTGATCGGCTCGGTCGCGGTGTACCTGGCCGCCCACGCCGAGTGTCCCGTCCTGGTCGTGCGGGGCCGGGCCGACGCGGACGGCCTCGTCGCCGTCGCCGTCGACGCGTCGGGCGACGCGCAGGCCGCGGTCGACGCGGCGTTCGCCGAGGCCGAGCGCCGCGGCACCGGACTGCTCGCCCTGCATGTCTGGAACACGTGGAGCGCCGAGAGCCCGGACCACCGGCCCGGCGCGCTGACCCCGCTGGTGTCCAACATCAGCGAGCTGCGCAAGGAGGCCGGGCAGACCCTCACCTCAGCCCTCGCCCCCGGCCTGGTCGCGCACCCGCACATCTCCGTGGAGCGGCGCCTGCTGGAGGGCAGGGTGCGCCCGGCCCTGATCGAGGCGTCCAAGGAGGCCCGGATGATCGTCGTGGGTGCCCGGGGCCGGGGCGGTTTCAAGGGGCTGATCATGGGCTCGGTGAGCCAGGCCCTGCTCCTGCACGCGGACTGCCCGGTCCTCGTCGTACGGGGCGGCTCGGAGCACCACGCCTGACCGGATCCGGAGGCCCTCGGGCCTGTCGTCAAACTCCCGTCTGCGCCGCGACGCCTGGCACGCACGCTCGCGGCGTTGCCGAAAAGTCCGAGTAGCTCCGCTACTAGGACCTTCCGGCGCCTTGCGATCGCACGCCCCAGACGCCGCGGCGCCGCCCTTCGGGCGACGACGGGAGTTCGACGACAGGCCCGAGCGGGCGCCATGGGCAAGGCCTCTGCGAACCCTCCTCACTGTGCGTGACGTCACAGTTGGACACCCACCGGGCGCGTCTGGCAAGGTCGCCGGTCCGATCCCGTGAAGACCCGATGGGAGGGGCGCGATGACCGAAGTGAACACCATCAGCGTCGAGGAGGCGACGGCCGTCGCACGGCTGCGCATGAACACCACGACGCTGGACATCCCCAAGGACTTCGACCGCTGGTCGCCCGACGAGATGTCGGACTGGCTCGAGCAGACCGAGGACGACCCGGACGTCTCCGACACCGACTTCTACGAAGCCCAGCAGACCGTGCACCGCGTGCTCGGTGTCGAGGACGCCTGACCTCAGCCGGCCTCAGCCGCGCTCCCCGTACGCCGCCGCGATCTCCTGCGGGGACGCCCACCGGCTGTACGTCGGTGACTTGGGCCAACCCGCGGGGGAGTCCTGCCACTCCTCCTGCCGGCCGTACGGCAACAGATCGACCAGGCCGAACAGATAGCTCAGTTGCTCGGTGCCGCGGCCGTCGGTGTGCCAGGTGCGGTACACGGTGTCGCCGTCGCGCAGGAACACATTGACCGCGAACCCGGCGTTCGGCGGCGCGCCGAGGTCGGCGCCGAACGGGCTGTTCGCGGTGGAGTACCAGGTCATCGTGTTGCCGACCTTGCGCCGGTACGCGAGCGCCTCGTCGATGGGGCCCTGCGTGACGATCACGAAGCGGGCGTCGAACTTCTCGAGCCCCGCGAGCCGCGTGAACTGGGACGTGAAGCCGGTGCAGCCGCCGCACTGCCACTCCGCGCCCTCGTGCCACATGTGGTGATAGACGATCAACTGCGGGTGCTCACCGAAGACTTCGGCGAGCCGCACCGGGCCGTCCTCGCCCTCCAGCACGTAGTCGGGCATCTCGACCATCGGCAGCCGGCGCCGCTGCGCGGCGATGTCATCGAGCTCCCGCGTGGCGGCCTTCTCGCGGACCCGCAGCGCCGCCAGTTCCTTCTCCCACGTGACGCGGTCGACGACGGGCGGCAGGGCCTTGCCTGTGGTGGACATGGGGCCTCCGGACGATGGGGGCGCTTGCGCGCTTTCCAGACGTACGGAAGTGTGGACCGCCGGGGTCGCGGAAAGTCATCGGTGGGCCGCCCGAACCGGCACCACCTGAACCGGCACCGCCTCAGCTGCTGAGCGCCTGCGAGATCCGTTCCGCCGCCTCCCGCACCTGCCCCAGCACCGCCTCCCGCTTGCTCTCGTCGAGACGGAACGCGGGGCACGGTGCCGAGAGGGCGGCGCGAGTGATCGGGCCCTCCTTGACGGGGGCGGAGGCGGCCCAGATGCCCTGGTCGATCTCCTCCTGGCTGATGTCCCAGCCCTGTTGGACGGCACGCTCGATGTCCGCGAGGAAGGTGTCGCGGCCGTGTACCGGCGGCGGGGTGCCGGTGGCGAGCGCCCGGTCGACGTAGCGTTCGCGCTCGTCCGCGGGCAGGCCGCCGATCAGGAGGCGGACGCTGGCACCGCGCAGCGGCGGCATGTTCTGGCCGGTCTCGAAGGACAGCCGGAAGGGCCGCAGGCTCTCGACGCGGTGGATGCAGACGGGCAGGCCGTGGACCATGCGGACGAGCAGCACGGACTCCTCGATCTGCTCGGACAGTTCGCGCATGTAGGGCTCGGCGATGTGCACCAGGGGAGTGGCCCGGCGGGCGGCCCGGCCGAGCGCGGCCACCCGCATGGTCAGGTGGTACTGGCCGCGCTCGCGCTCCTCGACCAGGCCCATGTCCTTGAGCAGCGCCACGTAGCGGTGTGCCGTGGGGACCGGGATCTGCAGATCCTCGGCGAGCTGTCGGACCGAGGCCACGGGGCGCTGTTCCGTGAAGGCGAACAGCAGGTCAAGTGCCCTGCGCCCGCTGTCCGCGCCTGCCTTCGAGGCTGCCATGCACTGTCCTTCCGGGCCGTTGCTGATCGGTCGGCCTCACTCTAACCGCGGCATCGCACAGCAAGATCACCATTCTCTCCCAGCGATCCCGTCGTGATCCCACCGCTCAACGTGTCGTTGCCGCGCACCTGTTGACGGGCCTGAATCGACGGCTTACCTTATCGAATCACCAAGCGATAAGGACGTATCGCACAGTGATACTTAGGAGGTAGGTCGTGGACAGCACGGTCGCCACGGCGGTACCGGACTCGGCTCGCGCCAGCGTCGCTCTCCCCGGAGCCCGCAGCGAGGTGCGCCCGCTTGCGACGAGACCCGGGCGCCCCGGCGAGGGCTGGCTGCGCGTCGCGTCCGCGGGCATCTGCGGTACGGACGTCAACCTGTACGCACGGGGCCTCGCCGCCCCCACGGTGCTGGGGCACCACGTCGCCGGCACGATCACGGAGGTCGCCGCCGACCCCGGCGCGCGCTGCTGGTCGGGAGCGGTGGGGGAGCGGGTCGTGGTCGAGGAGTACCTCTCCTGCGGCACCTGCCGGTCCTGCGCCACCGGCGCGTACCGGCTGTGCCCCGACACCGACCTGTGGGGCGGCGGCCGACGCATCGGGACCATCCCCGCCGACGAGGAACCCGGCCTGTACGGAGGCAACGCCGAGTACCTGCTGCTGCCGCCCAACGCCGTGCTGCACCCCCTGCCGAGCGGCCTGTCCGACGAGCTCGCGGCCTGGGTCCTGCCCTACGCCAACGCCCTGGACTGGACGGTCCGCGCGGGCGGCGTCGTCAAGGGCGAGACGGTCGTCGTCCTCGGCCCCGGCTACCACGGCCTCGCCGTCACCGCCGCCGCCCGCCGGGCCGGAGCCGACGTGATCGTCGCCGGGCTCGGCCGGGACCGCGCGCGCCTGGCCATGGCGGAACGGCTCGGCGCGCTCCCCGTAACCGCCGACACCGGCGACGAACTCCGCGAGGGCATTCGGCGCGCCCTCGGCTCCGAGGCCGCAGACGTCGTCGTCGACACCGTCGGCCCCACCCCGCACGTCATCGAGGTCGCCGTCGACCTGCTCGGCCAGGGCGGCAGGCTCGTCCTCACCACACCCAAGAACCCCGCCCGGGTGCCCCTCGACACCACCGCCATGACCCGGCGCAACCTCACCGTCAGCGCCGTCCGCGGCCGGCGCCCCGAGGCGATCGCCGACGCCATCTCCTCCCTCGCCGACGGCACGTCCCTCCTGCAGAACGTGCCCTCGGCCGACACCACGCTCGACGGGACCGGCGACATGCTCGGCCGGCTCGCCGCGGGCACGGGGCCCGAGACCCCGCACGTCGTGGTCCGCCCGCACGCGAACTGACCGCCCCGCAACAGCACTTCTCACCCACGGCCGTGCGGCCCCGCTTCACCGCCGCACGCCCACCTCACCCGTACCACCTTCAGGAGCCACACCATGCTGACCCGTGAACAGAACGAGCGGCTCGTCCGCACCGACCGCGGCACCGAGATGGGCACCCTGCTGCGCCGCTACTGGATCCCGGCCCTGCTCGCCGAGGAACTGCCCGAAGCGGACTGCCCGCCGGTGCGCGTCACGCTGCTCGGCGAGAAGCTCATCGCCTTCCGTGACACCGAGGGCCGCATCGGCCTCCTCGACGAGATGTGCAGCCACCGCACCGCCTCCCTCTTCTTCGGCCGCAACGAGGAGTCCGGACTGCGCTGCGCATACCACGGCTGGAAGTACGACGTGGACGGCAACTGCGTCGACATGCCCTCCGAGCCCCCGGAGAGCCGCATGTGCCAGAAGATCAAGCAGCCCGCCTACCCGTGCGTCGAGCGCGGCGGTGTCATCTGGACGTACATGGGTCCGGCCGAGCTCAAGCCCGAGCTTCCCGAGTTGGAGTGGGCGGGCCTGCCGGACGGCCAGGTGGTGGTCACCAAGCGCCGCCAGATGACCAACTTCATGCAGGCGATGGAGGGCGGCATCGACTCCAGCCACGTATCCTTCGCGCACCGCTTCAACATGGACGACGACCCGATGCACGCCGGCACCGCCGGTATCGAGTACTTGAAGGCCGACACCCGGCCCAAGTTCGAAGTCGTCGAGTCCGACGGCGGACTCCTCATCGGCGCCCGTCGCAACGTGGACGACGAGCAGTACTACTGGCGCATCACCCAGTGGATCATGCCCTGGTACACGATCATCCCGCCCTTCGGCACCCACAACCCGCTCGGCGCCCACGCCTGGGTCCCCATCGACGACGAGACCTGCTGGGCCTGGTCGATCAACTACCACCCCACCCGGGACCTCACCGAGACCGAGCTCGCCGCCGCGCGGAACGGCGAGGGCATCCACGCCAAGTACGTCCCCGGCACCTACGACACCCTCGCCAACGCCGCCAACGACTACCTCATCGACCGCCAGGCACAGAAGGACAAGAAGACCTTCTCCGGCGTCGCGGGCATCGCCGCCCAGGACTTCTCCCTCCAGGAGAGCATGGGCCCGATCGTCGACCGCACCAAGGAGCGCCTCGGCACCTCCGACGCCGCGATCATCCTCGCCCGCCGCCGGCTGCTCGCGGCCGCCGAGATCGCCGGCAAGGACGACCCGGTCCCCGGCGACCGGGCCGCACACCACCGCGTCCGCTCCGCCTCCGTCCTGGTCCCCAAGTCGGTGCCGTTCCAGGAGGGCGCCGCCGACGCGCTCGTCGTCCGCGACGGCGAGGACTTCGCCTCCATCTGACCCACCTCCCAGCTCACGACACGGAGCCCCGCGCCCGTCCGCGTCCGCTCCGACCAGCAAGAAAGGAGAGGTGGTCGCCATGTCGACACACTCCTGGACCCGACGGTCCTACGAAGCCGACGTCCTGCTCGTCCCCCTCGACCCCACGGCCCGCGCCTCGCTCAGCGCCCTGCGAGACGAACTCCCCGGCATCACCGTCGCCGAGGAACGGCCGCCCGCCGACGTGCTCCCGCAGGACGTCGAGCGCGCCGATGTCATCACCCTTCTCGTGCGGGACCTGGCCGCGGTCGACCACGCCACGGTCGCCCGGTTCGGCGAGGCGGCCCACGCCACCGGCACCCTGCTCGGCGCGGTCGTCGTCACACCGGGCCTCGCCTGGAGCGGCGGCAAGGAGAACGCCGCGGCCGCGATGGTGCGCGAACACGCGGACACCGTGGTCGTCGTCCCGGACATGCCGCCGGTCCTGCACCTCCTCCAGGTGCTCAGGGGCGGCAGCCGCGACACCGCCGAGGTGCCGGCATGACCGGGCCGACCCGGGCGCACCCGGATTCCTGGCACGACACCGTCGTCACCGCGGCACGCCTCGAAGCCGAGGGCGTCATCTCCCTCACCCTGGCCGCACGCGACGGGGGCCGGCTGCCCTCCTGGGAAGCGGGCGCCCACATCGACGTACGGCTGCCTTCGGGCACGGTGCGCCAGTACTCGCTGTGCGGCGACCCCGGCGCCGCCGACTACACCGTCGCCGTGCTGCGGGAGGCGAACGGCCGCGGTGGCTCCGCCGAGATCCACGACACCGCCCTCGTCGGCCGTACGCTCCCGATCCGCGGGCCCCGCAACCACTTCCCGCTGCACGCAGCCGAGCACTACGTCTTCCTTGCCGGCGGCATCGGGATCACCCCGGTCCTCGCCCTCGCCCGCGAGGCGGCGAGCCGCGGCGCCTCCTGGGAGCTGCACTACGGCGGCCGGAGTGCCACGAGCATGGCGCTGACCCGCGAGGTGCGCGCCCTCGGTGGTGACATCCATCTCGTCGAGGGCGCACCCCTCGACCTGGCCGGTATCGTCTCCGGGACCCCGGCCGGGACGGCGGTGTACGCCTGCGGGCCCGCCGGGCTCCTGGGCGCGGTGCGGGAGGTGTGCGGTGACACCGGACCGACCCTGTACACCGAGCAGTTCACCGCGGATCCGAACGCCCGGCCGGTCTCCGAAGAAACGGCGAGCCAGGCCTTCGAGGTCGAACTCGCCCGCACCGGCACCACCGTCACCGTCGAGCCCGGCACCTCGATCCTCGACGCGGTGCGCACGGTGAACCCCGATGTCCTCTCCTCCTGCGAAGAGGGCTTCTGCGGAACATGCGAGACCAAGGTGCTCGCCGGCCAGCCCGTCCACGCCGACACCATTCTCAACGAACGGGAACGGGAAGCCGGCACCTCCATGATGATCTGCGTCGGTAGCTGCGCCTCGCGGCGGCTCGTGCTGGATCTCTGACCCGACTTGCGTCCACCCGTCGCAGCACCATCGACCGCGGAGGTTCGACGATGAACCTGCCCTACCCCTCTGTCCGCACCACCAGAAGCACGAGCACCACCAAGGCCCCGGACACGGCACCGCCCTCGCCCTACCGCTGGGTGGTCCTCATAGCGTGCTGGCTGTCCTTCATGCTCACCTCCATCGACCGTTCCACCTGGGGGCCCGCCTCCGTCTTCGTCGGGGACGGCCTGGGCGTGCCCCTCGCCAGCCTCGGTGTGTTCGCCACCGCCTATTACGTCGGGTACGTCATCTCCAACGCCCTCGGCGGCCTCGGCGTCGACCGGTTCGGACCGCGCATCGTCCTGACCGTCTCCCTGGCCGGCGCCGGCACGTTCATGACGGTCTTCGGCTCCACGCCCTCCGCCGCCGTCGGCATCGCCGTCCAGGGCGTCGTCGGCCTCTTCGCCGGGGCCGACTACTCGGCGGGCGTGCGGCTCATCTCCAGCTGGTTCCCGTCCGCGAGCCTCGGCCTTCCCATGGGCATCTTCACCACGGCGACGTCGCTGGGCACCGCGATCGCCAACGCCGTCGTCCCCGCGATGATCGCCTGGCACGGCTGGGGGACCTCGTACCACGTGTTCGGCATCCTCTCGATCGTGGTGGCCGTGCCCCTGTTCCTGCTGCTGCGCAACGCACCGGGCCACGCCTCGAAGGCGGACGCCCCGCAGGAGACAGGTGTGCCGAAAGAAAAGGCCGTCCGCTGCGGCCGGCCCGACCTCGGCGCCATGGCCCGCAACCGCGACTACCTGCTCGTCTGCGTCACCGGATTCTTCGCCTTCTGGGGCCTGTACGGCTTCGTCACCTGGGCCAACGCGCTCATGATCCGAGGGCACGGGGTGTCCCCGGGGACCGCCGGTCTCGTCGTGTCGGTCTTCGCGATCAGCGCGGTGGTGGCCAAGCCCCTCGTCGGCTTCGTCACCGACCGGTTCTGCGGGGGCGCCCGCAAGACGCCCAGCATCATCATCCTCGGTGTCTTCGCGCTCTCCCTCGTCTGGTTCGGCCAGCTCTCCACGCCGACCGCGTTCATCCTGCTGTCACCGCTGCTGGGCGCCGCCGCCTACGGCTGGACCCCGCTGCTCGTCGCGTTCGTTCCCCGGCTGGTGCCGTCCTCCGTGACCGGCACCGCGTCCGGCCTCGCCAACGCCGTCTGGCAGCTCGGCAGCGTCCTCGTGCCCCTTGCGGTCGGCGCGGTGTTCTCCGCGACCGGTTCCTTCAACGCCGCGTTCGTGACGCTCGCGGCGGGGCCCGTCCTCGCCATGCTTGCCATCCTCCCCGTACGGGCCGACCGAACTCGGCGCAGTGTCACGGGAGGTGTCTCGTAGGGTGCCTTCGAGGCCCCGTCGACCAACGGGGCCGGTGAAGGACCGAGCATGGGGGAGGGGCGTTGCGGATACGCGGACATGGCCGGCGCTTCGGGGCGCGGGCCGCGGTGCTGGTGACAGGGGCGCTGCTCGCCATGAGCGGGGCGGCGGTGCCGGTCGTCGCCGCGGAGGGGCCGGGCGGACAGGTCCGGCTCACGCTCGACGCGCCCGAGGAGTCCGGGCTGTACGACCCCGATGAGGGTGCCGGAGCGCGGTTCGAGGCGCCCAAGATGCTGGTGCAACCGCACGGCGGCCTGGCCCGCAATGTCGAGATCACCGTGGACGCCCGGGAGTTGAGGGGCGTCGGGACGGTGACTCCCGGGCGCCGCTGCACGGGCGACGACGCTGTGTTCCGCTGCCGCATCACACCGAGCTCCCTGCGCTACGCGACGCACGTCCTCCCGTTCTACCTGCGCGGCAAGGACGGGGTCTCCCCCGGGGACGGCGGGACCGTGCATCTCACCGCGCGCGCCGACAACGCCGCGACGGTGCGCGCGGACATGCGGATGGAGACCCATCCACCGGATCTGACCTCGGCCGGGACGGAGCGGGTGCCCGGCCTGGTCGAGCCGGGCGAGCCGGTCGCGCTGCGGCCCGGCTTCGCCAACGAGAGCCGCTGGCCGGTCGAGCGGTTCGCGCTGAGCATGAGCGCCTACGGCGACAACCTGACGGTGGAACACAAGTACCGCAACTGCTGGTACCCCGAGGCCGGGGACGACGCCTCGGCCGAGGGACTGGCGGGGACCGAACGCGCCTGGTGCGAGTTCGACACACCACTGCCGCCGCACACCGCCTGGCGGATCGCCCAGCCGATGATCGGCCACCTGGACGCGGACATACCTGTGGAGAGCGTCCGCTATCAACTGCCCTACGGGGTACGGGACAAGGCGGTCTATCCGCACCGGGGAAGCGGCCCGGAGCTGAAGCTCGACCGCGTTCCCACCGGTGACATCAAGGAAGGCAGCAGCGCCTGGGGCGCACTGATCGTGCGCGGCAGCGCGCAGGTCGACTACGCGCCGGTCGTCGAGGGAGCCGTCCGCGGCAAGGTCGGGCAGACCGTGCAGGTGCGCATCGGTGCGCGCAACGTCAACGGGGGCAAGCTGCCCGGCGTCAACCCGGACCGCTTCGAAATCGTCCCGCCCGAGGGCACGACGATCACCGGCACGCCGTACACGGTGGACGGCGACCCCATGAAGAACGCGTGCGACCGCCCGGCCAATGGCTCCCGCGCGTGGCGGTGCGGCCTGAGCAGTGACGCGTTCGAGCAGATCGACGGCCGCAAGGGCGCCCGCACGGCCGTCACCGTCCGCATCCGCATCGACGACGACGTGCCCGGTGCGCGCGGCACGGTCCGCGTCATCGGCAAGTACGACCGCACCCACGGCAACGACAGTGCCGCGCTGTTGACCGACATCAACGGCCGCGTGCGGACCTTCTCCCCGCTCGCCATCGGCGGGGCGGCCGCGGGGGGCGCCGTCGTCGTGGTGGGCGGCCTGGTGCTGGCGCGCCGGTACCGGAGGAACCGGCGCGGCTCGCTCAGTTCTTGATGCCGACGCCCGCCAGCAGGCTGATCTCGGCGTCCGCGATCTCCGTACCGTCCTCGGGGTTGTCGCGGCGCCAGCGGTGGCAGCAGATGATGCCGGGGTCGATCAGGTCGAGCCCGTCGAAGAAGCGGCGGACGTCGCTGTGCGAACGGAACTGCACCGGGGTCCCGGAGTTGGTGTACGCCTCCGCCACCCCGTTCCACGTCTCGGGGTCGAAGTCGGGCGTGCAGTGGTTCATGGCGAGGGCGCTGCCCGGCGGGAGCGGTTCGAGCAGCCGGCGCACGATGGCGTACGGGTCGTGCGGGTCGGTGACGAAGTGCATCAGCGCGTTGAGCGAGAGCGCGATGGGCTTGTCGAAGTCCAGGACCTCGGCGTCCTGCACGGCGTCCAGCAGCGAGTCGGGGTCGGTGACGGTGGCCTCGATGTAGGCCGTGCGGCCCTGGGTCGTGCTGCGCATGAGGCGCTCGGCGTACTTGAGGACGAGCGGGTCGTTGTCGGCGTACACGACGCGGGCCTCGGGCACGAGGGACTGGGCGACCTGGTGCAGATTGGGCTCGGTGGGGATGCCGGTGCCGATGTCGAGCCACTGGCGGATGCCGTGCTCCTGCGCCAGGACGCGGGTGGCCCGGTGCATGAACGCGCGGTTCTCGCGGGCGGTGACAGGCAGGCCGGGGTGGGCCTTGGCGGCGACCATGGCCGCCTCCTTGTCGACCTCGAAGTGGTCCTTGCCACCGAGGAAGTAGTCGTACATCCGGGCCGAGTGGGCCTTGCTCGTGTCGAGGTCCCGGCCGGACTGCCTGGTGGTCATGTGCTCCCCTTCATCGGTGTGACTGTCGGTCCACAGGCCGGGAACGCTAGCGGTGCAGGCGCCCCTCCCGCAGGCCACCGGCTCATCCGGCGGCCAAGTGATCGGCCAGGCCCTGCTTCACGCCACGGACGAACGCGGCGATCTCCTCCGGCGTGTAGATCAGCGCGGGACCGGCCGGGTCGGTCGACTGCCGCACGGCCACGCGGCCGTCGGCGAGCAGTTTCGTCTCGACGCACTGGCCGCCGTTGGGCCCGCTCCAGGGACGCTCCCAGCCCTGCTCCCCGAGGTTGCGGGCCGGCATCCCGTTGTAGACGCCCTCTTCGATCACCGTCATGTTGAGTACTCCTTGCGCATACGGTTCAAGAGCGCCCTGCTGTCATCCGACGACGTCAGCAGCGCCAAACGCGAATGCGCCTCAAGATGGGCGACCACGTCCGCGCGCTGGTCCAAGTAGACGGATGCGGACAGGAGTTCGCTGTAAACGATGTCGGGCAGCTCGGGTTCCTCGAACCGGAAGTACGTGAACGGGGCGCACGCGCCGACATGTGCGCCCGCTGAGAAGGGCACGACGTCCAGGCTGATGTGCGGGAGTTCGGACACCTCCAGGAGGTGCCCGATCTGCTCGTGCATCACCTCGGGGCTGCCCACCTCCTTGTGCAGGACGGCCTCCTCCATGACCACCCACAACGTGGGGGCGTCCTCCTTGTCCAGGAGGCCCTGGCGGCGCAGCCGCAGCTCCACGCGGCGCTCGAGGTCCTCCTCGCTGCCGTTCGGCAGCCCGCCGCGCAGGACGGCGCGCGCGTAGTCGGGGGTCTGCAAGAGGCCCGTGACGTACTGGGGTTCGTAGGTGCGCAGGGTCTTGGCGTCGGTCTCCAGGCTGACGTAGGCCGTGAACCAGCTGGGGACGGCGTCCCGGTAGGAGTGCCACCAGCCCGGCTCGTTGGCCTGCTCGGCCAGGTCGACGAACTCGTCTATCTCCTGGCGGTCCGCGCCGAAGGTCTCCAGGAGCTTCTCCACATAGAGAGGCTTCAGCGCGACTTCGGCCTTTTCCAGCCGGCGGATCGTCAGGGTCTTCACGCGCAGTGCTCTTGCCGCGTCCTCCAGCGAGGCACCGGCAGCGAGTCGCATGTCCTGCAGCCGACGGCCGAGGATCATGCGCAGCACTGTCGGCGCGCTGGTGCCGGAACGGGCCTCACTCACGCCCAACCTCCTGAGTATTCGTCAACAAGACCATTCTTGCAGTGACTTATTGACGACGCCAGGGTGATAGACGCCTTTCTGAAATTATCAGGGAGTCGGTTGCAGCGTGAGCGTGATCACGCGCATAGTTGCACTGTGAGCGGTCACGGCACGGCTCTGACGCAGCATCCGGCCCGGAGGGGGCGCGGGATGCTGATGCCGACGTCGGCGCCCCAACGCCGGGCGCCCGCCCGGGTCCGTGCCTCTCACAGCTCGAGCTGTAGCCCGCACCCCCACACCGCGCCCGCCCCGCGGAAGGCACTGGAAGGCGACATTCGTGACACTCCCCACGCCCCTGGCACCGGCTCCGTCCCCGGCCTTAGCCACCACCGCGCCCGGCCGGGAGTACTGGTTCGGCCTGCCCGCGCTGCGCACGAGCGCGAGATCCGCCCGCGACACCGTGCGCGAGCGGCTCCGGTCCTGGGAAGTGCCCGGCGACACCTGTTGCGACGCGGTGCTGCTCGTGTCCGAGCTGACGACGAACGCGCTGCTGCACACCGGCAGCGATCAGGTCCTGTGCGGCCTCACACTGACCGGCGACGAGCGCAGCCTGCGCATCGAACTCCACGACGACGGCCCCACTCCGGTCCGGCCGCCGGAGCACCGTGCCGGACCCGGCGACGAGGGCGGGCGGGGCCTGTTCCTCGTCCAGCAGCTGGCGGACCGCTGGGGCTCCGCGCGCTCGACGCGGGGCGAAGGGAAGGTCGTCTGGGCCGAGTTGACGGCCTTCTCCTGAGCCCATGGAGACCCGCAGGGGCCGCACGGCCCCGCTCTTTCACCTTCGCGCGGCGAGGAATCCATTCTCCTCGATCCATCTACAGGAGGCGCCCATGACCCCCCACTGCGACACCGCTTCACCCGCCGTGCTGTACGTATGTGCCGACCGGGCCCCGGGCGCGTCCGGGACGGCCACGCAGTGCGCGCAGACGGAAGGCCGCGCGTTCGCCCAGGAACGGGGCCTGACGATCGCCGAGGTCGTCACCGACACCTACGGTGAGCCGGACCCGGCCCGGCGCACCGGCTGGCGCCGGGTGCGACAGCTCGTCCAGACCGGAGACGTCACCGCGGTCCTCGTCCGCTGGCCCTGCGCCATCGCCCCGGAGTCCGCGCACGAACTCCGGCACCGGGAGACCAGCTGGCTCCGGGACCACGGCGTGCGCGTCCGCTACACCTGGGCGCCGCTCACGCGTCCAGGCCCCCTCGCTTGACGAGCTGAGCCGCGATCACGTTCCGCTGGATCTCGTTCGTCCCCTCGCCGACGATCATCAGCGGCGCGTCGCGGAAGTAGCGTTCGACGTCGTACTCGGTGGAGTAGCCGTAACCGCCGTGGATGCGGACGGCGTTGAGGGCGATCTCCATCGCCGTCTCGGACGCGAACAGCTTCGCCATCCCCGCCTCCATGTCGACCCGACGGCCCGCGTCGTACTCCCGGGCCGCGTGCAGGGTCAGCTGGCGGGCCGCGGTGAGCTTGGTGGCCATGTCGGCGAGGTAGTGGCCGATCGCCTGGTGCTGCCAGATCGGCTTGCCGAACGACTCCCGCTCCTGCGCGTAGGCGAGCGAGTCCTCCAGGGCGGCACGGCCGACGCCGAGGGCGCGCGAGGCGACCTGCAGACGGCCGGTCTCCAGGCCCTTCATCATCTGGCCGAAGCCCTTGCCCTCCGTCCCGCCGAGGACGCTGCCGGCGGCGGCGACGTACCCGTCGAAGGACAGCTCGCAGCTCTCGACCCCCTTGTAGCCCAGCTTGGGTAGGTCACGGGAGACGGTCAGGCCGGGACCGTGCTCGACGAGCAGGATCGAGATGCCCCGGTGGGTCGGCTCGGCGTCCGGATCGGTCTTGCACAGCAGGGCGATGAGGCCGGAGCGGCGCGAGTTCGTGATCCACGTCTTGGAGCCGTTCACGGCATACGTGCCGTCGTCCTGGCGGCGGGCCGTGGTGCGCATCGCCTGCAGGTCGCTGCCCCCGCCCGGCTCGGTCAGCGCCATCGTCGCGCGCAGCTCACCGGTCGCCATGCGGGGCAGATAGGCCGCCTTCTGCTCCTCGGTCCCGTAGAGGGTGAGCAGCTTGGCGACGACGGTGTGCCCGCCCATGGCGCCCGCGAGGCTCATCCAGCCGCGCGCGAGCTCCTCGGTGATCAGGACATAGGCGGGCATGGAGACCGGGGTGCCGCCGAACTCCTCGGGCACCGCGAGCCCGTAGATCCCCATCTCCTTCATCTGTTCGATGAGGGCTTCCGGATAGGTGTTGGAGTGGTCCAACTCCTGTGCGACCGGCTTGACGTGCTTGTCGACGAAGTCGTGCACGGTCTCGACGACGAACCGCTCGTCGGTGTCCAGGGCGTCCAGGGTGCTCACGGGGGCTTCTCCTCTGCTTGCTGTCTTGTCGCTGCGTAGATGTGTTGCTGTGTCGCTTTGCCCGGGGAGGCGGAGTCTCAGATCGCGCCCGCGGCGCGCAGGCTCGCGATCTGCTCGGGCGTGCGTCCCCGCTCGGCCAGCAGCCGTTCGGTGTGTTCGCCGAGGGCGGGGACCGGGTCCATCCGCGGGTCGATTCCGGCCAGATCGGCCGGGGGCCGCAGCGCCTGCACGGGGCCGCCGGGCGTGCCGACCTCGTGCCAGCGCCCACGCCCGGCGAGTACGGGGTGGTCGAGGAACTCGGCGACGTCGTTGACACCCGCGTTCGCGATGCCCGCCGCGTCGAGCGCCTCGGCGGCGTCCGCGCCGTCGCACTGCAGGAAGCGCTCGGCGATGAGGACGTTCAGCTCGTCACGGTGGCCGACGCGGGCGGAGCCGGTGGCGAAGCGCGGGTCCGCGGTCAACTCGGGCCGCTTGAGGAACTGTTCGCACAGCGCGCGCCACTCGCGTTCGTTCTGTACGGAGATCAGCACCTGCTTGCCGTCGCGTGCGGTGTAGGCGCCGTACGGGGCGATGGTGGCGTGCTGGGTGCCGATGCGTGGCGGCTGCGTTCCGCCGTAGCGGGTGTAGTTGGCGGGCTGGCCCATCCACTCGGCGAGCGCCTCGAACAGCGACACCTCCACGGCGTGCGCGACGCCCGTGGTGGCGCGGGTGAACAGGGCGGTGAGGACGCCGGTGTAGGCGTACATCCCGGCGGCGATGTCGGCGACCGACACACCCGCCCGCGCGGCCTCCTGCGCCGTGCCGGTGAGCGAGACCAGGCCGGTCTGGCACTGCACCAGCATGTCGTACGCCTTGCGGTCGGCCCAGGGCCCGCTGGTGCCGTATCCGGAGACGGTGCACGGGATCAGGCGCGGGTACTTCTCGGTCAGTGTGGCCGCGTCGAGGCCCAGACGGGCCGCGGCGCCGGGGCCCAGGTTCTGCACGAACACGTCGGCGTCCGCGAGGAGTTCGTCGAGGAGCTCGCGTCCGGCCGGTGACTTCACGTCCAGCGTCAGCGACTCCTTGCCGCGGTTCAGCCAGACGAAATAGCTGGACTCGCCGTGCACCGTGGTGTCGTAGCGGCGGGCGAAGTCGCCGCCGTCGGGTCGCTCCACCTTGATGACGCGGGCGCCGAGGTCGGCCAGCTGGCGCGTGGCGAAGGGAGCGGCCACGGCCTGTTCGAGGCTGACGACGGTGATCCCGGACAGCGGTTGCTGTGGCGGAGCGGCGGCACGGTCGGTCGTCCCGGTCATGCGGTGACCTCCAGGAGCGGGGGGTGGTCAGGTGGTGTGCACGGGGTGGCCGGCAGGCGGCCGTTCCGCGACGACTGACATCATGGGTCTTCATGGCAATGCTCGGGAAATAGCAAATCGTGATGCCGCCATGCGCGGCGCGGATGACAGGCGAGGGGTGGGACGCGGTGGACATCAAACAGCTCAAGGCGCTGGTGACGGTGGCCGAGGTGGGCAGTGTCACGCGGGCCGCGACGGTCCTGCACCTGGTGCAGCCCGCCGTCACCCGCCAGATCCGCACCCTGGAGGAGGAGTTGGGCGTCCCCCTCTTCGAGAGGACCCGGCAGGGGATGCGGCCGACCGAGGCCGGGGCGGCCGTCGTGGAGCGGGCCCGGCGGGCGCTGCACGAACTGGAGCGGGCCCGCGCCGAGGTGCGGCCCACACCCGGTGAGGTGTCCGGCATCGTGACCGTCGGCCTGCTGGAGAGCACCCTCGGACTGCTCGCGGAACCACTGGTGACGGCCATGCGCGAGGCCCATCCGGGGGTGCAGCTGCGCGTGATGACCGCGTACTCGGGCCATCTGCAGCAGTGGCTCGACGACGGTGACCTCGATCTGTCGCTGCTCTACAACCTCGACCGCGCGCCCTCCCTGAACGTACGGCCCCTGGTGCGTGAGCGGCTGTGGGTGGCGGCCCCGCCGTCGGCCGGGCTCCGCGCCGAGCGCCCCGTTCCGTTCGCCGAGGTGGCGGCGCGCCCGCTGGTGATGCCGACGTCCGGGCACGCGCTGCGCGCGCTCATCGAGTCGGCGGCGGCCCGCGCCGGTGTCCGCATCGAGGTGGCGGCCCAGACCAACTCGATGCCCGTACAGAAGCAGCTCGCACGGGCCGGCCACGGCTGGACGGTGCTGCCCGGTGTGGGCATCGCCGAGGACGTCGCGGCGGGGCAGCTCAGCGCCGCTCCGCTGTGCGAGCCCGCGGCGTGGCGCTCCATCGTGCTGGGCACGCCCCGCACCGGGCGCACGCCGCCCGCCGTGAACGTCGTCGCGCAGGAGCTGGTGCGCCAGGTCAACGCCGCCGTCCGGGACGGCAGATGGCCGTCGGCGCGGCTTCCGGAGACGGAGGGCGAGGACGGGTCGGATGAATGAGAAGGGGAGGGCGAGGACACCGGAGATGAGTGAGACAGAGGATCCAGGGATGAGTCAGAACGTGCACACCGAAGAAGCCACCACCACGGCCGCCGACGGCACCGTCCTCGCGTACCAGACGCGCGGCACCGGACACCCGCTCGTGCTGCTGGCCGGGCAGGCCAACAGTCACCACTGGTGGGACGCGGTGCGCGACGACTTCCACTCCAGGCGTCGCACCATCACCGTCGACTACCGGGGCACGGGCGCCAGTGGGAAGCCGGAAGCCCTGGAGGGCTACTCCACCTGGCAGTTCGCGGACGACGTGATCGCCGTGCTCGACGCGCTGGGCATCGAGCGCGCCGACCTGTACGGCACCTCCATGGGCGGGCGCGTCGCGCAATGGGTCGCCGCCCGCCACCCCGAGCGGATCCGGCGGCTCGTCCTCGGCTGCACCTCACCCGGCGGGCCGCACGCGGTGGAGCGCGACGCACAGGTGCGGCACGCGCTGACCCGGACCGAACCGGGCGCCGCCGAGGAGGCGCTGACCGACCTCATGTACACACCCGCCTTCCGGGCCGCCCACCCCGGCCCGTACGGCACGCTCGGCGACCCCGGCATGCCGCCGCACGCCCGCCGCGGACACCTGCGCGCCAGCAGCGGGCACGACGCATGGGACGCACTGGCGCACATCATGGCGCCCACCCTCGTCCTCCACGGCGACCAGGACCGGCTCACGCCGCCGGACAACGTGCCGCTGCTCGCCTCCCGCATCCCCGACGTCACGACGCGACTGTTCCCCGGCGCGCGCCACGCGTACTTCGAGGAGTGCCGGACGGAGGCCGGGACGATGGTTCTCGACTTTCTCAGCGGGGCCCCGCTGTAGGGGCCCCGCTGTAGAGGCACGGGTGCGGATCCGCTTCCGGACGCCCATGCGCGCGACGCATGGGCACATCACCATTTTCTATTGTTCCGCATCCCGCATCAGCGCTCATGATGAGTGGCGTTTTGAGCCGCCCGACCACCTCGTATCGAGCACTGAGTACGGAGACGCCACGGATGAGTAAGACACCAGCCTCCAGCCCACCCTCCCGCGTCACGGCGAACGTCGTGCGCGGCTGTCTGGGCAACCTCATCGAGTGGTACGACTGGTTCGCCTACGCCACCTTCAGCGTCTACTTCGCGCCGGTGTTCTTCCCCGAGGGCAGCCAGACCGCCCAACTCCTGTCCACCGCCGTGGTGTTCGCGGTCGGCTTCCTGATGCGCCCGCTCGGCGGCTGGCTGCTCGGCGCCTACGCGGACCGGTTCGGCCGACGGCGGGCGCTGACCCTCTCCGTGCTGCTGATGAGCGCCGGGTCCCTCGTCATCGCCCTGTCGCCGGGACACGACGTCATCGGCCTGTGGGCACCCGCCCTCCTCGTCGTGGCGCGCCTGGCCCAGGGCCTGTCCGTCGGCGGCGAGTTCGGCTCCAGCGCCTCGTACCTCTCCGAGGTGGCACCGAGCGGGCGGCGCGGCTTCTACTCCAGCTTCCAGTACGTGTCCATCGTGCTCGGCCAGCTCTCCGCGCTGCTCGTGGCGATCGTCCTGCAGAACACGCTCACCGAGGCCCAACTGGCGAGCTGGGGCTGGCGCATCCCGTTCGTCATCGGGGCGGTGGCCGGGCTCACCGTCATGTACCTGCGGCGCACCATGGAGGAGTCCGCGCACTTCCAGAAGGAGCAGGCCCGCGCCGCCGACGGTGAACGCAAGGGGCTCATCGCCCTGTTCAAGGAGTACCCGCGCCAACTGCTCGCCGTGTTCGGCCTCGCCATCGGCGGCACCGTCGCCTTCTACACGTACACCACCTACCTGCAGAAGTACCTCGTGAACACCGCGGGCATCCCCAAGTCGACCGTCACGGTCATCGGCTTCGCCGCCCTCTTCGTGTACATGCTGCTGCAGCCGCTGGTCGGCGCGCTGTCCGACCGGGTGGGCCGTCGCCCCGTCATGTTCGCCTTCTCGATCGGCTGCATGGTGCTCACGGTCCCGGTGATGACCTTCCTGGGACACACCAGCAACCCGTGGGTCGCCTTCCTCCTGATGACCCTCGCCCTCGCGTTCGTCACCGGGTACTCGGCGCTCGCCGCCATCGTCAAGGCTGAGATGTTCCCCACCAAGGTGCGCGCCCTGGGCGTCGGCCTCCCGCACGCCCTCGTCACCGCCACCTTCGGCGGACTGACCGAGCCGATCGCGCTGGCCCTCAAGCAGAACGGCCACGAGACCGTGTTCTTCTGGTACGTCACCGGTTGCGTCGGCCTCACGCTGCTGGCCACGCTCCTCGTGCGCGAGCCGTCCCGCGACTCCCGGCTGGAGAGCGACCTGGACGCCACGGTCACCCCCGCCAAGCCCTCCGCCACGACCCCCGCGTGACACCCTCCCCTCAACGGAAGCCTCAACGGAAGGCAAGCCCCACCATGGAACCCGCCGCCTCCACACCGTCCCTCGGCTCCTACGTGGAGTCCTGGGCGCCCGCCGCGACGACGGACGAGGACGCCCTGCCCCCGGGCCCGGCCGCCGCCCTCTCGGCCGTCCTCGACCTGCCCGAACCGGCCGCGAAGGCGGGTGACCGGCTGCCTCCGCTGTGGCAGTGGCTGTACTTCCTGGAGTGGCCCGCACAGAGCGAACTCGGCCCCGACGGACACCTCAGTGACGCCCGCTTCCTGCCGCCGATCCCCGACCGGCAGCGCATGTTCGCGGGCGGCCGCGTGCGCGTCGAGGAGCCGCTGCGCCTCGGTGAGCCGGCCGAACGCGTCTGCGGCCTCGCCTCCGTCACGCCCAAGAGCGGCCGCAGCGGCGAACTGCTCTTCGTCACCGAACGCCGCGAGTTCCGCCAGGCGGGCCGCACCTGCCTCGTCGAGGAACAGGACATCGTCTACCGCTCGGGCCGCAGCGCGGCGGCAGGACACCCCGCCACGGTCGACAGCACGGCCCTCCCGCACTCCGAGACCCCCTGGCAGCTGCGCGCCCAGCCCGACGAGCGGCAGCTGTTCCGGGTGAGCGCCCTGACCGCCAACGCCCACCGCATCCACTACGACGCCCCGTACTGCCGCGACGTCGAGGGCTACCCCGGTCTCGTCGTCCACGGCCCGCTGCTCGCTTTGCTGATGCTGGACCTGGTGCGCCGCAACTCACCGGAACGACAGGTGAGTTCGCTGACCTACCGCCTGCACCGCCCCGCCTTCGCCGGGGAACACCTGCTGGCCACCGGGACGCCGTCGGACGAGGGCCGGGGAGCCCAACTCGCCGTCGCCACCCACCGGGAGGCGCGGCACGCCTCCGCGGAGGTGACCTTCGTATGACGGACGCACCCGAGGTATCCGACGCGCCCGACGCGCCCGACGGCCGCGAGGCGATCGTCGCCGCCCGCAGTTTCCTCTTCGTCCCCGGTGACCGGCCCGACCGTTACGCCAAGGCGCACGCCTCCGGCGCCGACCTCGTCATCATCGACCTGGAGGACGCGGTCGCCCCGGCGGACAAGGACGCGGCCCGTGCGCATGTCGCCGCCTGGCTGGCCGCGGGGCACCGGCCGGTCGTGCGCGTCAACGCACCCGGCACCCCCTGGTCCGAGGCCGACCTGGCCATGGCGGCGGAGCACGGCTGCCCGGTGATGGTGCCCAAGTCCGAGGATCCGGCGGCCCTTTCGGAGATCGCGGCGCGTACGGCGGGCCGCTGCCCGCTCATCGCGCTCATTGAGACGGCGCGCGGGGTGCTGCGCGCCCACGAGGTGAGCGAGGCGCCGGGTGTGGTGCGCCTCGCCTTCGGCAACGTGGACCTCGCCGCCGATCTCGGTGTCGCGCACGACGACCACCTCGCGCTGGCGCACGCCCGCTCCCAGGTGGTGCTCGCGGCCGCGGCGGCCGGCCTGTGCCCGCCGGTCGACGGAGTCACCACTGCCGTACGGGACGCCGACGCGCTCACCGGCGACGTCACGCACGGCCGTCGCCTCGGCTTCGCCGGCAAGCTGTGCATCCACCCGGCGCAACTCCCCACCGTGGCCTCGGGATTCGCGCCCACCGACGCCGAACTGGCCTGGGCGAAGTCCGTACTTGCCGCGGGTGGCGCCGTCACCACCGTCGACGGCCAGATGGTCGACAAGCCCGTCCTGGAACGGGCCCGACGCCTCCTGGCCCAGGCCGGCCGGACGGGCTGAGTCACGGCAGCTTGTGGGCCTGCTTGATGTGTTCGACGCCGTAGTAGGTGGCGATGCAGGAAGCGGGCCACTTCGCCTTCCCGCCGTGGCGGAACGGCTCGGTCATCCTGCTCTGGGGGAGCCGTTTGTACGGCAGGACCTGGGCGCCCGCCGCGGCCTGGCCGCGCATCCAGCGGTCCTGGCGGTCCCAGTCGCGGGCGTGGGTCTGCAGGGTGGCCCCGAGGCCCGCGAGGGATGCCGTCAGGGCGACGCAGACGACGGCGCACAGCACGCCCCCGGCGGCCAGGACCGGCGCCGTCCGCGACACCCGGCCCCGCACCGCGTGCCCGACGAGTACGCCGGCGAAGGCGAGGAGCAGGAGGTACAGCAGCAGGTAGTCGTTCCACAGCCGGGTCGACGACACCACGTGTTCCTTGAAGACGGGGTACGTGATGACCGTGCACACGTAGCCGGAGACGAGCAGCGCACCGGCACCCGCGACCAGGACCGGCACGGCCTTCCTTCCGGGCGCGACCCGGCCCGTGACGCCGGGGGACACCACGCCCACGACGACACCCACCACGACCGCTCCCAGGTACCACCAGGTGGTGAGCACGGTGGCGGCGATCTCGCCGAATCCGTGCAGGGCGCCGAGCAGCGAGTCGGGGGTGAACATCGTCGAGGCGTGCTTGCGCTCGCGTCGGCGCGAGGCGCCGGGGGAGGTGTACAGGATCAGCGTGCCGAGCACGAGGCTCGCGATGCCGGCCGTGCAGCACAGGCGGAGGAACCGCCGTCGTGCTCCCCGGAAGACATGTCCGCTGATGAGCAGCGCGCACGCCAGGACCGTCGCGGTGACGACGCTCGTCTCCTCCGAGACGAGCCCTAGGGACACCCCGGCGAGGACGACAATGCCCAGCGCGAGGAGCTTGCCCCGCCGCGACGTCGCCAGCAGCACCGGTACGGCCGCCGCGCAGGCGAACACCGGGGGCAGGGTGTGCGAGACGGAGGCGGCCGGCCAGTAGAACGTCTTGTACGTGTTGGGCGAGCCGAAGAGGAACAGGGCCGTCACCATGGACGCCGCCAGAAGCGGGACACACCAAGGGACCCGCAGCCGTGCGGCGCGCAGAACGGCGACCGCGAAGGCCCACAGGAGCGCGAGGACGAGCACGCCGCTGACCGGCGCGAACCACTGCTGGCCCGTCTCGCCGAAGCGCGCGTACGCCCACACCAGCACGGCGTTGACGATCCGTCCGTTGTCGTGGAGGTAGAACTTCTCCACTATCGCGGGCAGTCCGCCGTCGTGGACCACCGGCAGGAAGCACCAGTCGTCCCCGCCGGGACGTACCAGGCGCGCGTTCCATGCCGCGAAGGCGAACACGGCGAGCGGCAGAAGCGCGAGCAGCCCCAGCGGTGCGGCCGTCCGCCACCACGTCCTCCGTGATTCCGGAGCGGCACCGATGCGCTGGTCCAGAACGGCCTTCTCCGGCGCGTGCACCACAGGCTGCCCCCATTCCCAATGAGTGTCGGACAAAAAAGATAACGCGGCACGGGTGGCTCGTGGCGCGTTCGGCCCTGCCTTCTTACCGTTGTCTTGACCAGATGCGTCATGGTGGTGGCCGAGACGGAAATCCCGGAAACACACGTGCTGGGGCAGCGAATGGAAACGTGTCAGATCTCAGTTGTTGTGCCGTGCTTCAACGAGGAAGAAGTGATCAACACATTTCACTGTGCGTTGATGGAAGTCCTGGAAGGGACGGGGTGCTCCTTCGAGATCTGTTACGTCGACGACGGGAGCCGCGACACCACCCGTGCCCAACTGCGCGCCCTGGCCGCCCAGGACAAGCGTGTTCGCTTCACGTCCTTCAGCCGGAATTTCGGCAAGGAACCGGCCATGCTCGCGGGGCTGCGAATGTCCCGCGGCGCGGCCGTGGCCCTCATGGACGCCGATCTGCAGCACCCTCCGGGGCTCCTGTACCGGATGCTGGAACTGCGCCGGCACGGCTACGACCAGGTCGTCGCCCGCAGGGACCGCTCCGGCGAGGGACTGCTGCGCAGGACCGCGAGTTCGGCGTACTACCAGGCCATGGGGCGCTGCATGGACGTGGATGTCGTCGACGGGGAGGGGGACTTCCGGCTGCTGTCGCGCCGCGCGGTGGACGCGGTGCTCTCCCTGCCGGAGGCCAACCGGTTCTCGAAGGGAATCTTCTCCTGGATCGGCTTCGACACCGTCAGTTTCACCTATCACAATGTCAACCGCGCCGCGGGCCGGTCGAAATGGGGCGGTCGTCGCCTTCTCAACTACGGCATCGACGGACTGATCTCCTTCAACAGTCGTCCGCTGCGGCTTGTCATCTACGTGGGCCTTGGACTCGCTCTCGCGGCGTTCGCCTACGCGCTGTGGATCGCCGCCAATGTGGTCATGCACGGAGTGGACGTACCCGGATTCGCCACATTGCTGATCGCCATTGTCGCCCTGGGCGGAATCCAGCTCGCCACGCTCGGCGTGATCGGTGAATACGTCGGCCGGATCTACGGCGAGACAAAACGCCGTCCGCCCTATGTGGTGCGCGAGACCGAGGAGAGCCCGCGCCGGAGCGGCACCGTCCCCGCGCCCGGAACCGAGCGTCCCCTCACCGTGGACACGATCGTGCGGCCGAAGGAGCCGGTCCGGCAGACAGCCGGGCTGCGCACCTTGCGCCAGTTCGTCGTCTTCGGGCTGATCGGAATCGTCAACACCGCCGTGTATATGGCCGTGTACGTGTCCCTCAACCGTTGGGTCCCGTATCTGATCGCGCACGTCATCGGCTTCATGGTCAGCGTCGTCGGCTCCTTCCTGCTGAACAGCTACATCACCTGCCGCACGAAGCCGACCTGGCGGGGCTTCTTCCGCTTCCCCCTGTCGAGCCTCGTGAACATGGTGTTCAGCGGCGCGCTCCTCTACCTCGGCGTGCACTCCCTGGGGATGGACAAGAACATCACGGCGCTGGCCGCGGGTGTACTGGCCACGCCCCTGTCGTTCGTGATCGCCCGGTGGGCCATCAATTCCGGCAGCGCACAGGCCCGGCAGGCGGAGCCCAACTGGGCGCCGATGGCCGACAGTTCGGTCGACCTGTTGAGGCAGAAAGAGCACCAGAGTCAGTAGCGGGCACCATCGCTGGTAGAGGGCGTAGGGTGGACATGGTGGCTCACGAGGCGATGCGTGGTGCGCGAAATGCGGTGACGCGTCGACAGGTGCTCGCAGGGGGTGTCGGTGCTCTCGCGTCCGCTCTGGTCGTCGCGGGCGACTCGAGCGGGCGCGACGGGATCGCACCCGCGCCGGTCCGCGCCGTGAACCCGCGCGCGACCGGATCCTTCGCGGTGGCGGGCAGGAGCCTGCTGCTCCAGGTCATCGCCCACCCCGACGACGACCTGTTCTTCATGAACCCGCAGTGCCGTCAACTGCTGTCCTCCGGAGTGCCGGTGGTCACCGTCGTGGTCACGGCGGGTGACGCCACGGGCCGCAATCGCGCGCCCCACGAGCTCACGCCGGTGCTCTCCAACCGGGCGGGGTACTCCGGCGCCCGCCAGCAGGGCATGCGCCAGGCCTACGCCGAGATGCTGGGCCTGGACCGCTTCACCCGCTGGGAACGCTCGGTCCTGTCGCTGCCGCACGGAGTCGCGGCGGAGACGGACGGCCTCGCGGCGGGGGACCGCAGGGCCCGGCTGATCTTCCTCAACATCGCCATGCGGTGCACCGGGGATGTGCGGCTGCCCGAGCTGTGGAACGTCCCCGGCGCGGTCATGCGCACCGTGACGGCGACCGACTCCCTGGTGTCACGGGCGTACACATACGACCATCCAACCCTGGTCGACGTCCTCGCCCGGCTCATGGACCACTACCGGCCCACCGTCATCCACACCCTGGATCCCGACCCGGACTACCAGGTGCACGACGCGGCCCACCCGAAGGGCAATGACCAGGCGCACTTCTCCGACCACCGGGACCACACCCCCACGGCCCTGTTCACGTGGAAGGCGATGTCCCAGTGGGTGGCCGACGCCGACCGGCGCGACGGCCACGCCCCGCGCTTCACGACCGTGGCCTACCGCGGCTACTACAACCAGCGCTGGCCGCACAACCTGCCGCCCGACGTGCTCGCGCGGAAGGTCCGCTACATCGCCGCGTACGGAGGCAGCCCGCGGTGGGCGTGCGAGGACCCCGCCGGCTGCGGCGACTACAGCCAGGGCGGCAGCCACGCGCTGACCAGCCACAAGGGGTGGGCGCGCAGCACCCATCCGCGCTACCCGGGCGCGTCGCCCGCACCCGCCACCGACCGCCTCGGCCGGATCGTCGCCTACGGAGTGCTCGGCACCCAGGCCGTCAGGTGGCGCGAGACCGCCCCCGGCAGCGGGCGCTTCGGCGCCCCGGCCAACCTCGGCGGCGGACCGCTGGCCCCGAGCCTTTCCGTCGTGACGGATGCCGCCGCCCGGCACGTGATCCTCGGGCTGCGCTTCTCCGCGCTGGAGGGCCAGGGGCGCGCCGACACCCGGGAGATCGTGGTCCTGGAACAGCGCCGGGCCGGTGGGCCGTTCGCGCCGTGGCTCCCTCTCGGCGCCCCCGACCTCGGCCCGGAGCGGGCGCGGCGGGTCGGCTGCCCGGTCGCCGTGGCCGCGCCGGACCGTCGGATCCACCTCTTCGTACGGACCGCCGCGCAGGGACTGGCCACGCGCGTCCGTGAACCCTCCGGCCTGTGGGGGCCCTGGCGCCTGCTGGGCGGGCGGCAGGTGCAGGACGGACCGACCGTCGTCCTTGACCGGGCGGGACGCATCCATGTGTACGCCGCCGGGCGCGACACCGTGCACCACTGGGCGCAGGACCACGTGGGCGGCCCGGTCACCCACCGCCCGCCGACGGCGCTGCCGACCCCGGACGGCCCGCCAGCCGCCGTCCCGCTGCCGGACGGACGCATCGCGCTGATCTACCGCACCCCGGCCGCGACCGCGCCGTTCGCCTACGGCACCGGGCCCGGTGAAGTCGGCGTCCTCCAGCCGCACTTCACCGGTTACGGGGCCATCGGCGCGCATCTGGGCACAGGGCCGACGGGAAGGGTGACGCCGGTGCTGCTGGGCCTGACCGACGACGGCCGCGCACAGATCCAGTACGGAACGTCGGGTGACACCTCTCCGCTGACCGCGCCGGGCCGCCCGGCCCCCGTGGGTGTGCCGTCCCTGCTGGCCGGGCGCGGTCACCCCGTGGCCGTGGTGGCAATGTCACCCGACGCGACCCCCTGGATCTGGCGGCCCGCTGCCCTGGTGTGACGACCGGCCCGTCACGGCTCAGTCGGAGACCGCCTCGCGGGCCGTGAAGCCGATCACCGCTCCGCCGCCGTCCCGCCGCGCCGCGAACGGCACGCCGCCGTGGGCCGCCGCCACCTCCCGCACGATGGAGAGACCGAGGCCCGAGCCGGGGCTGCTGCGGGCGGCCGGGGCCCGGTAGAAGCGGTCGAAGATGCGCTCCGTGTCGACCTCTTCGAGGCCGGGGCCCCGGTCGAGGACCTCCACGCGGACCCCGGCGCCCGGGATGCGGGTGACGGTGATCTCGATCGGGGCGGTGCCGTCGGTGTCGAACTTGGCGGCGTTCTCCACCAGGTTGGTCAGGGCGCGCTGAAGCTGGGTGGGGCGGCCCGTGATGGTGGTGTCCGGATCGGCGCGGACCGTGACGGTGCGGCCGGTGCGGCGGCGGGCCAGGACGGCGACATCCTCGGCGACCTCGGCGAGCGACACCTCGACGGGCGCCTCGTCGTCCTGGTGGCCCGCCGCGAGGTTCACCAACTCGTTGACCAGATCGGTCAGTTCGCGGGACTCGTCGGTGAGGTCGGCCACCAGCTCGGCGCGGGACGCCGGCGGGAGCTCGTCGATGCGGCGCAGCAGGGAGATGTTCGTGCGCAGCGAGGTGAGCGGTGTGCGTAGTTCGTGGCCCGCGTCCTGGGCCAGGCGGCGCTGGTCCTCCTTGGAACGGGCGAGCCGGCCCAGCATCCGGTCGAAGGAGCGGCCCATGCTGCCCACTTCGTCGCGGTCGGTGACCGGGACCGCGACATCGAGCCGCCCGGTCGACGCCACGCGTTCGGCGGTCTCGGCGAGGCGGACGAGGCGTGAGGTGATGCGGCGCGCCAGCCACCAGCCGAACAGGCCGGCCGCGAGGACGACCGCGGCCGCGACCAGCAGCGTGCGCTTCTGCAGCTCCCGCAGCAGGTCCTCGGTGTCACTGAACTCCTGCGCCACCTGGACCGCGCCGCGCCCGTCGCCGAGCGCGACGGTGGCCATCCGGTACTCGTCGTCGCCGACCGGCACGTCGTCGTCCTCGGCGTGGGTGCCGGCGGTGTCCGCGTCGGCGATCCGGCGGGCGTCGGCGTCGACCGGGAGCGGCGGGCTGCCCTTGTCGATCATCGTGCCGCCGGGGCCGAGGACCTGGACGTCGGTGCCGACCGGGCGGGTCAGGTCGTCGCGCGGGCCGTCGTGGTCAGGGTCGGCGGAGGTGAAGTCATCGGGACTGAGCGCCTGCTGGCGCACCTGGGAGCGCAGGTCGTGCACGACCTCGTCGAACACGGCCTCCTGGTCGACGCGGACGAGCCGGGCGGCGGAGTCGTAGGACAGGACGCCGACCAGCGCGGTGACACCGGCCGCGACGAGGGCGAACGCTATGGCGAGGGTCGTGCGCAGGCTGCGGGTCCGCCACCGCCGGGGACGCCGGCCGTCGGGCGCGGACGTCTCCCCGCCGCTCCCGGCGGCCTCGCGGTCCCGCATCTCATGCCTCCCGCAGGACGTATCCGACGCCCCGGACGGTGTGGATGAGGGGCGGGCCCTCGGGCTCGTCGACCTTGCGGCGCAGATAGCCGACGTAGACGGCGAGGTTCTTGGAGCCGGGTCCGAAGTCGTAGCCCCAGATGCGGTCGTAGATGGTGGTGTGGTCGAGGACGATGCCGCTGTTGCGGGCGAGGAGTTCGAGGAGGTCGAACTCGGTGCGGGTGAGTTCGAGTTCGCGGCTGCCGCGCCAGGCACGACGGGCGGCGGGGTCGATGCGCAGGTCGGCGGCGGTGATCCGGTGGTCGGCCGGTTCGTCGGGGGCGGGGGCGGTGCGGCGCAGGAGGGCGCGCAGGCGGGCGAAGACCTCTTCCACGTCGAAGGGTTTGGCGACGTAGTCGTCGGCCCCGGCGTCGAGTCCCGCGATCCGGTCGGGGGTCTCGACGAGGGCGGTGAGCATGAGGATGGGGGTGCGGTCGCCCTCGGCGCGCAGGACGCGGCAGACCTGGAGGCCGTCGATGCCGGGCATCATCACGTCCAGGACGAGGATGTCGGGGCGGGCGCGGTGCGCGGCGGCCAGGGCCTCGACGCCGTCGGCCACGGCGGTGACGGTGTAGCCCTCCAGGGTCAGGGCGCGCTCCAGGGCGTGCCGGATCGCCCGGTCGTCCTCGGCGAGCAGCACCGCGGGCGCGGGCGCCGCGGACGACGGGGCGGCTGGTGAAACGGCTCGTTGCGACACATGCCCCAGTCTGCCCCCGTGGCCTGCCCGGATCGACCGCTCGGCCGCCGACCGGAGGGCTTCTTACCCGCCTCTCACCGGTGAGGGGCGGCTCCCTTACCCACGGCACGCACGCTGTCACCGATATCGAGGGATATCGGGGACGGTACGGGCCCGCATCGTGCGCCCGCCGAGGAAGGCATTTGCACATGAAGATCGCGTTCCTGCTGCACAACGCGTACGCCATAGGCGGAACGGTGCGCACCACGCTCAACCTCGCCGCCGCGCTCGTCGAGCACGGCGGCCACGAGGTGGAGATCGTCTCGATGTCCCGGCACCGGGCGAACCCCCGCTTCGCCGTCGACCCCCGGATCACCCTCGTACCGATGGTGGACACGCGGGCGGACAGCGAGGACACCCGTCTGGCCGCGTTCGGCAGCCCGGCGCGGGACTTCCCGGCCGCGGAGAAGCGCCACAAGCAGTACACGCTCCTGCACGACCAGCGCGTCCGGGAGTACCTGGAGGAGCACTGCGACGCGGATGTCGTCATCGGCACCCGGCCCGGCCTCAACGTGTACCTCGCCCTGTGGGGACCGAAGCGTGCGCTGCGGATCGCGCAGGAGCACCTGCGCCACGACGCGCACAGCAAGAAGCTGCGGGCCGTGCTGCGCCGCCACTACCGCTCGCTCGACGCGGTGGTGACGATGACGGAGGCGGACGCGCGGGTGTACCGGGAGCGGATGCCGCTGCCCGGCGTCGGCGTCCGGTGCGTGCCGAACATCGTGCCGTCGGTGCCCGTCCCGGCCTCGGACGGCACGTCGAAGGTCATCGCGGCGGCGGGCCGCCTCACCCCCGGCAAGCGCTTCGACCTGCTCCTGGAGGCATTCGCCGAGGTATCGGCGCGGGCACCGGGCTGGGAGCTGCGGATCTACGGTGCCGGGGGAGAGGACCAGCGGCTGCTCGAGCTGGTCGCCGCCCTCGGGCTGCGCGGCCGGGCCCGATTGATGGGCGCGGTCGCGCCGATAGAGCCGGAGTTCGCCCGTGCCTCCCTGGTGGTCAGCGCTTCGGACGCGGAGTCCTTCGGGATGACGCTGGTCGAGGCGATGCGCTGCGGCGTCCCCGTGGTCAGTACGGACGCGCCGCTGGGCCCCGGCGAGATCATCACGGACGGTGTCGACGGGCGCCTCGTCCCGGTCGGCGACGCGCGTGCGCTCGCCGCGGCGATGCTCGATCTGATCGGGGACGAGGCGGGCCGCAAGGAGATGAGCGCCGCCGCCCTGGAGTCCGCACACCGCTACGACCCCGAGCCGGTCGTGGCACGCTACGACACCCTCTTCGCGGACCTACGGGCCTCCCGGCACGCTCGCGCCTGGCAACGGTTCACGGCGCGCACGGCCAACTGGGCACGCAGGAAGGCCCGTTCCGCACGCGGTGTGTCGTCCGACGCGGACGGCACACCCCACGGCGGACGCCGTCGCGCCGGCACCCAGGGGGCGGCGCGACCCCGGCTGCCCTAGCAACTTCCCCTTAGCGACTTCCCTCAGCTGCTCGCCCCATTGAGCCCGCCCTCCCCCGCGTGCCGGTGGACGCGAGCAACCGCGGGGCGGGGGTGGGCCGACCTGTCGGTGGCGGTCCACCCCCGCCCCGCACCCGTGCCGGTGTCATCGCCCCCGTCCGGCCGCCTGTGCGGAGCCGTGCGGCGTCGATCCCGGCGTCGTGTGCCGCGTCGTGTCCTGGGGGAACGTCAGCTGCCTGCCCATCCACTCCATCGCCGGGCCGATCTCCCGCCGCCACGTCGTGAAGTGGTGGCTGCCGCGCGGCAGGATGACGCGCGCCGATGTCATCGGCGGCCCGACGGCCCCGAGGAACCGCATCGTCGGCCCGTAGTCGGGCTCGCCGTGGCGCGAGCTCGCCACCAGGACCGACACCCGCGGCACCGGCAGATGCCGCAGCCGCCACACCAGGTCGTGGCCCCGCTGCCGGCGCGCCCCGCGCGCCCCGGATCCGAAGAGGTTGCCCGTGGTCAGGTCCTCGCTCACCCGGTAGTCGGCGGACAGCGCGGCCGCGGACGTGTACACCTTCGGGTCGCGCAGGGCGAGTTGGAGGGCGCAGGAGCCACCGGAGGAGTAGCCGAGCGCGCCCCACGCACTCGGATCGTGCCCCACCCGGTAGGCCGACTCGAGCGCCTCGGGCAGGTCCTCGGTGAAGAACGTCTCCGCCCGCGGGCCGCCCGGCACGTCCACGCACTCGGTGTCGCGCGGCGGCGCGATCGTGGGACGCACCATCACCACCACGGTCGGCTGCATACGGCCCGAGGCCTCCAACCGGCCCGCGGTCTGCGGGACACGAAGAAACCGGGCGAGGTTCATGATGCCGCCCGGATAGCCGCTGATCGCCACGATCACCGGGAAGCGCTGCCGGTGGTACTGGTGCTGGAAGTACTGCGGCGGCAGGTACACGAATGCCGGGTTGACGGCATGGCTGCGCCGCCCGAGGATGCGCACCGACTCGACACGCCCCACCTTCCCGGGCGGCCCCGCGGGCAGCCCCCGCACCTGATCCAGGCCCTGCAGCCCGGCGGCCTGTACGAGACCGCCGTGGGACGCGTACACACGGCCCCCGCCGCCCGATTCCTCGACATGCCCGGGTGTGGTGGGTGGGTGGCCGAGCAGCTCGTCCCAGGAGCCGTAGAAGTCGAAGCGCGCGTTCACCAGGACCGCGCACGTGGCGAGCAGCGCCAGTTGAGTCACCGTGATGACCCCGAGCCGGCCGAGCACGGCCACCGGGCCGCGCCGCGCCAGCCGCGGCCAGAACCGCACCGTGAGCACCACGCACATGAGCGTCAGCAGTGCCGTCGTGTACTCCAGCGCCCGGCTCGTCAGGCCCATGCTTCCTCCACCTCTCGCGCCTCCCGCACCTCTCGACGAGGGCGCACGCAACCGCCGCCCCCGCGGCAGCCTCCACCGGGAAAGAGACCGTGACCGCGAGCCGGGTTGGCGGCGCCGCGCATTCTTACCCTCCTCCTCACCCGCCCTTACTCCGCTGGTGACCAGCAGGCCTACGCTCAGCGGCCGTGAAGCCACGCACCGCCGCCATCGCCGGTCACACCTGCCTGCTCATCGGGCTCGTCGACATCGCGACGGCCGTCTCCCCGCACATGCGCGCCAGCCGCATCGAACGCCTCGCGCCCTACGTTCCCGGCCTCACCGAGGACGTGGCGCGCGCCGCGGCCCTGGTCTCCGGCGTCCTCCTCGTCCTGCTCGCGCGCGGGCTGAGGCGCGGAAAACGGCGTGCGTGGGAGGCGGCCGTCGCGCTGCTCGCCGTGAGCGCGCTGGTGCAGGGGCTGCGCCACCACGCGTTCGTCGCGGCCACCGTCTCGGCGCTGCTGTGCGGCGGACTCGTGCTGCTGCGCGGCGAGTTCCGGGCTCTGAGCGACCCGCGCGGCCGGGCCCGAGCCCTGGGGAACCTGCTGCTGCTCGGCACCATCAGCGTCGGCCTCGGACTGCTCATCGTGGGTGTGCGCGCCGACCACGAGGCCGGGCAGGGCATCTCCTTCGTCGACCGGATCAAGCAGGTCGCGTACGGACTGGTGGGTATGGCGGGCCCGTTGACGTACGACAGCGACCGGATCGGCGACGCCGTCAGCGTGTCCCTGCTCGCCCTCGGGCTGCTCACCGCCTCGACGACGGTCTACCTGGCCCTGCGCCCCGTCCGGCTCGCACCGGGCGACGGCGACGCGCGGGTGCGCGCCCTCCTGGCGCGGGAGGGGCGGCGGGACTCGCTCGGCTACTTCGCGCTCCGCGGCGACAAGGCCGTCCAGTTCTCGGCCACCGGGAAGGCGGCCGTCGCCTACCGCGTCGTCTCCGGTGTCGCGGTCGTCGGCGGCGATCCCCTCGGCGATCCGGAGGCCTGGCCGGGAGCCATCAAGGAATTCCTCGACCGGTGCGCGCGGCACGCCTGGACACCGGCCGTCATGGGCTGCAGCGAACTGGGCGCCCAGATCTGGATGCGTGAAGGCGGCCTGAAGGCCCTGGAGTTGGGTGACGAGGCGATCGTCGACTGCGCCGGCTTCAGCCTCGCGGGCCGCGCCATGCGCAACGTACGCCAGATGGTCAACCGCATCGAGCGCGGCGGCTATTCATGCCGGGTGCGCCGCGTGCGCGAGCTGGCCGACGAGGAGAAGCAGCAGTTGCGGGAGGCCGCGGCGGCCTGGCGGGGGAGCGCCACCGAACGCGGATTCTCCATGGCACTCGGCCGGTTCGGCGACCCGGCCGACAGCGACTGCGTCGTCGTCACCGCCCACCAGCAGGACGCCGACGGCACCCAGCACGTCCGCGCGCTGCTGCACTTCGTGCCCTGGGGCGAGGACGGCCTCTCCCTCGACCTGATGCGCCGCGACCGCACGGCCGAACCCGGCCTCAACGAACTCCTCATCATCGCCGCGCTGCGCGCCGCCCCCGGCCTCGGCATCGCCCGTGTCTCGCTCAACTTCGCGGTGTTCCGGGCGGCGTTGGCGCGCGGCGAGCGGATCGGCGCGGGGCCGGTGCTCAAGGGGTGGCGGGGGCTGCTGGTCTTCCTGTCGCGCTGGTTCCAGATCGAGTCGCTGTACCGCTTCAACGCCAAGTTCCGCCCGCAGTGGCAGCCCCGCTTCGTCGTCTACCCGACCGCCCGCGACCTGCCCCGCATCGGCTGGGCGTGCCTGCAGGCCGAGGCGTTCGTGGTGCTGCCGAGGCCGGCGGAACGGCTGCGGCAGTGGACACACCACCGCTCCGCGGGGATGCGCGAAAGGGGCTCCTCGGCCGCCGACTGCCGGGGAGCCCCCTTTTGGTGACAGCGCCGAGGGGTCGTTGGGCGTTACATGCACGTGCTGCTTGCCGGCTCTCGCCGAAAACCTCAAGACATCCGGGAATCGGGCACGCTAGCGTCCATGGGCATGGCCCCTTCACTCGAACGCCCTCCGTTCCAGGCCGACGAGCGCACGGCGCTCATCGGATGGCTGGACCTCCAGCGGCGGATCCTGCGATGGAAGTGCGAAGGACTCAGCGAGGAGGACGCCCGCCGCAGCGTCGTCCCGACCTCCCCTGCGATGACGATGGCCGGCCTCATCGGCCATATGCGCTGGGTCGAACACACCTGGCTGGAAGTGCTGTTCCTCGGCGGCGACGAGACGGTGAACCCGTCCTTCGGCGAGTCGGACGAGGACGCCGACTGGCGCACCGACGGCGTCCCCCTCGAACAACTCCTGGTCGACTACGAGTCCCAGTGCACCCGCAGCAACGAGATCGTGGCCACGGCCTCCCTCGACGACCTCGGCCGCCACCCCAAGTACGGCGACGGCAAGATCGACCTCCGCTGGATGCTCATCCACCTCATCGAGGAGACCGGCCGACACGCGGGCCATGCGGACATCGTGCGGGAGCTGATCGACGGGGCGAAGGGCTACTACTAAGGCCGCTCAGGCCCCTTGCTCCGTGTCACGGCGTGTCCAGCCAGGTCAGCGCGGCGACGGTGAGCGCCTCCACGCCCGTGCTCAGGGTCGGCTCGATCAACGGCGCGAAGTGGGGGGAGTGGTTGGCCGGCAGGTCGTCGAGCTTGCCGGCCTGCAGCGCGGCGACGACCGTCGCGGTGTCGAGGCCGCCCCAGAACCAGAAGACGGTCGGCACGCCGATCGACTCGCCGAACACCCCCACGTCCTCGCTGGCGCTGACCGGCGGCATGGGCATGATGCGCTGCTCGCCGAAGTGCCCGACGAACGCCGCCAGCGTGGTGGCGGTGGCTTCCGGGTCGCTGACGAGGGCGGGCACGCTCCCGGTCCACGCGAGGTCGGGATCGCGCGTGGCACCGCCCGCCACCGCCTCGGCGCGGACCACGCGCTCGGTCGCCGAGCGCAAGAGATCGCGAGTGGACTGCGTGGTGGAGCGGATGTTGATGCCCAGTTCAGCCGCGTCGGGAATGATGTTGTCCTTGGTGCCGGCCTGCAGACGGCCCACCGTGACGACCGCCGTCTCGGCCGGGGGCACCTCGCGGGCGACGACACCTTGCAGCCGGGTCACCACGTGAGCGGCCATCAGGACCGGGTCGATGGCGGCCTCCGGGCGGGAGCCGTGCCCGCCGCGACCGTGCAGGGTGACATCGAGGGAGTCCGACGCGGCCATCACCGGCCCGCTGCCGTGACCGATGAACCCGGCGGGCAGCGGCCCCACATGCTGGCCCAGTACGACCTTCGGGGCGGGGAAGCGCTCGAACAGCCCGTCGTCGACCATGCCGCGGGCGCCGCACCCCAGCTCCTCCGCGGGCTGGAAGACCAGCAGCAGCGTGCCACGCCACTGCTCGCGCGCCCCGGCCAGCAGGGTCGCCGCCCCGATCAGACAGGCCGCGTGCATGTCGTGCCCGCACGCGTGCATCACCGGCACGTCCTTGCCCTCGCGGTCCACCGCGCGGGCGACGCTGGCGTAGGGCAGCCCGGTCTTCTCCTCCACCGGCAGCGCGTCGAAGTCGGCGCGCAGCATGACCACGGGGCCGTCGCCGTTGCGCACCACCCCGACCACGCCGGTCGTCCCGACGTGTTCGACTACCTCGTCGACGCCTGCGGCCCGCAGCCGCCGCGCGAGCACATCGGCCGACCGCTTCTCCTGCAGTGACAGCTCCGGGTGCTCGTGCAGGTCCCGGTAGAGATCGGCCAGGTCGTCCCGAATTCCCTCAAGCCCTGCGACAACCGCGTGCGTCATGATCCAACCTCTCCACTCCGTATGGTCGGTTCAGTGTCACCCACGGGCGCGGTGGGGGAGTAAGGCGCGGGACCGTGTCGTCGCGCCGTGCTTGCGCGGCTCGGTGCGGGCGGCGAAATTGGTTGGCCAGGGGCTGACGCGGCGTGCGAGGGTCCTGGCATGCCGAGCGAGTTCGAGTCACCCGAGTCCCTCTTCGGGCCGGTCGCATCACTTGAGTCCATCGACGGGACGGCCATCGCCTACCGGCAGTTCGGCTCCGGTCCACCGGTCGTCATGGTCCACGGCTCCGGCGGCGGGCTGCACTCCTGGCAGCCGGTGGCCGAACGCCTCGCTGACCGCTACGAGGTCTGGACGCCCGCCCGCCGCGGCTACGCCCCGAGCGGACCGGGCCGCTCACCCAAGCGGTTCGCGGACGAAGTGGCGGACCTCGGGGCGCTGATCACGAAGATCGGCCGTCCCGTGCACCTGGTCGGCATGTCCTACGGCGCCAATGTCGCCCTGCACGCGGCGACGGCCGGTCTGCCGGTCCGCTCGCTGGTGCTGTGGGAGCCGCCGCTGTACGCGGCGGGCGCCGAACTGGGCCCCGTACTGGCCGAGTTCCAGGAATTGACCGCGCAGGGTGACCAGCGGCGCGCCGACCGGCTGCTGGCGGAGAAGGTGGCCCGGGTCCCGGCCGCGCTCCTGGACATGATGGGTTCGGGCGACCCCGACGACAGCGAACCAGGCACCGGACCAGCCTCCGAACCAGCCACCGAACCAGCCGCCGAACCCGATGAGACGCCCGGCTGGTGCCGCGACCTCGAATCGCTGATCGCCGACTCGGCGGACGTGGAGCGCTGGTCCGACGTCACCGTCCCGACCCTGCTGATGCGGGGCGCCGACACCTGGCAGCCGATGCCGGCGACCCTCGACCGGCTCGCGGCCGCGCTGCCCCACGTCACGTACACGACGCTCCCCGGCCAGATGCACTTCGCGCCGTCACTCGTCCCGGACACCGTGGCGGCGGAGATCGCCGACTTCCTGCCGCGCACCTGAAGTGGGGCCGCCGCTCACGCCCCGAGCTGGGCGGCGAGCCCGGCCAGATCGTCGGCGTACAGGTCGAACCGGTCCGAGGAAGCGGGCGGGTCACCGACAGGACGGGCGACGTAGGCGGTACGCAGGCCGAGGGCCTGTGCCGCGCGCAGGTCCCAGGCATGGGCGGCGACCATCAGCAGCCGCTCCGGCGGTCGCCCGGAGACGGCGACGGCCAGTTGGTAGACCGCCGGGTCCGGCTTGTAGGACCGGGCGTCCTCGGCGGACAGCGCCTGGTGCCAGCGCAGCCCGGCGTGGGCGTTGAGGCCGAGGAGCGCCGTCCGGCTCGCGTTGGACAGCCCGATCAACGGGAACCGCTCGGCGAGCCGGGCGAGCCCCGCCACCGTGTCCGGCCACGGCGGGAGCCTGCGCCCCGCCAGAGCCAACTCCGCCACCGCGCCCGGCTCCTCGACCCCGGCGGCCTCGGCGACGACCCGGGCGGCCTCCCGGTCGAGGGCGTCGCTCGCGAGGTAGGGCCGGTCGCCGTAGAGTACGCGCTGCTGCTCGCGCTCGATGTGCCGCTGCCACAGCGCCACGAGCTTCTCGACTCCGAAGTCGTCGAGTGCCGGGACGAGTTGACGAACACCGGCGCGGATCCCGGCGGGTTCGTCGACGAGCGTGCCCAGCACGTCGAACACGAGGGCGTCGATCTCTGACTCTGACACGAGCTCTGACACGAGCTCTGACATGAGATCTGACATGAGAGAGGTCTCCCGGACGAAGCGGCGGCGTAGGACTGGCCAGCACTGGCCATGGGCGGAACGCTCCCGGCAGCCATCCGGATTCCCGCATCGCACCGGCTGCCCTATCGAAGGCCCCCTTCGTCGCTCGTCAGATACGTCACCTGTGGCCGACGCGTTCGCGGATGGACGGCGACCTCGGCGGTCACCTCGTAGACCTCGGAGAGGAGTTGTGGGGTGAGCACCTCACCTGGTGGGCCCGACGCGACGACCTGTCCTTCCCGCAGCACGTACAGGCGGTCGCAGTAGTGGGCCGCCAGGTTGAGGTCGTGGAGGGCGACCAGGACCGTGGCGGGGAGGCGGCGAAGGGCCGAGAGGATCTCCAACTGGTGGCGGATGTCGAGGTGGTTGGTGGGTTCGTCCAGGACGAGCAGGGACGGCTGCTGGGTCAGGGCGCGGGCGATGAGGACGCGTTGGCGTTCGCCGCCGGAGAGGTGGTCGAAGGGGCGGTGGACGAGGTCCGCGGCGTCGACGGAGGTGAGCGCCGCTTCGATCAGGGCGGCGTCCTCGGCCGTGTCGCCCGCCAGCAGGCGCTTGTGCGGGGCACGACCCATCGCGACGACCTCGCCCACCGTCAGGTCCACGTCGGCCCCCGCGTCCTGCACGACGGCGGCGACGGTGCGGGCCAGCCGGCGTACCGGCAGCGACCACGCGTCGGCGCCGTCCACGCGCACCGTCCCCGCGTCCGGGCGCAGCACGCGGTAGACGGCCCGCAGCAGCGTGGACTTGCCGCTGCCGTTGGGGCCGACGAGCCCGATGGTCTCGCCGGCGCGGGCGGTCAGCGAGACGTCGTCGACGAGCCGCCGCGCGCCCGCGGTGAGCGTGACACCTTCGACGTGGAGATCGGCCGCCGTCATCCGGCACCTCCCGCGTTCCTGCGCCGCGCGTCCCGTCGCATCAGCCACAGGAAGAACGGGCCGCCGCACAGCGCGGTCAGCACACCGACCGGGATCTCCATCGGCGCGGCGACCGTCCGTGCCGCGACGTCCGCCCACACGAGGAACACCGCACCGCCGAGGGCGGCCGTCGGCAGCACCCGCCGGTGGTCGCCGCCGACGAGCAGGCGCACGATGTGCGGCAGCATCAGGCCGACGAAGCCGATCGGCCCGGCCGCCGCGACCAGCACGCCGGTGATGAGCGAGACCAGCACGAACATGCGGGCGCGGAAGCGGGCCACGTCCAGGCCCATCGTGGTGGCGGCCTCCTCGCCCGCGAGCAGCAGGTTCAGGTTCGGCGCCTGCACCATGAGGACACCGACCCCGAGGAGCAGGGCCAGGCCCGGCAGCCACAGCGAGTTCCAGGACACCCCGCCCAGACCGCCCAGCGTCCAGGCGAGGACCGTACGTGCCTCGTTGCCGCGGTCCGTGGTGAGCAGCAGCAGGTTGAGCAGCGCGCTGAGGATCGATGCGACCGCCACACCGGACAGGATCAGGCGGCTGGACGTGATGCGTCCGCCGGTGCGTGCGGTGGCGTAGACGAGGACGAGCGCGCCGAGCGCGCCCGCGAACGCGGCCGCCGACAGCGACATCGCCCCGAACACACCGACCCCGAACACGAGGACCGCGACCGCGCCGAGTGAAGCGCCGGAGGAGACACCAAGGAGGTACGGCTCGGCGAGCGGATTGCGAACCAACGCCTGCAGCGCGGTGCCGACGACCGCGAGTCCGGCCCCGGTCATGGCGCCGAGCAGGACACGCGGCGCCCGCACGTCGAGCACGATCGTCTCCCGCGCCCGCGACCAGCCCGCGTCACCCCACCAGTCGGCGCCGAGCGCGTGCGTCACGATGCCCCACACCTGGCCGGGCGGCACATGCACCGAGCCGATGGCGAGTCCGGCCGTGAGGGAGATGACGAGCAGCGCAGTGAGCAGGACCAGGGTGGCGGTGAGCCGTGCCCCCTGGCCCATGTGCCGTTGCCGCACGCCGTCCGGTCGCTTGTCGATCGCGACGGACGCCGTCACTTGAAGCTCTCCGGGTGCAGGCCACGCGCCAGACCCTCCACCGCGTACGCCGACCGCACACCGACCAGGGTCGCCGTCAACGGCAGCACGACGAACCGCTTGTGCTTGATGGCGGGCACGTCCGCCAGCGCGGGCTGCGAGAGCAGGTACCGCTTCTTCTGCTCCACGCTCTTGTCGCCCGCGTAGTCGTAGATCGCGACGACCTCGGGCTTGCGGTCGACGACCTGCTCCCAGGAGACATCGCCGAACACGTCGTCCAGATCGGCGAAGACATTGCGGCCGCCCGCCTGATGGATCAGCTGCGTGCCCAGGCCCTTACCACCGGCGGTGAAGGCGGACTTGTCGCCGCTGTCGTACACGAACACGGGGACCTCCGGCTCGCCCCTGACGGCGGCGCTCGCCTTCGCGACCCGACGACGGAGGTCGGAGACGAGGGTGTCGGCGCGGTCGGAGACCCCGAAGATCTTGCCGATGGTGCGTATCTCGGCGTAGGTGTCCCGCATTGTCACGTTCTTCTCGCCGCAGTACTCGCGGTTGAGGTACGTGTCGATGCCCGCGTCGGCGAACGCCTTGCGCGAGCGGCCCTCCTTCTCGTCGAACGCGCTGGAGTAGCCGCCGTAGACGAAGTCGGGTTCGGCTTCGAGGACCTTCTCGAACGAGGGTGCCCTCGCGGACAGTTCCGGAACCGACCTGTTGTCCTTGCGCAGGCTCGGCAGGACGGCGGAGTCGGGGAAGGACGTGCCGACCATGCGGTCCTTCAGACCGAGGGAGAGCATGAGTTCGGCGGGGTGCTGATGGATGGTCACCACGCGCGACGGCGGCTTGTCGTACGTCGTCTTGACGCCGCAGTTGTCGATGGTGACGGGAAAGCGCTTGGCGGTCGACGAGTTCGGGCCCTCGGCGCGCTCGGATGCCGACCCGGACGGGCCGCATCCGACGGTGACCACCGTCGCCGACAGTGCGGCGACGACGGCCGTGACACGCAGGACGAAGCGCCGTCGTCGCACACGGGGGAGGGGAAGGGGAATGGCAAGGGGACGGTTCGGACCGTCGTACACGTAAAGCCTCCTGCGGAGTCCGCGCTCCTCGGAACAAGCCCGCGACGGGTCAGTGACCTGACTCCCGGGCAGCGCTGACTCGTGCTGCCCGGTCACAGTGGCGGGACCGTGCCGGATTCGCACCGGCTTCCTGTCTCCCGTCGCGGCGATGACCTGGCGATCCTACGCTGCCGTTACGGTGCGCACACCGGGTTGTGAACCAGCCGGTGATCATGCGGTGGCGGATGCCAAGATGGACCGGCCATGACTACAGGCTGGAATGCTCGCGCTGGACGGGCCGCGGTGTTCGCGGCCGTCTGCGTGCTGCTCACGGCACTCGCGCACACGCTCATGTCCGGTGACACGGTGCCGTGGTGGGCGTTGACCGCCGGACTCGTGGCCATCGGTGGGGCGGCTTGCGCGTCCGCCGGTCGTGAGCGTGAGCTCCTGCCGGTCGTGGGTCTGGCCGTGGCCGCGCAGGCGGTACTTCACCTCTTCTTCTCGTGGGCGCAGGTCCTCGCGCACCCGGCGGCTTCGGGCGGCTCCGTCGCGGGTCGGTGGCTGGACCATGTGTTGTGCCGTGCGCCGATGGAGCCTTCGGGTATGGGCGACATGCACATGGGGCCCATGCCGACCGGCTCCATGAGCGACATGAGCGACATGGGCGCCGTGCATGCGATGGGTGCGGCAGGTCACGACATGAGCGGTATGTCACCGGCAGGCATGCTCACGGCCCACCTGCTGGCCGCCGTGCTGAGCGGACTCTGGCTCGCGTACGGCGAGCAGGCCGTGTTCCGCATCGCGAGGTCCGTCGTCGGCCGGCTCGTCGCGCCCTTGCGGCCCCCGTTCCGCCTTCCCACTCCGCCGCACCGGCCGCGCGTCCAGGTCCGCCGCGCGAGGCGCGACCGTACGCCGCGTGACCTCCTCCTCGCGGACACGATCACCTCCAGGGGCCCACCCGCAGGGAACGCTGTCGCCTGACGACAGCAGGTTCACCCGAGGCTGCGCCGCACCCTCGGGCATCGGCCGTGCGCACGCCCCGAACGGGCCGCGCCGGACTCCGTGCTGCCCGAAACTGGAGAACCACCTTGCCACTTGCTTCCGAAACCTCTGAAAACTCCGACGCCTCCGACGCCTCCGACGCCTCCGATGTCGCAGACGCCTCTGAACCGCGCTCCGCGGAAGAGAGCCGTCAGGGCCGGCCCACCGCCGGATCGGCCTGGGCGTCGCTGCGCCCCCTGGTGCTGCGACTGCACTTCTACGCCGGGGTGTTCGTCGCCCCGTTCCTGCTCGTCGCCGCGGTCACGGGCCTGCTCTACGCGGGCTCGTTCCAGGCCGAGAAGATCGTGTACGCCCATGAGCTGAACGTCCCCGTGGGCACGTCCGAGCTGTCGATCGCCGAGCAGGTCGCCGCCGCCCGCAAGGCCCACCCGGAAGGAGAAGTCAGCGCTGTACGGCCGTCACCCGAGGCTGGGGCGACGACCCGGGTCATGCTCTCCGGCGTCGCGGGAGTCGACGCCGACCACACGCTCGCGGTGTTCGTGAACCCGTACACCGGGGAGGTCCGCGGCGCCCTCGAACAGTACGGATCCACGGGCGCGCTGCCGCTGCGCACCTGGATCGACGAGCTTCACCGCGACCTTCACCTCGGTCAAGTGGGCCGTCTGTACAGCGAGTTCGCCGCCAGCTGGATGTGGGTGATCGCGGGCGGCGGCCTCGTCCTCTGGTTCGGACGGCGCCGCTCCCGTCGCGCCATCCGTGGCACGAACGGCCGCAGGCGGACCCTGTCGCTGCACGGATCGGTGGGTGTCTGGGCGGCGCTCGGACTCATCTTCCTGTCCGCGACGGGCCTGACCTGGTCGACGTACGCGGGGGCGAACATCACCGACCTGCGTGCCGCGCTCGGCCAGACGACTCCGACCGTCTCCGCGGCCGCGGCCCCCGGTGGCGAACACGCAGGGCACGACATGGGCGGATCCGGCCCCGCGGGCGGCGCAGGTGGCGACGGCGTGGGCCTGAACGCCGTGCTGAAGTCGGCCCGCGCCGCAGGCCTCTCGAACCCCGTGGAGATCGTCCCGCCCGCCGACACCTCCTCGGCGTACGTCGTCCAGCAGATCCAGCGAAGCTGGCCGGAGAAGCAGGACGCCGTCGCCGTCGACCCGGCGAGCGGCGACGTCACGGACGAGGTGCGGTTCGCCGACTATCCGGTGCTCGCCAAGCTGTCCCGCTGGGGCATCGACCTGCACACCGGCAACCTGTTCGGCATCGTCAACCAGATCGCGCTCGCCGCGCTCGCCCTCGCGGTGGTGCTCCTCATCGTGTGGGGGTACCGCATGTGGTGGCAGCGCGGGCGCGGCTCCGCCTTCGGCCGGCCCATCGCGCGCGGTGCCTGGCAGCATGTGCCGCCGTACGTCGTGGTGCCGTTGATGGTGGCGATCGCCCTGCTCGGCTACTTCGTGCCGCTGCTCGGCATCCCGCTCGCGGCGTTCATGCTCGGTGACATCGTGCTCGGCGAGATCGCCTACCGGCGGGGGAAGCGCACGTACACGCCCGCCGCCTGAGACGGACCGGTGAGCGCCTCGCCCCTGGTGCCGGAGTCGGCACCAGGGGCGAGGGCCGCAGAATCGCGGCTCAGGGCGCGGTCGTCCCGAGCTCCGCACGGACGATGCGTGCGGCGGCGACGAGGTGTTCCAGAGAGGCGCGTGTCTCGGCCCAGCCGCGGGTCTTCAGCCCACAGTCCGGGTTGACCCACAGCCGCTCGGCGGGGATGGCCTCAAGTCCCGTACGCAACAGGGTGGTTGCCTCGTCGACGCTCGGGACACGCGGGGAGTGGATGTCGTACACGCCGGGGCCGGCCTCGCGCGGATAACCATGGGCGGCGAGCTCGTGCGCGACCTGCATGTGGGAGCGGGCGGCCTCCAGGCTGATGACATCGGCGTCGAGGTCGTCGATGGCCTGCACGATGTCACCGAACTCGGCGTAGCACATGTGCGTGTGGATCTGCGTGTCCGGGCGGACGCCGCTCGTGGTGAGGCGGAACGCCTCGGTGGCCCAGTCGAGATAGGCGGCGTGGTCGGTGGCGCGCAGCGGAAGTGTCTCGCGGAGGGCGGGTTCGTCGACCTGGATGACCGAAGTGCCGTTCGCCTCAAGGTCGTCGACCTCGTCGCGCAGGGCGAGGGCGACCTGCCGGGCGGTGTCGCCCAGTGGCTGGTCGTCGCGGACGAAGGACCAGGCGAGCATGGTGACAGGGCCGGTGAGCATGCCCTTGACCGGACGGCCGGAGAGCGACTGTGCGTACGTCGTCCAGCGCACGGTCATCGGCTCGGGGCGGGAGATGTCGCCCGCGAGGACCGGCGGGCGGACGTAGCGGGTGCCGTAGGACTGGACCCAGCCGTGCTGGGTGGCCAGGTAGCCGCCCAGCTGCTCCGCGAAGTACTGGACCATGTCGTTGCGCTCGGGCTCGCCGTGCACGAGCACGTCGATGCCGGCCTTCTCCTGGAACGAGACGACCTCATGGATCTCGTTCCTGATGCGGTCCTCGTACCCTGCGGTGTCGATGCGCCCGGCCCGCAAGTCGGCGCGGGCTGCGCGGAGTTCACCGGTCTGCGGGAAAGAGCCGATGGTCGTGGTCGGCAGCAGCGGCAGGTTCAGGAGGGCCCGTTGGGCGGCGGTCCGCTCGGCGTACGGCTGCGAGCGGCGCCCATCGTGCTCGGTGACGGCGGCGGCGCGGGCCCTGACCGCCGGATCGTGGGTGATGGGCGAGGTGGCGCGGGAGTTCAACGCAGCACGGTTGGCGGCGAGTTCGGCTCCGATCACGCCGGTGCCTCGGGTCAGGCCCTTGGTGAGGGTGGCGACCTCGGCGGTCTTCTGGCGGGCGAAGGCGAGCCAGCGCCGGATCTGCGGCTCGATGTCCCGCTCCACGGACGCGTCCAGGGGGACGTGCAGAAGCGAGCAGGAAGTGGCAACGTCGACGCGGTCGGCGAGCCCGAGCAGGGTGCCGAGCGTGGCGAGGGACCACTCCAGGTCGTTGACCCAGATGTTGCGGCCGTTCACCACGCCGGCGACGAGACGCTTGCCGGACAGGCCGCCGACGGCGGCGAGTTCCTCCAGGTTGGCGGCGGCGGAGCCGGTGAAGTCGAGGGCGAGGCCGTCGACGGGAGCCTTGGCGAGCACCGGCAGGGCCTCGCCGAGCCGGTCGAAGTACGAGGCGACCAGGAGCTTCGGGCGGTCGGCGAGGGAGCCGAGGTCACGGTAGGCGCGGGCGGCGCTGTTCAGCTCGGCCGGGGTGCGGTCCTGGACCAGCGCGGGCTCGTCGAGCTGCACCCAGGCGGCACCCGAGGCACGCAGGTCGGAGAGGACTTCGGCGTAGACGGGCAGCAGCCGGTCCAGCAGGGTCAGCGGATCGAAGTCGTCGGCCACGCCGGGAGCGGGCTTCGACAGCAGGAGGTAGGTCACCGGGCCGACCAGCACGGGACGGGTGTCCAGACCGAGGGCGAGGGCTTCCCGGAGCTCCGCGACCTGCTTGGTGGAATCGGTGGTGAACACGGTGTCAGGGCCCAACTCCGGGACCAGATAGTGGTAGTTGGTGTCGAACCACTTGGTCATCTCCAGCGGAGCGACGTCCTCGGTGCCGCGGGCCATGGCGAAGTACCCGTCCAGGGCGTCCGCCGCCACGGCGGCCCGGTGGCGCTCGGGCACCGCCCCGACCATGACGGTCGTGTCCAGGACGTGGTCGTAGTACGAGAAGTCGCCGGTCGGCACCTCGTCGATGCCGGATGCGGCGAGTTCCTGCCAGGCGGAGCGGCGCAGTTCGGCGGCGGTGGCCCGGAGCGCGTCGCCGTCGACGCGGCCCTTCCAGTAGCCCTCGATCGCCTTCTTCAGTTCCCGGTTCGGGCCCTGGCGGGGGTAGCCGTACACGGTGGCCCGTGCGGCCGCGGTGTCGGCGGTGGTGGTCCTGGTGGTCACGGAATTCTCCTTCGAGAGACGTATCCCTGAGATCCCGAAGACCCCTGTGGCACGAAGGAGTGACACCACCGGAGCGGCGACCGCGCGCTGCGAGGCACGATCTTCCACCGGTATGTGTGCTCCCCCAGTCTTCGACTGGAGGTGCTCCCCTTGACCCGCCCACGAGGTCACCGAGATGTCCGCGCACGGGCCGTCCGTGCACGGGCAGTTGGCAGGTCTTCGGACTCGCGGGCACACCCACCCGAAAGGGCGGACACCTAGTGACCGTCGCTTCCCAGACCCCTCTTCCGGGGCCCAGTGCGTCTGACGGCGGTCGTTCCCACTCACCGCTGCGGGGCAGTCCCGGATTCCCACCGGGTTCCCTCTTACGACGCCCCGCCTGGCGGACGGGGCGAACCAGCTACGCCGTTCACCCTACGGGGCGTCGTGCGCGACGCGCCACAACGTCCGCCCAGCCGTGGGCCGGATGGCATGATGGCCCTGAACACGGGCGACGGCGGCCCGAGGAAACCGGTGCGAATCCGGTGCGGTACCGCCACTGTGATCGGCGAGCGGATCCCGGAAGGCCACTGCCCCGCGAGGGTGGGAAGGCCGGGACGAGCGCGGACCCGAGAGCCAGGAGACTCACGCTGTCGCCCCCTCGAAGCGATCCGGGGCGGAACTCCCCGGCGAGAGGGAGGATGCGGCATGCCTGAACGGCTCGCCGAAGCGACGGCCCCCGTAACGGACCGGGCGGTTCCGTGCCGCGTGGTCGTGTGCCGCGACTGCTGCTGCGGAACGGTCAAGGTCAACGGCGATCACGCCGCGCAGACGGCGCGGCTGCGCCGGATCGCACCGACGCGGATCTCCGAGTGCCTGGACGTCTGCGAGCAGGCCAACGTCATCGTCGTACAACCCTCGTCCGCGGGGCGGGCGGCCGGAGCGCGGCCGGTCTGGCTCGGCCTGGTGAACGACGCCGACGCCACCGAGGACATAGCGGACTGGGTGCGGACCGGCGGACCGGGCGTAGCGCCCTGCCCCGAGATCCTGGACCTCTATCTCATCGACGCGCCGCGCCGGGCCAAGACCAAGACCTCATGAGCGAGGTGGCGCCGGAACAGGTCGCCGAGGCGCTGCGGGACGTGGCGTCGCGCCTGGGCGGATTCTTCGCCCTCGACACGACGCCGACGCGGCGGCCGCCCGACGCACGACTCACCCACGCCGGTCTCGCCGCACGCGCCCAGACGGTCAACGACCACTACGCCACCGCCGAACCCCGCATCGGCGCCTCCATCGCCCACCTCGGCCTTGCGGCCCGCCTCTGGTCACCGGTCCTCGCCTGCGCGCTCGTACACGGGATCGTGCCGACGATGAGCACGGTGGAATGGTCCGGGGAGGGCTCCGCGCTCCACCTGCCCCGCCCCGAGGGACGACACGCATCGCGGCTCCCCTCGCTCGCCGACGCGGTCTTCGCGGAGGTGGACGGCGTCCTGGCGGCGGTCGAGAGCGGCCTCACCGTCAAGGTGGCTCCGCGCCTGCTGGCCGGCAACTCCGCGTCCGCGCTCGTCGGTTCGGCGGCGCAACTGCTCAGATCCCGGCCCGACCTGCGTACGGACGTCAGGCATGTGACGCAGGAACTACTGGAGACGGGCCGGCTACGGGGAACGGGTCGGATCACCGGCCCCGACCTGGCATTCCGGCGGCGCAGTTGCTGCCTCTTCTACCGCGCGCCCGGCGGCGGCAAGTGCGGAGACTGCTGCCTGGTGCGGTGATCGCCGCACGACACAGCGGAGCCGGGAGAGACCGACATCCACGAACTCCTCGCTCCGTCTGATGTCCTGGCTCCATGCTCCATCAGCTGTCGTCCTCGCATGCGAAAGAGAGCCGCGATTCATGTTGATCACCGCCGCGCGCGCCCTGGCCGGACCTGATCGTCACGTTGTCGCCGACGCGGGTGTCCTCGTACGCGGGGGCGTCATCGCCGGCGTCGGACCACGCGAAGAGGTCGAGCGCCAGGCACGGCCCGATGAGCCCCGGCTCGACTTCCCCGCCGGGACCGTGCTCCCGGGCCTGATCGATGCCCACGTGCACCTCTGCTTCGACGCGGGCCCGGACCCCGTCGCCACGCTCCAGGAACAGGGCGACGAGGCGCTGTTCGCCGAGATGGCAGGCCGGGCGCGGCGGTTGCTGAGCGCGGGGGTCACGGCGGCCCGCGACCTCGGCGACCGCAACGGCCTCACAGTGCGTCTCGCCCAGGACATCCGGGAGGGCTCGGCCGTCGGTCCGCGCGTCGTCCCGGCGACGACGCCCGTCACTCCGCCCGGTGGCCACTGCTGGTTCCTCGGCGGCGAAGTCTCCGGACCCGACGGGATCCGGCGGCTGGTCCGGCGCAACGTCGAGGCCGGTGCCCAGGTCATCAAGGTCATGGTGACCGGCGGCGGACTCACCAAGGGCGGGGCCAAGAGCTGGGAGTCCCAGTTCTCCGACGAGGAGTTGGCCGCGCTCGTCGACGAGGCGCACCGCACCGGACTGCCGGTCGCCGCGCACGCGCACGGCGCGGACGGCATCACCGCCGCGGTCACGGCGGGGGTCGACACCATCGAGCACTGCACGTGGATGACGGCCGACGGATTCGAGGTCCGCCAGGACGTGCTCGACCAGATCATCGAGCGGAACATCTACGTCTGCCCCACGGTCGGCCCGCACTGGCGGATGCTGCCGCAGTTCTTCGGTGCCGAGCGCGCCGAGGCCATGTTCGACGCGGTACGTCGGATGGCCGAGGCCGGTGTACGGCTGATCGCGGGCACCGACGCGGGCGTCCAACGCGCCGGTTTCGACGGCCTACCCGCCGGCCTGACGTTCTACGAGCACCTGGGCGTGCCCAACGACCGCGTCCTCGCCATGGCCGCGACGGAAGCTGCCCAAGCGCTGGGCTTGGACGAGACGACCGGGCAACTCACCCCCGGCTACAGCGCGGACGTCCTCGTGGTGGACGGCGACCCGCTCACGGACATCGGGGCGCTGCAGTCCGTGGAGACCGTGATCGCGGCGGGCAGGCGCCATGAGGTGGGTCGTAACTCCTAGCAGCGGCAGGGGAGTTGCTCAGTTCCCGGACCCCTCGCACGGGTCGTCGCCCGGATCCAGTGGCCGGGTGTCCGCCGCAAGGCAGGAGGAGTAGACGCGCGACGGCGTGGGCTGCGGCTCCGGTTCCGATGCGGCACTCATGGCGATGGCCAACCCGGTGGTGACGACGACCACCACCACCGCCAACGCGGCGAGCCAGACGCCGCGGATCACCGCTCACCGACGAAGTGGTCGCGGAGCGCGTCGTGGCAGTCGTCCTCGTCGGCGCCCCGGACGCGTGAGAACGTCAGTGCCACGTCGTCGCCGCCTTCCTCCTTGGCATCGGCCAACTGCCTCTCGATGCCCGCGATCAGCTCGGCGCACTGGGCGCTGACGGGCTTCTTGGGTGGCGGGTCGGCTTCCGAGGACGTGTTCAGCCCGTACGTGGCGGCGAGGCCGGCCGCGCACAGCACCGCCCATGCGGCAATCCACGCACGGCGGCTGGTCGGTATCGGTCTGGGCACTCCGGCATCCTACGAGCGCAGCAGCGGGCTTTCACCGAATCGAGGCGTGCTCATCGGCGCGTTCCGTGCTGCCGCCCTGTCCACTACAGTTCAACGTGGGCCGTGACTGGCGCTGAGGTGGAGTACCACCGGGGAGCGGTCTGACGAGATGTCGTTGCCGTGCGCCTGGGCGAGTGGTCAGTAACGCCTGGAGGGCAACGAATGTCCGAGACTCGCACGGCTCAGCTCATGGACGGCTCCGGCCTCGCCCAACGCATCGTCGAGGAGACCGCCGCCAGGGCGGCGGAGATCACGGATCGCACGGGGGTCGCCCCCTGTCTGGCGACGGTGCTGGTGGGCGAGGACCCCGCGTCCGCCACGTACGTCCGCATGAAGCGGGCACGTTGCGCGAAGGCAGGCATCACGTCCCGGCACATCGGCCTGCCTGCCACCACCACGACCGCCGAACTCGTCGACACCCTCGCGGAGTTGTCCGGCGACCCCGATGTGCACGGCATCCTGCTCCAGCACCCTTGCGGACCGCACATCGACGAGCGGGCCGCGTTCGAGGCCATCGCTCCGGAGAAGGACGTCGACGGGGTCACGATGCACTCCTTCGCCGCGATGAGCTTCGCGCGGCCGGGCTTCGTCTCCTGCACACCGGGCGGAATCATGCGGCTGCTGGAGGCGTACGACGTCGAACTCGCCGGCAAGCGCGCGGTCGTGGTGGGACGCAGCGCGATTCTCGGCAAACCGGCAGGGATGCTCCTGCTCGCCAAGGACGCGACGGTGACCTACTGCCACTCCCGCACCGACGACCTGTCGGCGATCGTCCGGGAGGCGGACGTGGTGGTGGCAGCCGTGGGGCGGCCTCGGCTGATCCTCGGCGAGGACATCAAGCCCGGTGCGGTCGTGATCGACGCCGGGTACAGCCCCGGCAACGTCGGGGACGTGGACCATGACACCGCCGTCACCCGGGCAGGCCTGATCACTCCGGTTCCCGGCGGTGTGGGGCCGATGACCATCGCGGTGCTGCTGGAGCAGACGGTGCGGGCCGCCGCGAACCAGCTCGGAACGCGGCACCACGTGTGACGGCTGGTTCCGGCGAAGCTGAAGCCGAGGTCAGCCGTCCTGCTCAGGGCCGCCGCCCCGGGGGAAGGAGATGCCGGTCCGCAGTCCAGGGCCGGTCGCCCACGAGCGTCGCCAACTGGACCAGATCTCCCGCGACCACGTCCCAGTCCGCATCGGGCGCCAGGTTCGTCGTCTGCGTGGGCCCGTGTTCCGTCGGCCGTGCGATGAAGGCGGTGCGCAGGCCCGCGTCCCGGGCGGCCCGCAGGTCTTCGTTGTGGGCCGCCGCGAGCATGACCTGGTCGGGGCGCAGCCCCAGGAAGGCGGCCGCCCGCTCGTAGGCCTGCGGTTGTGGTTTGTAGGCGCGGGTGACGTCGGAGGCGACGATGACGTCCCAGGGGAGGCCCGCGTGCTTGGCCAGGCGGGACAGGAGTGCGAGGTTGCCGTTCGACAGCGCCCCGGTCGTGACGCTGCGGGCGAGTTGTTCCAGGCCGGGTGCGGAGTCCGGCCACGCGGGCAGCCGGTGCCACGCCTCGTTGAGCCACGTCAGCTCGACCTCGTCGAACTTCGCCGCGTCGATTCCGTGTTCGGCGAGGACGGTCCGCAGGTTCTCCGCGTGGAGGACGTCGAGCGGAGTGAAACCGCGTTCGCCTGTGCGGATGGGTTCCATGGCCGGCTGATAGAGATCCCGCCAGCGCACGGCGAACGCGGTCGCGTCGAGCGTCAGACCGTGACGCGCCGCGAAGGTGTCGACGGCTGCCGACACTCCGGTCCGCCAGTCGACGACCGTGCCGAAGGTGTCGAACAGCACGGCCTCGACCTGCTGGATTCGCCGTTCCACTGGAGATGACCTTTCGTAGGCGACGAGAGCGGTTGGCACCGAGGGTGGCCGGAATCGGCTCAGTGCGGCAAGTAGCTCGTCGTCGATGGGTCGAACCTCACCGCGACCTCGTCCCCGGGGCGGCAGCCGAGGCTCGGCCGTGCGAAGGCGGTGAGGGGGACATCGGCGGCGCGCAGCACCAGTTCGAGGCGGTCGCCGAGGAACTCGCAGGACTCCACCGTGCCGAGGAACTCGTCCTCGGCCAGGTCGGACGTGTCCGCTCGCACCTCCACGTTCTCCGGGCGTACGCACACGAAGCCGCCGTTGCCCGCACCGTGGTCCTCGCCGTCCGGCGAGCGCAGGCAGAGGACCGGGCCGACGTCGGTCTTCGCGATGACGCCGCTGCCGCCCCGGCGCGGTGAGACGTCCTGCACCGGGATCAGGTTGGCGCTGCCGATGAAGTCGGCGACGAAGGACGAACGGGGGTGGTCGTAGAGGCGTTCCGGGCGGTCGATCTGCTCGATGTGTCCGTGGTTCATCACGATGACCGTGTCCGAGAGCGCCAGCGCCTCGGCCTGGTCGTGAGTGACGTAGAGCGCAGTGACCCCGAACTGGGCCTGGAACGAGCGCAGTTCCTGGCGGAGCTTGGCCCGCAGTTTCGCGTCGAGGTTCGAGAGCGGCTCGTCGAGGAGGAGCACCTCGGGGTCGCCGAGCAGGGCGCGGGCGAAGGCGAGGCGCTGCTGCTGGCCGCCGCTGAGCTGGGTGGCCCAGCGGTCCGCCATGGCGTCGAGGCCGACCTGCTCCAGCATGCCCATGGCCCGCTTGCGGATGTCCTGGCCCTTGCGGCGGTTGCGGCCGTGCTGCATGGGGAAGGCCGCGTTGTCGATGACGGTCATGTGCGGCCAGATGCCATAGGACTGGGGCACCATCGCGATCGGCCGGTCCTCGGGGCGGACATGGACCTTCCGCGGCGCGTCGAACACCATCTGCCCGCCCATCTCGATCCGGCCGCCCGAGGCACGTTCGAGGCCGGCGACGCAGCGCAGCGTCGTGGTCTTTCCGCAGCCGCTCGGCCCGAGCAGGGTGACGAACCGGCCCTTGGGGACGTCGAAGGAGACACCGTCGATCGCGTACGTCGTCTCGGCGCCGGTCGTCCGCTCGTAGGACTTGCGCAGCTCCGTGATGACGATCGAGTTCACGGGGTTCTTGCTCATCGTTTCCACCATCTCTCTCAGACTTCCTTCACGGTGCTGCGGCGGTTGACCAGCCACACGGCGGCAGTGGAGATCACCACGAGGATCACGGACAGGGCGCTCGCCGTCGGGTTGTCGACGCTGGAGGTGAAGGTGTCCCACAGGACCACCACCAGGGTCCGGTTGTCGGAACTGGTCAGCAGCAGGGCGATGGGGAGTTCGCCCAGCGCGTGCGCGAACACCCACAGCCAGCACTTCCACAGCGCCGGTCGCAGCAGGGGAAGCAGCACCGTCCGTGTCACGGTGGCCGGGCGCGCGCCGGTGACACGGGCGGCCTCGATCAGGCCGTCGTCCAGCTGCATCAGCGCCGTCTGCACCATGCGCGAGCCACGGGGCAGGAAGCGGGTCACCAGGGCGACGATGATGATCCATACGGTGCCGTAGATCGGGATGGGCACGAACAGGTAGAGGAACAGCACGGCGGCTCCGAGCACCACGCTCGGGATGCCGAAGACGGAGGACGTGACCTCGAACAGGAGGGTGCTGCCGGGGAATTGGCGGCGCGAGGCCGCCACCGCGATCCATACCGACATGGCGGTCGTCACCGTGGCGGTGACCAGCGAGACCTCCGCCGTGTTCAGCAGGATCGAGCCGATGTCCGGGATGTCGAGGAGGTGCCCGTAGTTGGCGAACGTCATCGAGTGGATCCCCGACCAGGTGATGGGCCGAGTGTGCGGGGAGAAGCTCGTCCACAGCAGCGCCAGGATCGGCAGGACGATGCCGACGAACATGTACGCGCAGACGACGATGAGGACGGGGATCCGCCAGCGCCCCAGGCTCACCCTGGTCTGGCGGTAGCTCTTGCCGACCACGACCCGGAACCGGTTGGTGTCACGGACGCGGCGCCGGTACACGGCGAGCATGATGAGTGACACCGCGAGGATGAGCACACCGTAGGTGCTGGCCTGGCCGTAGTTGGGGACGCCGCCCGGTGGCTGCAGCGAGTACTGGATGAGGCTGCTGAAGACGAAGATCTTGTCCGGCAGTCCGAGGATCGCGGGAATCGCGAACCCTTCGAGCGCCACGACGACCAGCAGGATGCCGGCCGCCGACACCGCGGGCGCGACGAGCGGGAGGACGATGAGACGCAGACGGCGCCACATCGAGGCACCCACCGTGGCCGCGGCCTCCTCCAGTTCGGGATTGAGCCGCGCGAACGCCGGGGCGATCATCAAGTACATGCTGGGCACCCCGAAGATGCCCATGACCAGGATCATCCCGGGGATCGAATAGATGTCGATGTGGATGCCGAACACCTTGCGGATGAGGATGGCCAGGGGGCCGTTGGCGGGGTTGGCCACCAGCGCCCAGGCGATCGCCATCACCGTGACCGGCACGGCCATCGGGGCCAGCGCCAGCGGGCTCAGCACCCGACGGCCGGGTATGTCGGTCCTCTCGAAGAGATAGGCGAGGGCCAGGCTGAGCACGAGGGCGACGACGAGCGAACCGAGCACGTAGACAACGGTGTTGAGGGTGACGGAGCCCAGTCGGCCGGACTCGAGGACGGACTGGAAATTGTCGAGCGAGAAGCCCGGAACCTCGAACGGCAGGTCCGTGGTCGACGGTTTGAGGCTGCTGTAGATCAGGATCGCGAGGGGGACCAGGACGAGGTATCCCACCAGGACGACCATCGCCAGGTTCACAAGGCCACGCGCGGCCGAGGAGACCTTCGGGTGCGGGTGGGCGGAGCGCGCGCCGGGCGGCGGTGGTGGCTCCGCACTCTGTGTCGGTGGGGCTTCTTCCGTGTTCAGGGCCATTGCGGACTCCCCTTGACGGACCGGGTGGTGCCGGTCGCGGTCGGCTCTTCGCTGTCTTCTGTGCGCCCGGCCCAGCGCCTAGCCCACATCGGTCCCGAACTCCTTCTCGGCCTTCGGATAGAAGCCGGAGAGCGTCTTGTACTTCCCGAGGGTCTTGGTGCCGTACCACGTGAGGTCCGCCTCGCACATCGCCTGGAGTACGGGGGTGTCACCCGGGTCCGAGCAGTCGGTGTCGACCGGGATCCGGGAGTTGTACGTCTTGGCGAGCACCCGCTGGGCGGCGTCCGAGGACAGGAAAGAGGTGAGCAGGGCCGCGGCGGCCGGGTGCGGGGCGCCCTTCGGGACGTACAGATAGGACTCGCTCGCGCTGGTCGGCGAGACGGGGGCGATGGCGACGGGCGCGCCCTTGTCCTTCGCGGCGAGGACCAGGCTCGCCAGGCTGGTGCCGATGGCGACCTCGCCGGACTCGATGGGTGCCTCGGCCTGCGTGACGTTCGGCGAGTAGTGCGGTTTCAGGGCACCGAACTTCTTCGCCCAGGCCAGGGCCTTCGTCTCGCCCATCGAGCCGTTCAGGTCCCAGACGGACATGAACGAGGCGCGCGATTCCGCCGAGATCCTGCCACCGGCCCACTTGGAGTCCAGGAGGTCGTCCCAACTCTTCGGCGCATCCGCCGGTTTGACCTGGTCGGTGTTGTACGCCCAGACCTTGGGTGTGGCCCAGACGTAGACGAAGTTCTTGGCGAAGATGTCCTTGTCGGCGACTCCGTACGCCGCCCAGTCGACGTCACCGGCCAGCTTCACCGCCGGGGTCATGGTGAGTCCGCCGGCGTTCGCCACGTCGATCGAGACCTTCCGGGCGGCCTGTTCCACCTTGAGCCGGCTCACCTGGTCCGGCGCCTTGACGTTGGTGTACTTGACCTTGATGTGGGGGTACTTCTTCTCGAACAGGTCGATGGCGGGCTGCATCTGGGCTTCCGGGTTCCAGGACGCCCAGTTCACCACGCCTTCCTGTGCGGCCTGTTTGGCCAAAGCGGCTTTGGACGAGGGCAGTTCGGCCTGCTCCGTACCCGCTCCGCAGCCGGTCGCCGCGGCCCACGTCAGCAGTGTCAGCGCGGCCACCATCGTGGCTCGTCGGGATCTCTCCATGTGGTGACTCATCGCCATCCCTCCTCGGAGGTTCGCCCTCGGCATGTGTGATCCGTACGCCGAGGACGGGGTCCGAGTCGGCGATGGACGGTGATCGATACAGGTACGCACCGGCGGCGGCAGTGCCGGTGCGGGTGGGGCGCTCCACGGCGGCCCCGCGGCTCAGGCGCTTTGTCGAACAACCGGGACCGTAGCACCGGCTCCGCTTGCCGTGAACCCCAGTGACACGGCCGGATTGTTTGACGATTCTGGCTACGAAGCCTTGTCCGGGCCGCGAAACCGCTGTTAGCTTCCCCGCATTGTCTAACAAAGCTTCCGACGAGGAAGGACTGACATGTCCGGCCGACACCGTCGTCACACCACACCTGACCGCCACCCCGGACGGAGCGCGCGATGACGCGCCTGTCGGTGGCACTGCGCCGATACCCCCACACCGAACCGCTGCTCGACGGGACTCTCAAGGTCCCCGGCTGCGAGCTCGACCTCCCCCAAGTCGAGCCGATCCACCGGGCCTTCGCCCCCATGGTCCGCGAGCTGCGCTACGACGTCAGCGAACTCGCCCTCGCCACCCTGCTGCAGGCCGTCGAGGCCGACGTCCCGGTCGCCGCGCTCCCCGTGGTCCTGCACGGAAACTTCCACCACCGGTCGATCTCCGTATGGGGCGGAGAGGGCCGGCTCAGCCCCGAGGACCTGCGCGGACGGCGGGTCGGCGTGCGCGCCTACAGCCAGACCACGGGCCTGTGGGTGCGCGGTGTCCTCAGCGACACCTACGGAGTGCGGGCCCAGGACGTGACATGGGTGACCAGAGAGGGCGCGCACGTGGACGGCGCACCGGAACCGTCCAACGTCGAGCGCACATCACGCCCACTCGTGGACGCCCTGCGCGACAAGGACATCGCCGCGGTCGTCATGGGGGCCCGCTCGGCCGACCACGTCGAGGGACTCGTGCCCGTCATCACGGACTGGAAGGCCCGGCAGGCGCAGTTCCTCGACACCCACGGCTGGGTCCCGATCAATCACCTCGCCGTGGTCCGCAAGGAACTCCTCGAGACGCAGCCCGACCTGGTGCGCGCCGTGTATCGCGGGCTCTGTGCCGGCATCGACGCGGCCCGCCCCTCCGAGCCCACCGGCACCACCCGCGAACTCGTGGTCCAGCACGGTGTCACCGACACCCTCCTGGCCACCCTGCGCACGGCCATCCGCTACGCCCGCGAGCAGGAACTCATCAAGGCGGACCTGGACGCGGAGGACCTCTTCGCCGACTTCCACCGGTACGTGGGCGGGGCCTGACCCCTCAGCGTGGCCGCCCCTTCGTACATCGCTCAACCGACACCACCCCCAGGAGAGTCGATGCGCTATTTCGACACCCACACCCACGCCGTCTCCAATGACCCCGACACCTACCCCGTGAAGCCGCTCGGAGGCACCCGGTCGGAGTGGTCCCGCACCCGCCCCGTGGACATCACCGGTCTGATCCGGCACCTCGACACGGCGGGCGTCGAACGCGCGGCGCTCGTCCACGCCTCGACGGTGTACGGATTCGACAACCGCTACGCGGCGGACGCCCTGGCCAAGTTCCCGGACAGGCTGGTGGGGGTCTGCGCCGTCGACTTCCTCTCCGACTCGGCCGTGCCCGAACTGCGGCACTGGATCGAGGAGCGCGGCTTCAGCGGTGTCCGCATCCGCGTGTCGGACGGAACCACCAAGGTGCCCACGCCGGGCAGCGGACTGTCGGACGACCGGATGGCCGCGGTGTGGGAGTACGTGGAGAGCCGTGGCGTGCCGGTGTGCATCCAGATGCACTCCAAGGACACGGACAAGCTCCTCCAGGTCCTCGACACCCACCCGACGCTGACCGTCCTGCTCGACCATGCCGGACGCCCCGACGCCACCGGAGGGCCCACCTACCCGAAGCTCGGCGAACTCGGGCAGCTGGCCCGCTTCGCGGGCGTCCACCTCAAGATCACGCCACCGGCGCTGCGCCGCCTCGGGGACCAGGAGGGCGTCGACGTCGAGGAGGTGCTGCGGCGGCTCGCCGCGACGTTCGGCGCCGGCCATCTGATGTGGGGATCCAACTTCCCGGCGTCCGAAGGCAGCCTCCAGGAGCTGCGGGACTCCATCGAGGGCCGGCTGTCGTGGATGTCACCGGACGAGCTCGCGGGCGTGCTGGGCGGCAACGCCGCCCGGGTCTACGGCACACCCCCCATCCGCTAGCCGTGCACCGCCCGCACCGCCGGACACGACCCGAGGACACACTCGCCATGAGGCAGGAAAAGACCGGCAGCAGGACAGCCCGGAAGACCGGCAGGACGGCCCGGGGCCGAACGCGGATCACCTTCAGCGCAGTGACCGTCCTGGCCACCGGCGCAGCCCTCACCGGCTGCGGCGCCAGAGTCGAGAGCGCCGACCTCCCGTCGTCGATGAACGCGCTGGTGAAGCAGGCCGCGAAGGAAGGGGAGGTCGAGTGGTCGGTCCCCAAGCCGCAGCAGCAGATGCAGCCGGCCATCGACCTGTTCGAGAAGAAGTACCCGGGCGTCAAGGTCAAGTACAGCAACACCAAGGCGCCCGACCAGGTGAGCCAGTTGCGCATGGAGCAGGCCGCGGGGAAGGTCTCGGTCGACGTGGCCGCGGCCGGCGGGCTCACCGTGGTCCCGTCCGAGGACATGGCGGACGACATCGACTGGTCGGCGTACGGCATCGGCCGGAAGAACCTCTTCGCCAGGAAGCTCGTCTACATCTGGGCGGTTCCCAAGGTCTGGGCGTACAACACCGAGAAGGTCAAACCGGCCGACGTACCCAAGAGTTGGGACGACCTGCTGGATCCCAAGTGGTCCGGCGGCAAGGTGTCGGCGGAGTCCCGGGCCTCGTTCCTCACTCCCTGGGCCCTGGACTCGTCCATGGGGCAGGCGAAGGCGCTGGCGTGGGCGAAGAAGTTCGCCGAGCAGAGGCCGCACTACGCGCCGAACACGACCCAGACGGAGGCGCCGATCGAGTCCGGGGAGGTGAGCCTCGGGACGAGCCTCATCAACCTCGTACTGGAGGCCAAGAAGCACGGCTCGCCCGTCGAGGTGGCCCCGCTCTCCCCGACCAACGCCAACGAGTCCTACCTCTACGTCCCCAAGGGCGCCCCGCACCCGGCCGCCGCGGCGTTGCTCACCTCGTTCCTGTCCTCGGACGCCGCGCAGAAGGCGCTCGCGAAGACCTACAACTCGCGCATCCCGGTCGGCACCGACTGCTCGGACCCGGGGGAGACCCCGGTGCTCCAGGCGATCTGCGAGGCGCACCTGAAGTGGTACCCGACCGCGACGCTCGACGACTACAACCGCCTCACGAGCTTCTTCCCCGAAGGGGAGAAGGCGCTGGGCACCAACGTCGTGTAACCCTCCTTGTCCGACAATGAGTTGAGGCAATTTCACGACAGCTCTCGACGGGCGAGGTTCTTCCTGTGATTTCCAGCAGATTTCTTGTGTCGGCCAGTTGGCGGTGTTAGATTCACGTCACTGGTTGTCGGACAATCTCGACGACGCCAGGACGTAGCACTGTCGCGCAGTCGCGCAGCCGACTGCATCGCTATCCATGACCGCCGTTACGGCGCGAGCGCACGGCCCCGCTCCCATCCCATCGCGAAGAGGGGCGGCCGAGGAGACAGACATGTCGACCACACAGCGCACTACCCACCCCGAGGCCCTCCGTCTCGAGGACGTCACCCTGCAGTTCCCCGGCACCCACCGGCCCGCGATCGAGAACGTGTCGTTCAAGGTGGACCGCGGCAAGGTCGTCGCCGTGATCGGGCCCAGCGGGTGCGGAAAGAGCACCATCCTCAACCTGGCCGCCGGGCTCCTCACCCCCACCCAGGGGCAGGTCCACTACGCCGGCGAACCCGTCACCGCCGTCAACTCCGATGCGGCGTACGTGACTCAGCAGTCCCACCTGCTGCCCTGGCTGAGCGTCCGGGCCAACATCGGCCTGGCGCTCAAGTTCCGCAAGGTACCCAAGGACGAGCGCGAGGAGCGGATCGCCTCCTGGGTCGAGCTCGTCGGCCTCACCGGCTTCGAGGACCACTACCCCCGCGAGCTCTCCGGCGGCATGCAGAAGCGCTGCGCCATCGCGCGGGCGCTGATCTACGACCCGTCCATCGTGCTGATGGACGAGCCGTTCGGGCCGCTCGACGCCATCACCCGCCTCCGCCTCCAGCAGGAACTGCTCAACATCTGGCAGGAGCAGAACGGCACACTCGTCTTCGTCACCCACGATCTGAACGAGGCCCTCTACCTCGCCGACGAGGTCATCGTGATGTCACGCGGCCCCGGCACCATCCGCCGCGTCATCCAGGTCCCCTTCGAACGGCCCCGCACCATCGGATCCCTCGTCGAGACACGTGAGTTCTCCGAGCTCTACAACGACCTCTGGGGCCTCTTCGCCTCCGAGCAGCAGGAAGCCGCCTGACGCGGCAGAGCCGCCGCTCATCCTGCGCCCGCCGCGCGGGCCCCTGCGCACCACCAGCCACCACGCAGTATGTTCCGGCATGCCCTGTGGCCTGCCGTGACACCTGCCGTCGAGTGAGGTTCACAGCGTTGCTATCGATCACGGAAGAGATCGCCGTACCCAGTCCGCCCCCACAGGTGTGGCACGTCATCTCCAACCCCCAGGACGTCGTGTCCTGCATCGGCGGCGCCGAACTCGGCCCGTCGCACGACGACGGGTCCTTCGACGGAACCCTGGTCGTCCGATTCGGCGGCATCCGCGTCAAGTTCGGCGCCCGTGTCGCCCTGGAGCTGGACGAGGCCGCGCGCGAGGGCCGCCTGACCGCCCGCGGCAAGGACGGTCAGGGCGCCACCCGCTTCAGCGCCGAGGCCACCTTCCGCGTCGTCGAGGGCGAGGGCCCGGGCACCTCGCGGGTCTCGGTCGACGGCAAGGTCCAACTCAACGGCAAGCTCGCCAAGTTGATCGAGTCGGGCGCGGGTGCGGTGATCTCCAGGATGACGAAGGAGTTCGCCGACGCGCTGGTCCTCAAATGCGCGGGTCCCGCCGAACCGGCTGCGGTGGCCACCGGCGAGGCAGCCACTCCGGTCCCGTCCGCGCCCCGACCGGCCGGCCTGCTCGCCCGGCTGCGCGCGTGGTGGGCGGGCCGCCGCGCCAAGCGTCAGGGCCGGCCGGTGCGGGCAGCGCACCGACCCGCGAACAAGTCCGCCGAAACAGTCGAGCGAGGAGCGCGACGATGACAACCGACCGTACGGCAACCGGCCGTCTCAACAAGGTGATCGGCGCCCTCGACGCGGGGGAGCACGTCTTCGCCACGTTCTCCGCCGCCGACCCGACGGCCGCCACCGAACTCACCACCACGCACTACGACACCGTCGTGTTCGAGATGGAGCACAAGCCCTGGGACATCAACGCCCTGCGGGACAGCTTCCAGTACCTGCTGAGCCGGCGTCAGGTGTTCGGCGCCGACAGCCTCGCACCGGCCGTCACCCCCATGGTGCGGATCCCCGCGAACGGCGCCGAGAAGGCGCAGTGGCACGCCAAACAGGCCCTCGACCTCGGCGCGTTCGGCATCATCTGGCCGCACATCTCCACCGTGGAGGAGGCCCGCAACGCGGTCGCCGCCTGCCGCTACCCGAGGCTGCCCGACGCCCCGCTGTACGAGCCGGCCGGCCTGCGCGGCGACGGTCCGCACGCGGCCACCCGCTACTGGGGCATTCCGAACACCGAGTACTACGCCAAGGCCGACGTGTGGCCGCTCGCCCCGGACGGGGAGATCCTCGTCGGCCTCATGATCGAGGACCAGCTCGGCATCGAGAACCTGCCGGACATCCTCGACCGGGTCCCGGGCATCGGCCTGATCCTGATCGGCGAGGGCGACATGAGCCAGGAGCTGGGCATCCCGCGCCAGTACGAACACCCCCGCCTCCTGGAGTGCAAGCGGCGGATCCTCGACATCTGCACGGAGCGCGGCGTCGCCGTCGGCCACCCCCACGTCACGGCCGACAACGTCAAACAGGTCCTCGACGACGGCTACCGGTTCCTCATGTCCGCGCCGGTGCGCACCTATCCGGGCCTGGACAGGGCCCGCGAACTGACCGGCCGCGACCTTCGGAGCAAGGCATGATCATCGACAGTCACGGCCACTTCACCACGGCGCCACCGGCGCTCGGCGCGTGGCGACAGCGCCAGATCCAGGCGTTCGAGGAATCGGGCGCGCGCGTCTCACCCGACCAACTGCACATCACCGACGACGAGATACGCACCGCCATCGAGCAGGGCCAGCTGAAGCTCCAGACGGAGCGCGGCACCGACCTCACGCTCTTCTCGCCCGGCGCGGGCAAGATGGCCCACCACTACGGCGACGAGCGCACCAGCCTCGACTGGTCGCGGGTCAGCAACGACCTCATCGCCCGGGTGTGCGGCCTGTTCCCCGAGCGGTTCGTGGGCGTGTGCCAGCTCCCGCAGTCCCCGGGCGACGCCCTCGCCGCCTCCGTGGTCAACTCGGTCGCCGAACTGGAGCGCTGCGTCGAGGAGTTGGACTTCGTCGGCTGTCTCCTCAACCCGGACCCCTCCGACGGCTACTACCAGGCGCCGCCGCTGACCGACCGCGTCTACTACCCCCTGTACGAGAAGATGGTCGAGCTCGACGTGCCCGCCATGGTCCACGTGGCGATGTCGCGGAACCCCGCACTGCAGGGCACCTGCGCCCACTACCTGGCCGGTGACACCGCGGCGTTCATGCAGCTGTGCGAGTCGGACCTGTTCAAGGACTTCCCGACGCTGAAGCTGATCCTGCCGCACGGCGGCGGCGCCGTTCCGTACCACTGGGGGCGCTACCGCGGCATGATGCAGGACCGCGGCCGGCCGCCGCTGGAGGAGTCGATCCTCGGCAACGTCTCCTTCGACACCTGCGTCTACCACAAGCGCGGCATGGAGCTGCTGCTCGACATCATCCCGGCGCACAACGTGCTGTTCGCCTCGGAGATGATCGGCGCCGTCCGCAGCGTGGACCCCGAGACCGGGCGCCGGTTCGACGACACCAAGTACACCCTCGACTCCATCGACACCCTGACCGACACCGACCGGCAGGCCGTCTACGGAGGCAACGCGCTGCGCGTCTTCTCCCGGCTCGACGGCGTCCTGAAAGCGCGGGCGACGGCCGCGGCGAACGTGAAGGAGTTCCGCAAGTGAAGGTCTACGAAGCCCTGGCCGAAGCGTTCGTCAAGGAAGGCACCAGCGATGTCTTCGGCATGATGGGCGACGCCAACATGCACTGGATGGCCGCGCTCGCCGACCGCGGCGTGCGGCTCTACGAGGTGCGGCACGAGGGCTCCGGCCTCGGCATGGCCGACGGCTGGGCCCGCGGCGCCGGACAGCCGGGCGTGGTCACCACGACGAGCGGCCCCGGTGTCTCGCAGCTGGCGACCTCGATGATCGTGGCGAGCCGGGCGCGCACGCCTCTGGTCGCGTTCTGCGGCGAGACACCTCTCGGCGACGAGGGCGCGACCCAGTACCTCGACCAGCGGCGCTTCGCCGCCGCCATCGAGTGCGAGTTCATCCACGTGACACGACCCGAGAACGCCCAGGAGGCCGTGCGCCGCGCCTTCTACCTGGCGCGCACCGAGTCCAAACCCGTCATGATCAGCGCGCCCTTCGACGTCCAGGTCGCCGAACTCGACGACTACGACGAGGAGTACGTGCCGTCCACCGCCCTGATCGAGCGGCCCCGACTGCTGCCGGACCCGGCCGGTCTCCAGGCCGCCTGCGACCTCGTCCAGGACGCCAAGCGCGTGGTCGTCATCGCCGGACGGGGCGCCCGCAAGGCCGACGCCGGCGAGCAGATCCTCGCCCTCCAGGAGACCACCGGCGCCCTGCTGGCCACCACCCTGCAGGCGAAGAACTGGCTCTGCGACCGCACCGACTTCCACGTCGGCCTGTCGGGCCTGTTCGGCGACAAGGCGTCGATGGAGCTGCTCCAGGAGGCCGACTGCGTGATCGCGGTGGGCGCCAGCCTGAACCACTACACGATCGAGAGCGGCTACCTCTACCCGGAAGCCAAGTACATCCAGATCGACACCGCCCCGCACGTGGTGATGGGCAACGGCAAGGTGGCCGACTGCTACCTCCAGGCCGATGCGGTCACCGCGCTCACCGAACTGACCCGGGAACTGGGGGAGCGCTCCGTCCGGCTGGAGGGCTTCCACACCGACGAGGTCAAGCAGCACCTGACGGCCCGGATCCGGCAGCCGGAGTACGTGAGCGAGCCCGGCCGGCTCGACCCGCGCGAGGCGATCTGGATCCTCGACCACGAACTCCCCGGCGAGATGGGCCTGGTGCTCGGCAGCGGCCACCAGACCGACTTCGGCACCATGCTCTTCCAGCGCTCCCGCGACGTGCTGTCCAACTACGGCATGTTCGGCGCCATCGGGCAGGCCCCGCTCATCGCCCTCGGCCAGCTCATCGCCCAGGGCAACAAGCCCGGCTTCGTGGTGGAGGGCGACGCGAGCTTCCTGATGCACCTGTCTGAGTTCGAGACGGCGTGCCGCTACGACGTCCCGCTGCTGGTCGTCGTGATGAACGACCAGGGCCTCGGCGCCGAGTACCACAAGGCGAAGGCCAAGGGCCTCGACCCGGACCTCGCGACGATCCCCACCCCCGAACTGGGCGCGGTGGCCCAGACGTTGGGCGGTGGCGGGGCCACGGTGCGCACCGCGCAGGAACTGCGTGACGCACTCGCCGAGTACGTACGCGAGCCACGGCCCACCGTGATCGACGTCCGTATCACCCGCGAGGTGCTCAGCACCCCCTACCGGCGCATCCAGTACGGCGAGGACGTGTGACCGACATGACCGACACGCAGACGAACACGCCGCTGAGCGTGGTGCTGGGCAACCACCCGCACACCCGCCCACTGAAGGACGGCACCGTCCCCGTGGACGGAGTGGACTGCCACTACCCGGAGTTCTCCCCGCTGCCCCCGGCCTTCGCCCGGATGGTCCGCGAACTGGCCTACGACATCTGCGAGATGCCGATGGCCACCTACCTCCAGGCCCGCGACGCCGGCGTCCCCGTGACCCTGCTGCCGGTGGTCCTGGTGGGCAGCACCCACCACCGCTCCCTGACCCGGCTGCCCGAAGGGGAGGCACTGGACCCCGGCGAACTCGCCGGGAAGCGGGTGGGCGTGCGCTCGTACGGCCAGACCACCGGCCTGTGGGTGCGGGGCTGGCTGCGCGAGGAGTACGGGGTCGAGTCCTCCGACGTCACCTGGGTGACCACCGAGGACGTCCATGTCGCCCAGTACCGCAACCCCTCGTACGTCGAGCGCTCGGACGCCGCACGCGTCGCGGACCTGCTGCGCGCGGGCGACGTCACGGCGGCCGTGCTCGGACCGAAGGCGATCGGCGGGCAGGGCGCGGGACTCGTCCCGCTGGTCAAGGACGCCGAGGACGCCGGAGCGGAGTGGATCGAGCGGCACGGGACGATCCCGGCCAACCATCTGCTGGTCGTGCGCGACGACGTGCTGCGCACCCGGCAGGACGACGTACGCGCCGTGTACCGGGCGCTGCAGGAGGCGATCACGTTGACCGCGGGGGAGCGCGACGACTCACCGGCCGGACGCGCGGTGACGGCCGGCTGGAGCGAATCGCTCACGGCCTGCCTGGAGATCGCCGGACAGTACGCCCTGGAACAGGGCCTCATCGGGGAACCGGTGGACGTCGCGGCGATCGAGGAGAAAGCCGTCTTCCTCACCCGGTGAGGAGCGCGACCGGCACACGACCACACAAGGAGGAGCGTCGATGGTGGCGCTGCGAAATCGGGGAAACGCGCCGACGCGCAAGCCCGATGTCTGGACCCCTGATCTGCTGGAGAAGGTCGCCTGGCGGGTGAAGGCGGCGAACGAGCCCTTCCGGGGCGTGGGAACGTCGGCTGGCATCCGGCCGGACGTGTTCGCGCTGCGCGGCACGGGCGCGGACGTCCGCCCGGTGTACCGGGCCGCGGAGGAGTACCTCGCGGGACTCACGGAGAAGCAGCTCGCCGATGGCCGCTTCCCCGTCGACGACGTGAGCTGGCGGCACTGGAACAACGGCGCCCGCTACTTTCTGCGGCACGGCATCTGCCTGGAGGAACTCGACGACACCCAGCGCGCGCGGGCCATGGCCGTCATCCGCGAGAGCCTCAGCGCGGACGGCTACGGCCAGATGGTCGACCTGATGCATCTCAACCTCACCATCGGGGAGTTGAGCGACAACGAGGACGGCCTGAACGAGTGGCTGTACTGGTTCTCCGTGTACGGGGAGCCCGAGAACGGCGGCCCCTGGGGCTGGCAGCTCGACGGCCACCACGTCAACGTCAACTGCGTCTTCGTCGGCGACCAGATGGTCCTCACGCCCTCCTTCCTCGGCGCCGAACCGGTGTTCGCCGGATCCGGGAAGTACGCCGGGACCGTCGCCTTCCGCCGCGAGGAAGCACTCGGACACGAACTCTTCAGCGACCTCGACCCCCGACGGCGCGAGCAGGCCGTCATCGCGGACACCCTGCCGAGCGACCTGTACGTCGGCGCCTTCCGGGACAACTTCGAACTCGACTACCGGGGCCTGCCGTTGAGCCACATGTCCCCGGGCCAGCGTGGCACCGCGCTCCAACTCCTCGGCCTCTACGTGAACCGGGCCGGCGACCACCACGCCAAGGTGCGCATGGAGGAGGTCCTGGCCCACGAGGGAGACACCCACTTCGCCTGGGCCGGGGACCCGGACGGCACCTTCTACTACCGGTTCCACAGCCCAGTGATCCTCGTCGAGTTCGAGCACATGCCCGGCGTCATCTTCGGCAACGACTACCCCTCGCGCCGGCACATCCACACCATCGTCCGCACCCCGAACGGCGGCGACTACGGCGTCGACCTGCTGCGCCGCCACCACGAGCGGCACCACACGCCCACCTCCGCGTAACCCCCCACGCAGACATGCAGAAGGAGACAGACATGAAGTTGGTGATCGGCCGCGACGATCTCGCGGCGGCCGCCGCGTCCGCGGTCCGCGAGACCGGCACGGAGCCGCAGCGGCTCGGCATCAGCCCGGTGCACAAGGCCTCCCGCGGCTTCGTCAACACCTCGGACGCCGACCTGTGCGAAGTGGCGATCGTGACCGTCCTGCAGGCCGTCGCCCACGACAAGCCGGTGCTGCTGCTCCCGGTCACCACCCTCGGACGCCACCAGCACCAGACCCTCGTCACCCTCGGCAGGCTGTCCGCCGCCGACGTCGAGGGGCACAGCGTCGGCGTGCGCTCCTGGAGCCAGACCACCGGTGTGTGGATGCGCGGATTCCTCAGCGAGCAGTACGGCGTCGACCTGCGCAAGGCGGACTGGACCACGTACGAGGGCAGCCACGTCGACGGCGCCGACGACCCGTCCTGGGTGAAGCGGGCGCCCGAAGGGGCCAAGCTCCAGGCGGACTTCCTGGATGGCCGCCTCGACTTCGGGATCATGGGCAACGGGCTGCCCTCCGACGACCGCATCCGCACCGCCGTCGACCACGCGCACCGCACCGCCGAACAGTGGTCCAAGGACCAGGGATTCATCCCGGTCAACCACGTCGTCGGCGTCTCCGAGCAGGCCGCCGCGGAACACCCCGCCGCCATCCTCGCCGCGTACGACGCGATGCGCCAGGTGCTCACCGCCGGCGCCGAACCCGGCCAGGTTCCGCTGCACCCCGTGGGCTTCGAGGCACTGCGCGGCGCCTTCACCAAGGCGGCCGGCTACGCGCTCGACCAGGGCGTGATCCCGCGCGCCGTGGACTACGACGAACTCGTCCAGCGGTCCTGCGCGGCGCTCGGGGTGGCGCCCGCACGGCTCGGCGGCTGAGCCCGGACACGGGCCGGCCGGACCGAGACACCACACACGTACGGAAGATGGGGAAACAGAGCATGGACAAGCTCACGACGGTCATCGGGGAGTTCCCGCACGGACAGCCGCTGCTGGACGGCGACGTCGAACTCGACGGCTACGTGGTCGACCCGGTGGAGGTCAAGCCGGTCATCGGCGCCTACCGGCGGATGATCCGGGACCTGGAGTTCGACGTGTGCGAACTGGCGCCGGTCTCCTACCTGATGGCACGTCAGGAAGGCATCCCGCTGACCGCGGTTCCGGTCTTCCTCAACCGGCGCTTCCACCACGGCGACGTACAGTGCGCCGCCCGCTCCGGCATCCGCGTACCCAAGGACCTGGAGGGCCGCCGCATCGGTGTGCGCGCCTACTCGGTGAGCACCGGAGTGTGGGTGCGCGGCGTGCTGCGCGACGAGTACGGGGTCGACATCGACACCATCACCTGGGTGGTCGACGACGACGACCACATCGAGGGCCGGGCCCCGGCCAACGTCGAGCGGGTCACCGACGGCCGTTCGCTCGGCGAACTGCTGCGCGCCGGGGACATCGACGCCGCGCTGACCGGCAACGCCGGGACCGGGCGCGCGGGTTCGCCGCGGGCGGGCTGGACGGCGGCGCCCCAAGCGGAGCCCGCCGCCGACGAGGGGCCCTACCCGCTCTTTCCCGAGGCGGACACGCTCGCCGTGGACCACTACCTGCGCACCGGCGTCTACCCGCTGCACTCGCTGATCGCCCTGCGCTCCGAACTCGTGGAACGCGACCCCGGCCTGCCGACCAAGCTGTACGCGGCCTTCGCGCAGAGCAAGAGCCGGCACCTCGACGCGCACCCCGAATGGTCCGCGGTGCCCCGGCTCGCCCGCCAGGGCCGCCAGATCGGCGCCGACCCCGTCCCGTACGGCATCAAGGCCAACGAGCCCAGCCTGAACGCCATGGTGCGGTTCTCCATCGACCAGGGACTGCTGGACCCCGGCTTCTCCGCCGATCCGCGCGCGCTGTTCGCCGAGGGCGACTACCCGGACGCCTGAGACCGCCCGCCCACACCGCATCAATCAAGAGGGAGCACGCGACGTGGACGTCGTCGACGCACACTGCCACATCATCTCCGATGACCCGACCGGATACCCCAAGGCGCCGCTCGGCGGCAAGCAGTCCACCTGGGCCGCGACCCGCCCGGTGACCGCCGAGGGCATGGTCGACCGCATGGACGGGACGGGCATCGACCAGGCCGTCCTGGTCCAGGCCACCACGAACTACGGCTACGACAACTCCTACGTCCTCGACAGCAGCCGGCAGTGGCCGAACCGCTTCGTCGCGGTGGGCACCGTCGACCCGCTGCGCCCGGACGCCGCCGCCTCGCTCAAGGCCGCGGTCGGCGAGGGCGGCCTCTCCGGAGTGCGGCTGTTCACGAGCGGCAGCACGGTGCCCACCCAGGGCGAGTGGTTCGCCGCCCCGGAGACGTACCCCTTCTGGGAGCAGGCAGGGGAGTTGGGCCTTCCCGTCTGCCTCCAGATGCGCCTCGGCGCGGCCACCGGACAGCTGGTCGAACTCCTGGAGCGCTTCCCCGGCGTGACCGTGCTCCTCGACCACATCGGCTACCCCGACATCGCCGCCTCGCCCGCCCGCGCAGGTGCCGACGTCGCCGCGCTCGGCAGGCACCCGGGACTCCACCTGAAGCTCACCCACCGCAACCTCGAACGGCTGCAAGACGCCGGGGAGCGGGCCGCGGACTTCCTCGACCCGGTCGTCGAGGCCTTCGGCGCGCGCCGCATCGCCTGGGGATCGAACTGCCCCGCGGCCGAGCAGTCACTGCCCGAACTCCTCGCCCTCGCCCAGCAGGTCCTCGGGGGGCTGCCGGAGTCGGACCGGCAGGAGATCTTCGCGGGCACATCACGCCGCCTGTACCCGGCGCTGCGCGGATAGGGAGCTGACCAGGCATGCGGTCGGCTACTGTGCCCGCCTCGGCTCTCATCCTCACGGAAGACAAAGGCGGTCAAGGTGAACAGCGAAGGCATCGATGCCGAAATCGGGGCGAAGGCGTCTGGTACCCGCTACAGCCATGCCTACGAGGGGCTGCGCTCCCTGCTGCTGTCGGGCAGCATCCCGCCCGACACCCGGCTGACCGAGGCGGACCTCACCCGGATGTTCGACGTGTCGCGGAGCACCATGCGCACGGCCCTCGCACGCCTCACGCAGGAGGGCTACATCGTCGGCGAGGTCAACCGCGGTGTGCGCACCCGGAGCTTCTCCATCGACGAGGCGGCGGACATCCTGGAGGCCCGCGAGATCCTGGAGGCCGCGCTCGCCGGCAAGGCGGCGGAGCGGGCAACACGCGAGGAGATCGAGGACCTGCGACACACCCTCCACGAGATGGAGGAGGCGCAGTCCCGCGGCGACCAGGACGCCTACTCGCGCGGCAACCGGCAGTTCCACCAGCAGATCAAGCTGGCCGGGCACCAGCACACCCTGGCCCGCGCCTACGACACCCTGCTCTACCCGCTGGTGATGCGGCAGTACCGCAACCTCAGCGCACAGCACCCGCGCACCGGGTCGCTGGAGGAGCACCAGACCATCTTCCTGGCCGTCCTCACCCGCAATCCCGACGCCGCGAGCGCGGCGATGCGCCATCACGTCGGCTCCGCCCGCAGGGCGCTGCTGCTCGACAAGTCCCCGGAGCCGCCCGCCAGTTGACGGGCGGCTGGGGCGGAAAGGCTTTCATGCGCCCCACCGTGGACACCGAGGCGGGCCCCGTCGAGGGCATACCGTGCCGGGACCGCTCCGTCACGGTCTTCCGCGGCATCCCCTACGCCGCGGCCCCGGTCGGCGACCTGCGCTGGCGGCCACCCGTCGTGCCGCCGCGCTGGGAGGGCGTGAGACGGGCCGACCGGTTCGGCCCCATGTGCCCGCAGGCCCCGACCGAGGCGGCCGCGACCGGCGTCGACGTGCCGATGAGCGAGGACTGCCTCAACCTGAACATCTGGACGGGCGCACCCTCGCAGGGCGAGCGGCGCCCGGTCCTCGTATGGATCTACGGGGGCGGCTTTCGCGAGGGCACCGGGGCGCAGCCGCGCTACGACGGCGAGAACCTCGCCCGCCAGGGCCTCGTCGTGGTCACCTTCAACTACCGCCTCGGCGCCTTCGGATTCCTCGCCACCCCCGAGCTGAGCGAGGAGTCCGGGCACGACTCCTCGGGCAACTACGGGCTGCTCGACTGCGTCGCCGCGCTGCGCTGGGTGCGCGACAACATCGAGCGCTTCGGCGGCGACCCGGGCCGAGTCACCATCGCGGGACAGTCCGCGGGCGCCGGGATGGTCAACTTCCTGGCCATGTCCCCGCACGCCAAGGGCCTGTTCCACCGGGCGGTCGCCCAGAGCCACGCCCGGTACTCCCGCGACCCCGAACTGCGCTACCTGTCCACCTCGTACCGGCTCTCGGCCGACGCGGAGCGCGCCGGAGAGCGCTACACACGCGAGCACGGCGCGCGGGACATCCGGGAACTGCGCGCCCTGCACTGGCACAAGCTCGTCGACGGCAACCACCCCGTCGACACCAGTGTCGAGACCGGAGGCACCTCCAGCCCGCCGCTCTTCCGGCCGGTCGTCGACGGCTGGGTGATCCCCGCCGGCTACGACACCACGTACGCCAAGGGACTCCAGAACGACGTCGACTACCTCACGGGGAACAACCTCGACGAAGGCGGCGCGGTGCCCGAGACACTGGTCCCCGCGCTGCGCGCCGGACGGCGTACACCCCGGCCCGGATCGCCGCCGGTCCATGTGACGCTCGAACAGCATCGCACCGCGGCCGTACGGAAGTTCGGCCCGCTCGCCGACGAGTTCCTGCGCCTGTACCCGGCCACCACGGACGACGAGGCGGCGCGCGCCGGCAGCGAAGCGGCGCGCGACAACTCCCGGCTGTCCACGTACCTGTGGGGCCAGGACTGGAGCCGGCACACCACCGGCAGGCTGCACACCTACTTCTGGACCCACCGCACACCGTCGCGCGGCGCGTCGTCCCAAGGGGCCTTCCACGGCTCGGAGATCGACTACGTCTTCGGCAACCCCGCGGGCGGCACCGCCTCGTGGACCGAGCAGGACCACGCGATCGCCCGCACCCTCTCCGCGTACTGGATCAACTTCACGGCCACCGGCGACCCCAACGGCGCCGGCCTGCCCGAGTGGCCCGCCTTCTCGGCGGACGCCGCGACCGTGATGGAGGTCGGCGCGCACTTCCGCCGGATCCCGGTCTCGGACCCGGAGCACATCGACTTCTGGACCCGCTTCTTTCGAGCGCAACAAGCCTGGTGAACAAAGGAGTTCCCATGAACCACCGTATCCACCGCATCCGCCGTGTGAAGCACTCCTCGCTCGCGCTGGCCGCCTCCGCGACGTGCGCGGCCGCGCTGCTGACCGCGTGCGGCAACGACGGCTCGGCCTCCGTCGGCTCGGACGGCAAGACGACCGTCTCGGTCGGGGTGAGCGGCAATGTCTTCGACCTGTCCATACGCCTGGCGGAGGAGAAGGGCTATTTCGACAAACAGAACATCAAGATCAAGTACGTGACGCTGACCGCCGCCACCGGCACCTCGGCCCTCCAGTCGGGTTCGGTGCAGTTCCTCAACTCCAGCCCGACGAGCTATCTCGCGGGCCTGTCCAAGGGACTTCCGGAGCTGTCCGTCGCCCACAACGGCGGCGGCAACCCGCTCGGCATCGTCGTCAGCACGGCGTTCGCGAAGAAGCACGGGCTGACCGCCAAGACCCCCGCGGCGAAGGTGGCCAAGACGCTCGCCGACTCGACGGCGGGCGCCAGCTCCGCCAACACCAAGGCGGAAGCGGGCATCTTCCTCAAGGCCCACGGCGTCGACCCAGCGAAGCTGAAATGGGTGTCCCTGCCGAGCCCGGCCGCAGACAAGGCCGCGCTCGCCAAGGGCGAGGTCGACTGGTTCATCACCTCCGAACCCATCCCCCTCCAGGTCCAGCACGAGGGAGACGGCGTCGTGGTCGCCGACCCGACCAAGGTGCCCGAGTGGTCGTACGAGCAGGCCGGCTACGGCCAGGCCGTGGTGGTCAAGAAGAGCTACGCCAAGACCGACGCGAAGACCGTGAAGGGCTTCGCCACCGCCGTCCAGCAGGCCACCAGCTACCTCAGCTCGCACCCCTCGGACGACAAGAGCGTGCTGGCCGCGTCGCGCAAGACGCTGCCGGGCGTGCCGGACGACGTGCTGAGCGGGGCCGTCGAAGAGGTCGAGTGGCCCAAGAGCGCCAAGCAGGACGAGGCCGGATGGCAGAAGACGGTCGCCTTCGTCAAGGACGGCATCGGCGCGGTGCCCGACGCGAAGGTGACCACCGACAACTGGACCAACACCTACCTGCCGTGAATCGGCGGACCCCAACCGGAACGGAGCAGACCATGGCAACCGTCACCCAGAAGGCCGTGACCGAGCCCGACACCGAACCCCGGGGCCGGACCGCCAGGAAGCGGCGCACCGACGGCCAGAAGAGCTCCACCGTGATCGCGCTCCGCCTGCTGGTGATCGTGGTCGCCCTCGTGCTGTGGCAGCTGATGAGTGGTCCCGTCGTGCCCGAGTACGCGGTCAGCAAGCCCACCGAGGTGTACGACGCGCTCACCGAAATGCTCGGCTCGGCGACCGGATGGAACGACATCCGGGTCACTGCTGTCGAGGTGCTGGCCGGCTTCGGCCTTGGCGTCGCCGCGGGCACCGTGATGGGCCTCGTCCTCGGCTCGTTCCCGCTGCTCGGACGCGTCCTCGAACCGCTCGTCGCGGCCCTCAACGGCATTCCGAAGATCGCCCTCGCCCCGCTGTTCCTGCTGTTCTTCGGCATCGGCCCCTGGTCGAAGATCACCATCGCGATGACCGGCGTCGCCTTCGTGGTCTTCTACAACGTCTACCTGGGCCTGCGGCTGCGGGAGCGCGAACTCGTCGAGGTCGTCCAGGTGATGGGCGGGCGCAGGCACCACGTCCTGGGCTACGTCACGATCCCGACGCTCGCGGCACCCTTCTTCGCCGCGCTCAAGACCGGCGGACCGCTCGCCATCCTCGGTGTCATCGGCGGCGAGTTCATCGCCTCCTCCGAGGGCGTGGGCCACGAGCTGTTCACCGCGGCCCAGAACCTCGACGCCGCCAGCGAGTTCGCAGGACTCATCGTCCTGGTCGCCCTGACGCTCGCGCTCAACGGCGTCCTGAGCGCGCTCGACGCCTACGCCCTCAAGCGTCTCGGCCTCGCGGCACGGCGCCGCCCGCAGCCCAAGGGCTGAGCCCGCCACGACTCCGAGAAAGGCACCTGCCGTCCATGAACGAGCCGCAGCACACCCCGCCCGGCGTCGGGGCAGCAGCACCCCGGCGCCCCTCCCGCAGAACCGTACTCGCCGCCATGACGGCGTCGACCGCGACCGCCCTGCCCCTGGTGTCCACCGCACCGGCCGCCGCCGCCGAACACCCAACCGACCTGCTGTACGTGGGCACTTGGGGCGGGAACCAGGTGCACGCCATCCGCTTCGATCCCGTCCGCGGCACCATGACACCGCTCGGAGTGGTGGCAGAGGTCAGCTCGAACTGGGTCACCGTGCATCCGGCGCGGCCCGTCCTCTACGTCGCCGGCGCGGAGCCGGGCGGGTTCATCCGCACCTTCCGCATCGACGACGCGTCCGGCGCCCTTCACCGGACCGGTGAGCTGCAGACCGAAACGGTTCCTGGCGGCAGCGGGGGCCTCTCGTACCTGGGGCTCGACGCGGACACCTTGCTGGTCGCCGACTTCGCGACCGGCTCCGCGGCGACCGTTCCGATCCACCGCGACGGCGGGCTCGGCGCGGTGGCCTCCACCGTTCGGCACACCGGATCGGGACCCAACCCGCGCCAGGCAGGCCCGCACACGCACCACGTCGTCCTCGACCCGAGCCGCAGGTTCGCACTGGTCGCGGACTTCGGCGCGGACCGCGTCTTCGTCCACCGCCACGACCCCAACACCCGGCGGATGACAGCCAGTTCAGTGGGCCACTACGCGACGGCACCGGGATCGGGGCCGCGACGCCTGGCGTTCCACCCGCGGGGACGGACGGTCCACCTGCTGAACGAGCTGACCGCCGACATCGAAACCCTGTCGTGGGACCCCAGGAGCGGCGCACTGACGTCCCGCCAACTCCTGACCACGAACGCGCCAGGACACACCGGCACCACGAGCGCCGCCGAACTCGCCGTCAGTCGCGACGGCCGCCACGTCTACGTATCCAACCGCGGCGACAACACACTCGTCGTCTTCGCCGTCGACCAGCGGACCGGCCTGCTCACCGAGGCGCAGCGGCTGTCCTGCGGGGGAGTCACCCCGTGGAGCTTCTCCCTGCACCCGCAGGGGCGTTGGCTGTTCGTCGCGAACAAGGCGAGCGGCACGGTCGACCTCTTCCGCGTGGACCCGGCCTCCGGCCGGCTCACCGACACCGGCACATCCGTGGCCGTCCCCGACGCCGACTGCGTCGGTGTCCGCCGGTCACGCGTACCGCTTCCCTCCGTGCACGAAAGGACCCAGGACAGCGATGACACCTGACATCAAGCGCAGAGCCTTTCTCGCCGCCGGCGCGGCCGTCGCCGGCGCCGCGCTCCTGCCCACACCCTTCGCCGTGGCGGCGGCCGCCGACGGCAAGAAGGGCGTCATGCTGATGAACCGCATCGGCCCGTCCGGCTCCACCCTGTACATCTGCGACGCCGACGGCTCCAACGAACGCAAGCTGGTGCAGGACGCCGCCTTCGACCACCACGCGGCCTTCTCGGCCGACGGAGGGTCCGTCTTCTTCACGTCGGAACGGACGGGCGACGGACACTCCTGTCTGTACCGCGCGAAGGCCGACGGCACGGGCGTGCAGCGCCTGGTGGCCGACTCGGCCATGAACGACTGGGCCGTCCCCTCACCCGACGGCAAGAAGGTGGCCTACGTATCCACCAGCGGGGACCACAAGACCCACATCTGGGTGCTCGACCTGGCCACGAACCGCCGCACCAACCTGACGGGCACGGCGGCGCTCGCCGGCGACCCCGCGAGCCCCGACGGCCACTTCCGCCCCGCCTGGTCGCCCGACGGCCAATGGATCGCCTTCTCCAGCGACCGCAACACGACGTGGCGGGGCCACGGCAACGGCACCGGCTGGGAACACACGCAGGAACTGAGCATCTACGTGATCCGGCCGGACGGCACCGGATTCCGCCAGGTGGCGACCCGCGACGGATACTGCCTGGGCTCACCGAAGTGGTCGCCCGACGGCTCCCGGATCGTCTTCTACGAGATCACCGTCGAGGGCACCTGGGGCGCCCACAGGCCCGAGGCCATCGGCACCGTCGAGTCCCAGATCGTCTCGGTGGACGTCGCGACCGGCGCCCGTGTGGAGCACACCTCAGGACCGAATCTGAAGGTCGCGCCCCAGTACGTGTCCGCGACGGAGGTCGGCTACCTGGTAAAGGGCGGAGCGGACGAGGGCCTCGCCTACGTCTCGGGCACCCGGCCGGCCGTCAAGCGGGCCCTGCGCTCCCCGGTCTGGTCGCGGGACGGACAGTCGGTGATCTACGAGAAGCTCGACCACACGACGCGTCCGCTCGACACACCACTGCACAGCTGGGACCCCGACTGGGACTACCGCCACTGCGACGTGTTCCCCGCGCTGTCCGGGGACGGGCGCCTCGCCCTCACCAACAAGCAGCTCGGCAACTCCTCGATCGTCACCATGCGCGCGGACGGCTCGGACCAGAAGGTCGTCTTCGACACCGCCACCTCGGGCCTCGACCCCACGCAGGTGCAGCACGGGCTGGCCGGTGCGTTCCGGCCCACCTGGTCGCCCGACGGCAAGTGGATCGCGTTCGGCCTCGGCGGCTGGTTCCAGACCCGGGCCACGAGCACCGCGAAGCTGATGCGGGTGGCCGACGACGGCTCCTCGCACCAGGAGCTCACGGACGGATCGACCAACGCCGGCTTCCCGAGCTACTCCGAGGACGGCAACCGGATCGTCTACCGCGTGTGGGGCGAGGAGATGGGCCTGCGCATCCTCGACCTCAGGACGGGCACGACGACCGTCCTCACCACCGAGTCCGACAACCTGCCCGACTGGTCGCCGGACGGCAAGCTCATCCTCTTCACGCGGAAGACGAGCGCGACCAACTTCGACGTGTGCACCATCAAGCCCGACGGCAGCGGCCTGAAGACCCTCACGAGCAGCGGCGCCAACGACGGCCACGCGGTGTGGAACCACGACGGCCGCATCCTCTACAACAGCGGCATGTACGGCTTCCGCGAGGAGGCCGCCCTGTACGACGACACCTTCCAGCCCTACGGCCAGATCTGCAGCATGAACGCGGACGGCAGCGGCAAGTTGCTGCTGACGGACAGTCAGTGGGAGGACTCGATGCCGCTCTACCTCACGCAGGACGTTCTGTCCGGGTGAGCCTGTCCGGGTAACGGCCCAGTCCGCCGGCCAGGGCCGTTACCTCCGAGGCGCTGCCTTCGGGTTCTCCGGGGGCGGCGACCCGAACTCCCTGCCCAGCGCCTGCGCCGCCGCCTCCAGCGTGGCGACCAACGGCCGCAGGCGCTGCGGGTCGTAGCGCACGCCGAGCATCGAGACGGACAGGCCTGCCAGCGCCGTGCCGCCCTGGTCGCGGACCGGGACGCCGACGGCGACGAGGCCGCGTTCGGAGCGCTCCTTGTTGACGGCGAAGCCGTTGCGGCGCAGGCGCTTGAGTTCCGTGCGCAGGCGGGGGAGGTCGGGGCGGTCCGCCGGGCGGTCGCGGTAGCGCTCGGCGGCGTAGACCTCCTCCAGTTCCTCGTCGGACAGTTCGGCGAGCATCAGCAGCCCCGTCGTGGTGCGGTGGGCCGGGAAGACCATGCCCTCCCGGTTGCCGACCCGCAGGGACTGCCGGCACTCCACGCTTGCGATGAACCGGACCGTGTCCCCGGTGCGCACGATCAGGTTCGTCGTCTCGTCGAGGAGATCGACGACCCGGTGCAGGTGGTGGAGGGCCGCTGTGCGCAGCCGGGAGACGAGCGACTGGGAGTGGGCGGCCAGTTCCAGCACCGGGCCCGCGCGGTAGACCCGGTCCTCCCCGCGTACGGCGAAGTCCCGGTACACGAGCATCGCCAGGACGCGGTGGGCCGTCGAGCGGGCGACATCCAGGCGCTCCGCGAGCTGCGCCACCGTCGCGCCGCCCTCCATCTGGAGGATGGTCGCCGCCCGCAGCGCGTGGTCCACGCTGGCGATGGGATAGGGCGGGGGAGTCTTCAGCGGCTTGTCCATGGGTAACACCTCGAATTCTGCTGTCCAGAATCTATATGTCCTCATCACAGACGCGCTGCACGCTGAGCCTGTGACCGAGACCTCTTTCACCCAAGACACCGCTGTGGGCTCCCCGGTACGGCTGCAGGCCGTCACCGCGCAGGGGCAGCCCGAGGTCACCCCGGCACTCAAGGAGCTGTACCGGGGCTTCGAGCAGGAACTGCTCATTCCGTTGTGGACCGAGATCGGCGGCCTGATGCCGGCGCATCCGCGCTCGCGCGCCGTGCCGCACCTGTGGCGCTGGGAGAAGCTGCGCGAACTGGCCGCGCGGGCCGGGGACCTGGTTCCCGTGGGCCGCGGCGGCGAGCGCCGCGCCATCGCGCTGGCCAACCCCGCCCTCGACGGACGCCCGTTCGCCACCCCGACGCTGTGGGCAGCCATCCAGTACCTGATGCCCGGCGAGGACGCCCCCGAGCACCGCCACACCCAGCACGCCTTCCGCTTCGTCGTCGAGGGATCCGGTGTGTGGACGGTCGTCGGCGGCGACCCCGTGCCCATGAACCGCGGCGACTTCCTGCCGCAGGCGGGCTGGAACTGGCACGCCCACCACAACGCGACCGCCGAGCCGATGGCCTGGATCGACGGCCTGGACATCCCCTTCCAGTACGTCACCGAGTCCCAGTTCTTCGAGTTCGGCCGCGACGAGATCAGCGATGCCGAGCGCACGACGCCCGAGCGCTCGCGCTCCGAGCGGCTGTGGGCCCACCCCGGTCTGCGCCCGCTGACCGCCGCCCCCGCCACACCCGGCAGCCCGCTGCTGGCCTACAAGTGGCAGTACACCGACGCCGCGCTGACCGACCAACTCCTGCTGGAGAAGGAGGGGTTCGGCGGCACCGTCGAGCCCGGCCACGCCGCCGTGCGCTACTCCAACCCGCACGACGGCTCCGACGTGCTGCCGACGATCCGGGCCGAGTTCCACCGCGTCGCCCGGGGCGCCGAGACCGCGCCGGTGCGCGAGACCGGCTCGTCCGTCTACCAGGTCTTCGACGGCTCCGGCGTCGTGACCGTCGGCGACACCTCCTGGACGGTGACCCGCGGCGACCTGTTCGTCGTCCCCTCCTGGGAGCCGTTCTCCGCCAAGTCCGAGGCCGGCGGCACCGACTCCGACTCCGGCGGCCTCGACCTCTTCCGCTTCTCCGACGCGCCCGTCTTCGAGGCGCTCAAGCTCAACCGCACCCAACCCGACCGCCCCCAGAAGGACGCCTGACCATGAAGCTCGCCACGCTCCGCACCGCCGACGGCACCCGGGCGGTCCGCCTCGACGGCGAGGTCCTCGTCGACCTCGGCCACGCCGACCTCGGCGAACTGTTCGCTACCGACGGCTGGCAGGCCACGGCCGCCGCCGCGAGCGGCACCACGTACCCGGTCGAGGGCGCCGACTTCGCGCCGGTCGTCCCCCACCCCTCCAAGGTCGTCTGCGTCGGCCACAACTACACCAATCACATCAAGGAGATGGGCCGGAACCTGCCCAGCCACCCGACCCTCTTCCCCAAGTTCGCCGAGACCCTGATCGGCGCCAACGACGCCATCGTCAAGCCCGACGAGACCGAAGCGCTCGACTGGGAAGTCGAGTTGGCCGTCGTGATCGGCCGGCGGGTGCGCCGCGCCGACGAGGAGCAGGCCGCCGACGCCATCGCCGGCTTCACCGTCATGAACGACATCTCGCTGCGCGACTGGCAGTTCCGCACCATCGAGTGGACGCAAGGCAAGATCTGGGAGGCCACCACCCCGGTCGGCCCCTACGTCGTCACCCCCGACGAGGTCGGCGGCGTCCGCCCCGCCCTCGAAGTGAGGACGACCGTCGACGGCCAGGTCATGCAGCGGGACGACACCGGCACGCTGCTGTTCGACCCCGTCCTCCTCATCCGGTACATCTCCACCGCCATCACCCTGAACCCGGGCGACATCATCGCCACCGGCACCCCGGCCGGCGTCGGCAACGCCCGCGACCCCAAGGTGTTCCTGATGCCCGGCCAGACCGTGGTCACCGAGATCACCGGCCTCGGTGCCTGCACCAACGAGGTGGTCGCGGCATGACCACCGCCGCACGCACCTTCACCGACGCGCGCGCCTGGGCCCGCACCGGCACCGCGCTCCTGCTCGACGCCGTCGCAGGCCTCGACGAGGACGGCTTCTCCGCCCCGAGCGCGCTGCCGCAGTGGACCCGCAAGCACCTGGTGGCCCACGTCGCCGCCAACGCCGACGCCCTGTGCAACCTCGTGCACTGGGCGGCCACCGGCGAGGAGCGCCCGATGTACGCCTCCGCCGACGAGCGCGCCGAAGGCATCGCCAAAGGCCCCACCCTGTCGGCCGACGAACTGCGCGCCTGGCTGAGCGGATCCGCCCAGCACCTCGCCGAAGGGCTCGACCGCCTCACGGACGAGCAGTGGCGCCGCGAGGTCGTCACCGCGCAGGGCCGCACCGTCCCCGCCACCGAACTGCCGTGGATGCGCGCCCGCGAGGTGTGCGTGCACGCCGTCGACCTCGGCACCGGTGTCACCTTCGCCGACCTGCCGAGCGGCTTCCTGGCCGCGCTGACCGAGGAGATCCGCGCCAAGCGCAGCATCGCCGACCTGCCCGAAGGACCGCTTCCGGAGGTCACCGCCTGGCTGGCCGGACGCCCCCACGGGCTCGTCGGCGCCCCCGAACTCGGCCCCTGGCTCTGAGAGGTGTGTCCCGTGTCCCAACCTGATGTGATCGTCGTCGGCGGCGGCATCGGCGGCCTCGGTGCGGCGTACTCGCTGACCCGCCAGGGCCTCGCCGTCCGCCTGCTGGAGAGCGCTCCCGCCTTCGGCGAGGTCGGTGCCGGCATCCAGCTCGCCCCCAACTGCACCCGCATCCTCGACGACTACGGCCTCCTTGAGGAAGCGAAGAGCCTCGGCGTCGTCCCGGACGCGATGGTGATGCGCGACGCCGTCGACGGCGGCGAACTGACCCGCCTGGACCTGCGCGACCTCGAACGGCGTTACGGCTACCCGTACTTGGTCATCCACCGCAGCGACCTGCACGGCCTGCTGCTGCGCGCCTGCCAACGGGCGGGCGTCGAGCTGGTCAACAAGGCGCAAGTGACGTCGTACGAGAACACCGACGGCGGCGCCCGCGTGACAGTCGCGGGCGGCGAGACCCACGAGGCCGGGCTCGTGATCGCGGCGGACGGCCTGCACTCCACCGCCCGCCGACAGTTCATCGACGACCAGCCGGTCTCCTCGGCGTACGTCTCCTACCGAGGCACCGTCCCCGCCGAGCAGCCACGGGTACGGTCCGTCGACCTCAGCGAGGTCGTGGTGCACATCGGCCCGCACTGCCACTTCGTCCACTACGGCCTGCGCGGCGGCGAACTGCTCAACCAGGTCGCCGTCTTCGAGTCGCCCAAGGCCCTGGCGGGGAAGGAGGACTGGGGAACCCCCGACGAACTCGACGCCGCCTTCGCCGGCACCTGCGACTTCGTACGCGAAGGACTGCCGTTCATGTGGCGCGACAAGTGGTGGCGGATGTTCGACCGCGACCCGGTCATGAACTGGGTCCACGGCCGGATCGCGCTCCTCGGCGACTCCGCGCACCCGCCGCTCCAGTACATCGCCCAGGGCGCCATCATGGCCATCGAGGACGGCTGGGTGCTCGGCGAGCACGTCGCCCGAAACCGCGCCGAGGACGGCACGGTCGACTGGGGCGCCACGCTAGCCGCCTACGAGGCCGTCCGCCCGGAACACTGCCGCCGGGTACTGACCACCTCCCGCAAGTGGGGCGAGCTCTGGCACCTCGACGGCCTCGCGCGCGAGCAGCGCAACGCTCTGCTGCGCGCCCGAGACACCTACGACTACTCCTTCACGGACTGGCTGTACGGGCCCACCGCGCTGACACCGCAGGAGGAGCAGGAGATGTTCACACCGATTCCGCTGACCTCGGCGGACGTCCCGGAGGGCCGGCACGTGGCGTGACGTTAGGATTTCCGCCATGGCGAACCTTCGACAGGCGCAGAAGCAGATGACGCGCCGCCTCCTGCTGGAGTCCGGGCTCGAGCTGTTCACGACGAAGGGCTACGCCGCCACCAAGGTCGACGAGATCGCGACCGCCGCGGGCACCACCCGGGTGACGTTCTACGCGTACTTCCCCTCCCGGACCGACCTGATGAGGGCGCTCATCGACGAGCGGCTCAACGAGGCGCTCCAGCGGGTCCGTTCCCCGGAGCACGGGTCGACGGCCCAGGACCTGGTCGCCACCGTGGCCGGCGGGACGGCGGAGGGCATCGCGGCGTGGCTGCGGCGCACCGCCGACAGCTGGCCCGAGATCCGGCCGATCATCCGTGTCGGCCGGGACGCCGCGGCGGTCGACCTGGAGCTGCGCGATCTCGTGGAGCGGTGGATGGAAGAGGCCATCAGCGACATCGAGGACGGCCTGACCCAGGCCGGTCGCTTCGCTCCTCACCAGCGCCGCTTCAAGGGCGTGCTCGCCATGGCCGAGCTGGACTACGTCGCCCAGCACTGGGAGAGCGCCGACTGGAAGCTCACCCGCGAGCAGCTGCTCGACGAGTTGAGCGCCAGCTGGGTACGCCTGCTGGCCTGACACCTGACACCTGACACCTGACCTCAGAAGCGTCGGTCAGCTCCCATCAAGGCTCCTTCGAGGCCCTTCACGGCCTCGGAGGAGCCTTTTCGTGCTCACACACCACGCCCCTGGCGCAACGCCGTGACCAGTAATTATTCGTGGCGTTTGTTTCCTTGACGCGATGTAAAGCGAATCGCTAGCGTGACGGTATCCACCAGGGCGCACCGCCGCGCCCGCACCGGACACGTGAGGCAGGCATGAGCGTGAACAGCACCACCGTGAACACCGTCCTGGGACCGGTGCCGGCCGACGAGTTGGGCGTCGTCTCCGTCCACGAGGCACTGCTCTCGGTGCTCCCGGGCGCCGAGCACGCCTTCGACATCAGCCTCGACCGCGCTGAGATCTTCGAGACCCTCGCGAGCAGGCTGCGCGACTTCCGCGCCCACGGCGGCGGCACGATCGTCGACAGCACCGGCATGTTCCACGGCCGCGACGTGCGGCTCTACGAGGCCCTTTCCCGCGCCACCGGCGTGCACATCGTCGCCTCGACCGGCCAGGGCCCCGAGGAACTGCTCGGCGGCTACTTCCTCACCCCGCAGACCAACCCGCCCACCCCCTGGCCGGCGGAGAAGTTCGCCGACCTCTTCGCCCGGGAGATCACCGAAGGCATGGTGGTCCCGCGCGTGGAGCGCCGCGGCCCGGCCGGGCTCGTCACCACCGCCGTCACCCGCGCGGGCATGACCGCCACCGACGAGAGCCTGCTGCGCGGTGCCGCCCGCGCCGCACTCGCCACCGGCACGGCGGTCTCCTTCCGGCACGGCGCCGATGCCGTGGACGAACTCGACGTCGTCCTGGACGAGAAGCTGCCGGCCGACCGCGTGGCCGTCGGCGGCCTGGACCGCAAGGACGCCGTCGCGTCCGGTGCACCCGAGAGACTCGCCGCCCGTGGTGCCTACGTCGTCCTCGACCACGTCGGCACCGAGGACGACGGCACCGAGGACGACGGCACCGAGGACGACGCGCACCTCACCGACGCCAAGCGCGCCGCCCTGGTCGCCGACCTCGTGCGCGCCGGACACACCGACCGGATCCTGCTCTCCGTCGGCGCGACCAGCGTGGCCAAGGGGCACCCCGCCAACAACCTGCCGTACAGCCACCTACTGACCGCCTTCGTGCCGCTGCTGGCGGCGCACGGCATCGGCGACGGCGACATACGGCGCATCCTCGTGGCCAATCCGCGCGACCTGCTCGCGGTGCGCTGACCACGCGGCCCGAACCGACCGTCAAGAACTCTTGCGAATCCGAAGGTGAGTGCTGTGTCGCGAGTGAACACCGTCCTGGGGCCGATCCCCGCCGAGGAGCTGGGCTTCGTGGCCGTCCACGAACACATCGGCTACGGCATGCCCGGCTCCGAACTGGACACGCAGTGGTGGCAGACCCCCGAACGGCGCTACGAGGAGACCGTCCCGAAGCTGCGCCGCTTCCACGAACTGGGCGGCGGCACCTTCGTCGACGCGACCGGCATCTGCAACGGCCGCGACGTCGACCACTACAAGTCGCTCTCCGCGAAGACCGGCGTCCACATTGTCGCCTGCACCGGATTCGTCGGCGGCGACACCGCCCTGCCGCACTTCGCCCGAGCCGAAGTCGACTACCTGACACGGCAGTTCGTCCACGAGATCACCGTCGGCATCGGAGGCACCGGCAGCCGTGCCGGTGTCATCAAGGTCGGCGTGAGTCGCGGCGGCCGCATGACCGACCTCGACAAGCGCATCTACCGCGCCGCCGCCCGCGCCGCGCTCGCCACCGGCGCGCCGATCCTGACCCACCTCGCGATCGACGCCGAGAACGCCGTCGCGATCTTCAACGAGGAGCAACTTCCGCTGGACCGCGTGCTGTTCGGGCACGTCGACGACGGCGTGAACGCCGACAAGACGCGCGACGTCTGGATCGCCGAGCAGGGCGGCCGCATCGGCTTCGACACCTTCGGCTACGAGACCGAGCTGCCCGACCCGCCGTTCTGGGCCCGCCCCCGCAAGGAGCGCCTTGACCACTTCCTGCGGTTCATCGACGGGGGCCGCCGCATCGGCCGGGTCCTCGCCTCCGCCGACGCCAACTGCTCCCCGCTGGGCTGGCCCGGCGTCAAGGGCCACACCGTCAGCTACCTGTTCGACGACCTGATCCCGGACCTGCGCGCCGCAGGTCTCGACGAGGCCGCCCTCAAGACGATCTTCGTCGACAACCCCGCCGACTTCCTGACCCTCCAGAAGTAGGAGAGACCCCACCTCATGCAGGACCTGAAAGATCTCAAGATCGCCATCGTCGGAGCGGGCTACGGCGGCGCCGCCGCGGCCAAGGCGCTCAGCCTGCTCGGCGCGGACGTCACCGTGTACGAACAGGCGAGCCGGATCCGCGAGGTCGGCGCCGGCATCGGCCTGCGCCCCGTCACCATGAACCGGTTCCGCGAGTGGGGGATCTTCGACGCGATCGCCCGCGTCAGCTCGCCCAGCGAGTACTTCGAGATCCTCACCCCCACCGGCGAACCCATCATGAAGGAGGCGTGGCCGGCCGACGGCGAGCAGACCCGTACGCACCTGATCCACCGCGGCGACTTCATCGAGGCACTGCTCGGTGCGCTCCCCGAGGGCATGGTGCGCCTCGGCCACCGGCTGGAGAGCGTAGAGGACAAGGGCGACAGCTCCGTCCTGACCTTCGCGGACGGCACCACCGCCGAGGCCGACCTCGTCGTCGGCGCCGACGGCATCAAGTCGGTCGTGCGGCAGCGGCTGTTCAGCGACAAGGACCCGGTGTTCTCCGGCGAGCACGCCTACCGCGCCGTCATCAACGTGGCCGACGCCCGCGGCATGGTCACCGACGACAACCTGCGTATGTACATCGGCCGCGGCACCAAGGTCTACCTGCTGCCGCTGCGCCACCGCGACCAGGTGTCCTTCGACATCACCGCCCGGTGCCCGGACGGCACGTGGACGCCGCGGGTCACCAAGGAGGACATGCTGCGCACGGTCGAGGGCTTCGACGAACGCCTCGTGGACATCACGCGCGGCCTCGACCTGGACACCGTGAACATCCGCGCCGTCTACGACATCGACCCCGTCGGCACCTGGCACTCGGACTCCGTCGTCCTCATCGGCGACGCCGCGCACTCGATGCTGCACCACCAGGGCCAGGGCGCCAACTCGGCCATCGAGGACGCCGGAGCGCTCGCCGACGCCCTGCGCGGTGCGGACTCCGTGAAGGAGGGCCTGGCCCTGTTCCAGGCCACCCGCAAGCCGGTGACGGACAAACTGCAGGCCATCTCGCGGCAGGGCTGGACCGAGGACGAGATCGACGAGGTCTTCCCCGGCCAGGCACCCACGCGCACCCAGACACCCACGGCCACCGCGACCAAGGAGTGACCACCATGCCGCTGCACCCCGAGATAGCGAAATTCCTCGCGACCCTCCCGGCCCCGCCCGAGGGCCCTCTCGACCCGGTGGCGATGCGCGCCGACGAAGAGGCACACGTACCTCCCGTAGCGGAACGCCTGCCGCTGCACGCGGTGGAGGACCTGACCGCACACACCACCGCCGGTGATGTGCCGGTGCGCGTCTACACACCCACCGACGCCGACCGCCACGGCCTGCTCGTCTACTTCCATGGGGGTGCCTTCTTCCTCGGCAGCCTGGAGACCCACGACCACGTCGGGCGCTCGCTGGCGAAGGAGACCGGACTGAAGGTCGTCTCCGTGGGCTTCCGCCGGGCACCGGAGGCCGCCTTCCCGGCCGGACTCGACGACTGCTACGCCGTGACCCGGTGGGCAGCCGAACAGGGCGAGTCGTTGGGCTGGGACGGCACGACCCTAGCCGTCGCGGGCGACAGCTCCGGAGGCACCTTCGCCGCCGCCGTCGCGGCACGCGCGCACGACGAGGGCTTCGACGGGATCACCCACCAGATCCTCTACTACCCCTCCCTCGACCTGGACTTCGACGAGGACCGCTACGCCTCGCTGCGGGAGAACGCGGTCGGCTACGGCCTGGAGACCGCCGGACTCAAGCCGTTCAACGCCTTCTACGTCGACAGCGGCGCCGACCCGGCCGACCCGCTGGTCTCCCCGGTCAAGCGCGAGGACCTGAGCGGACTGCCGCCGGCCCTGGTCGTCACCGCCGAGTTCGACCCCATGCGGGACGAGGGCGAGCTCTACGGCCGCCGCCTGCAAGAGGCCGGAGTGGCGGCAAAGGTGAGCCGCTACGAGGGCGCGGGCCACGGATTCGTCCAGCACTTCTCCTGGATCCCCGAATACCACCGGGTCTTCGCCGAGACCCGCGACTTCCTCACCGGGCGCTGAGGCCCATGACCCACGACGTCACCGTCCACCCGCTGTTCTCCCCGTGGGGCCGGTTCGGTCTGTACAGCTTCTTCATCGACGCACCTGAACCGGCGATCGTCGACACGGGGATCGCCACCTCTCCGGCCGAGGGCATGGCCCCCGCCCTGGAGGCGCTCGGGCGCCGCATCGAGGACGTGCGCTGGATTCTGCTGACACACGGTCACATCGACCACGTCGGCGGCGCACACGCCCTGTGGGAACTCACCGGCCGCCGGGCGCAGGTGGTGATCCACGAGGCCGACGCGCCGATGCTGCGCTCCCGGCAGGCGCACGTCGACGAATACCGCGCGGGACGCGGCCGTTACCTCCGCGATCCCGAGGGCGAGGCCAGGGTCGCGGCGGCCACGAAGGCCGTCATCTCGGGGGAGTTGGAACCCACCCGCCTGGTCAAGGGCGGCGAGACACTCTCCCTCGGCGGAGATGTCACCGTCTCCGTGCACGCGCTCCCGGGCCACACACCCGGATCGGTCGCCTACGTCGTCGATGGACAACGCTCTGTCTTCGTCGGTGACGCCGTGCAGGTCCACGGCGCGGCCAACGGCTTCCCCGGCTACACCGACCCGCCCGCCTACCGCGCAGGACTGAGACACCTGCGCGACGAGGTCCGCCCGCGCCGCCTCTACCTCGGACACCCCTACCGCCGGGCCGACGGCACACCGTACGGCGTCGAACTCGACGAGGCACAGGCCCGGGAAGCCATCGACCAGAGCCTCGCCGCCGAGGACCGGGTCGCCGGGGCGGCCTGCCGTTGCCTGGAATCGGGGCCCACGCCGACGGACTCTCCGTACTCCCCGTTCGCCGACGCCGCACAGGAACTCGGCTACACGGGCGACCCCACCCTCGAACCGTCGCCGTTCTTCACCTCGATGCACGCCTACCGCACACGCGGCGAGGACACGCGCGCCGAGCCCGCGTAGTACAGGAGCCCCGCAGACCATGACCGACCACCACCACACCATCCAGGCGGGCGAGCGGACCATCGCCGTCCGCAAGGACCTCCGGGTGCCGATGCGAGACGGCGTCACGCTGGCGGCGGACACCTACGCCCGCGTGGACGACGACACACCACGCCCCGCCCTCGTCGCCCTGAGCCCCTACGGCAAGGAACTCCAGGCACTCGCCCTCACCACACCCCCGCAGCGCCGCCCCAGCCCGATGTGGGACGGCTGCGTCGAGGCGGGCGACATCGCGCGCGTCGTCCAGGAGGGCTACGTGCATGTCATCGGCGACCTGCGCGGCTCCGGCGCCTCCGAGGGCGCGCACATCGGCAACTACAACGCCGGCGGCGTGCCCCTCGGCCGGGACGCCTACGACGTCATCGAGTGGGTCGCGGCGCAGCCCTGGTGCGACGGCAACGTAGGCATGATCGGCATCTCGTACTTCGGCTCCATGCAGGTACTGGCGGCCGCCGAACGCCCGCCGAGCCTCAAGGCGATCTTCGTCAGCGGCGGCCACTACGACTTCTACGAGACGACGTACCACGGCGGCATCATGTGGCTCATGCCGCGCGCCGCCCGCGAGGGCCGCGGCGGCGACTCCGGCTGGGCGTTCACCGACGGCGTCAAGTCCCGCATGCTGGAGACTTACACGCCCGAGGAGATCAGAAATCGGGTGGCCGATCGCCTCCGGGACCCGGACGTGGCCGCCTGGCCGAACCTGGTCCACGTCCTCAACTACCCCAAGAACCATGAGGCCTGGTTCGACATCGTCATGAACGAGGTCGACGGCGACTGGTACGAGGAGCGCAACCCGATCACCCTCGCCCCGAACATCGACATCCCGGTCTGGCTCCAGATCGACCAGGGCCGAGGCTGGACGATGGACGGCACCATCGACCTCTACAAAGCACTGAACGGCCCGAAGAAACTCTCCATCGGTCCCTACCCGCCAATGCAGTCACGCCCGTTCATCGAGGAACACGACAAGATGTTCCGCTGGTACGAGTACTGGCTCAAGGGCATCGACAACGGAGTCATGGACGAACCGGCCGTCACGGTCCACGTCGAGGGCTCCCGCGAGACCGTCACGGGCACGCAGTGGCCCCCGAAGAACGTCGAGCACCGCCCCCTGTACCTCCGCCCGCGCCGCCAACTCTCCTACGAGCCCGAGCCGATGGGCGCGAAACACGCCGCCCCCGACGGCTTCTACCAGGCGCCCCTGACGGTGACCGACAAGGTGGAGATCCTCAGCTGGAGCACCGCCCCCTTCACCGAGCCCACCGAGATGATCGGCCAGGGCGCGGCCCACCTCTTCGTAGAGATCGACCAGCCCGACACGAACTTCATCCTGCGCATGTGGGACGAGGCACCGACCGGCAAACGGCAGCTCATCACCACGGCCTACCTCAAGGCCTCGCACCGTGAACTCGACACACACCACACCACCGAGGGCGACCCCCACCACCCCCACACCCGGGCGGTCCCGGTCGAGCCGGGCAGGATCGCCGAATACATCCTCCGGATCTACCCGTTCGCGGCGACATTCCTGCCGGGCCACCGCCTGGTCGCGGAACTCTCCAACAACGAACCCCTGGCCGACGAGCACAACGCACTGCTGCCACCGGACGCCTTCCACCTGCCGGTGGGCCGCCCGGTCACGCACAAGGTGTACCGGGATGCCGCGCACCCGTCCCGGCTGGTGCTGCCGTTCACGACGGTGGCGGCACGGTACAAGGCCGAGTGATCGCACCCGGTCGGCGTTGCCGTGCGGCGGGCGCCCGCTCAGCCCGCGGGGACGGGCTCGTAGACGGGTGAGGTTGGGGTGTATGTCCCGTCGAGTACGAGCCTCAGGTACCGGCCCGCGTTGTGCAGGTACTCGTCCTTGCTCGTGGCCGCCGTCTCGATCGCCGCGCGGGCCGGTCGGGCCAGGTCCGGGTCGATGTAGGTGAGCGCGTTGATCGCCTGGAGCCGGACCCGGGCGTCGGTGTGCTCGGTGAGTGTGCGGGACAGGAAATCGACGGCCTCGGAGACACGGTGTCCGCCTCGGATCAGCGTCTCGGCGGCGCTGATCCGCACCTGAGGCGAGGCGTCGGTGCGCAGGGTTCGGGTCAGGCGGGGGAGCGCGGGGGCGGCGTCCCGGCCGAGAATGAGCAGGCCCTGCGCGGCCCAGTAGCGTACGGCTTCGTTCGCGTCGCCCAACTCCCGTACGAGGATGGGGAGATGGCAGGGGTCGCGGGTGATGGCCTGTCGGGCGAGGCGCAGCACGCGGCGCAGCGGGTAGGCGCCGGAGGCGCGGCTCTGCTCCCAGCCCTCAAGAGGGCTCCCCTCCGGGATGAACCCGTTGTCGTGCACGTCCACGATGTGTTCGTCCAGCGCGTGCGAGAGCCGGTCGAGGGTGGGGGCGTGGGCGTGGTCACCGGCCAGGTTGTGGATCTCGTCCGGGTCGGTGCGCAGGTCGTACAGCTCCTCGGCGGGCTTGGTGCCCCAGAACCGGTCCTGCACGGAGTCCAGGGTGCCGTCCAGGTGGGCCTGCTGCCACGACTGGTAGCCGCGCGCCTGCCAGGCGTAGGCGCCGTGCTGGCCCCAGGGGCGGTGCGGGGCGTAGTTGCGCAGGTAGCGGTAGCGCTCGTCGCGGACCGTGCGCACCATGTCGTAGCGCTCGTCCATGCGGTCGCGGCCTCCGAACGCGTAGCGGGCCGACGGCAGTTGGCGTGCTCCGGCGAACGGGTGGCCCTGTACGTGCTCGGGGATGTCGACGCCCGCGAGCGCGAGCACGGTCGGCGCGTAGTCGACGGAGGTGACCGCCCGCCACTCCACCGAACCGGCCGGGCGGGGCGCCAGGTGTGCCCATTTCTCGGGGTAGCGCACGATCAGCGCCGTGCGCATGCCCTCGTCGTAGCAGTGCCGCTTGCTGCGTGGCAGGACACCGCCGTTGTCGGAGTAGAAGAAGACGATGGTGTCGTCGGCGAGTCCCGCCGCCCCCAACTCGGCGAGTTTCGCGGCGACATGGCCGTCCATCGTCTCCATCGCGTCGTAGTAGTGCGCGAAGTCGCCGCGGATGTCGGGGGTGTCGGGAAGGTAGGCGGGGAGCCGGACCTCCTCGCGCCGGGTGCGGCCGTCCTGGGCGGTGAACAGGGCGGATTCGTGGGTCGTCATGTCGTTGAAGACGGCGAAGAACGGGGCTCCGGCGGGGCGGTCGCGGTAGTGCGCGGTCGCGCTGGAGGCGTCCCAGGTGGCGGCCATGTCCACGACGGTGTTGTAGTCGGTCTTGGAATTGTTCGTGGTGTAGTAGCCGGCTTGGCGCAGGTACTCCGGAAATCCCTTGAGGAAGGCGGGAGTTCGGCCGAGGGCCCGCATGTGCTCGGCGGGCCCCGCGCTCTGCGGCGCGACACCGGTCAGCAGCGCGAACCGCGACGGCGCGCACACGGGCGCCGTGGAGTACGAGTTCTCGTAGCGGATGCCCTCGTGGGCGAGCCGGTCCAGGGTCGGTGTGCGCGCGACGGGATCGCCGTACGCGCCGACGAACGGGTAGTGGTCCTCGGCCACCAGCCAGAGGATGTTGGGCCGCTCGGCCGGTACGCGGGGTGAGGCGGTGGTGGCTTCGGCGGCCGGGGCCGTGGCCGTGGCGGCGGTCGCGGCCACCGCCCCGGCGAGCGCGGCGAAGGTGCGGCGGGTGACGGGCACGCCGGAGGAGGTGTGGGACGCGGGCATGGCGAAGCTCCCGGATGCAACGGTGCGGGTCGGCAAGTGCGGTGACGGCAGGCGCTGTTCAGCGAACGGTGCGACACAGGGACGTGGACTGCCGGCCCAGGTCCACGAACAGCCGCCTGACGAGGGGCGGTTGGCTGTACGGACCGGTTGGCTGCATGATCCCGACATCATGCAAGGCGCGCCGCCGCACGTCAACGAACGTCCCTGCGTGCCCGGACCGTGGTGGGGCCAAGGTGGGGCCAAGGCGGGGCGAACGGCCGCCGTTTGTGGCGGCCGCGCCTCGGCCAGGTCGGATCGGGTCGGGTCGGGTCGGATGGGGGCGGGTCCGGTCGGTCGTGGAACCTCCAGCTCTGTCGTGTGTTGAGGAGTTCAGGCCGCGGCGGCCTTGACGGCGTGCGAGACCTGGGCGCGCAAGTCGGTGAATTCGGCGGAGTTGCGCAACTCCTCGGCGTCGATGTCCCCGCGCGGCAGTGTGATCGGAAGGTCCAGGGCGACGGTTCCCGGGCTCTGGGTCAGCACCACGATGCGGGAGCCGAGGAACACCGCCTCGTCCGCCGAGTGCGTCACGAACACGGTGGTGCGGCCAGTCTGGTCGGTCACCTTGCGGAGATCTTCCTGGAGGCGTTCGCGGGTCAGCGCGTCCAGTGCCGCGAAGGGTTCGTCGAGAAGGAGGAGCGGGTTGGCGGCGGCGAGGGCGCGGGCGATGGCGACACGCTGCTGCTGGCCGCCGGAGATCTCCCAGGTGCGTCGCTTCTCGGTGCCTTCGAGGCCGACCCGGGCAAGCAACTCGGCGCGCCGCTCGTCCCATTGGGCGCGGTCGACACCGGCGTAGCGCAGCGCCAGATCGACGTTGCCGCGCACCGTGCGCCAGGGGAACAGCCGTGGTGACTGGAAGACCACGCCGGCCGCCTCGCCGGGGACCGGCCGGGTGCCGGAGACGCGCACCTCGCCCTGGCTGGGTTGCTCGAAGCCCGCGATCAGCCGGAGCAGGGTGCTCTTGCCACAGCCGGATGCCCCGACGAGGACCAGGAACTCCCCACTCGGAACGGTCAGGTCGACCGGTCCCACGGCGGTGACGGCTTGTCCGCCCCGGCCGTACCGGTGAGTGACCTGGTCGAGACGGACGGCCCCAACGGGCGTGGCACCGACCGGTGTTGTCGCGTCTACGGTCTCACTTGACGGCATCGGTCAGCCCTTCGAGGTAGAACGCCTTGCGTACCGCGCCGGCGGACGGTGCGACGTCGATCTGCTTCTGGTCGGCCAGGAACTTGCCGGTGTCGGTGACGTAGGTGAGGAGCTTGCCCGGGCTGTCGTCGGTGCCCAGCCAGTCGGCCGAGACCACCTGCTCCGGGGTGAGGAACACGCCCTGTGAGAGCTGCGCCTTGGCGTCCTTCGTGCTGATGTTGAGTTCGGCCGCGATGGACTTGACCGCGCCGTCCGGGTCGGACTTGATGAGTCGCAGGGCCTCCGCCTCCGCCTTGCGCCAGACGGCGATGGCCTTGGCGTCCCGGGCGATGAGGTCGTCCGAAACGACGGACAGGTCGAGGGTGGGTTTGCCCGCCGCGCCGATCTTCTTGCTGCTGGTGAGCTGGGTGCCGGTCTTGCGGAGTTCGTCCAGCGTGGGCAGCCAGACGTAGGCGGCGTCGATGTCGCCCCGTTGCCAGGCGGCGAGGATCGGCTGCGGCTGAAGGTCGATGAGGTCGACGTCGGAGGGTGCCAGGCCGGCCGCGTCGAGGGCCGCCAGCAGGCTGTAGTGGGACGTGGACGCGAAGGGAGTGGCTATCTTCTTGCCCTTGAGCCCCGCGACATCGGTGATTCCGGTGGACTTGCGAGCGAGGAGCGCCTCGTTCTCGCCCGCCACGTCGAGGATCCACGCGACCTTGTACGGGGTGGGGGAGCTGCCGGACACACCACGGGCGAACGGGCTGGAGCCCAGGGCGGCGATGTCGAGGGACTTGCCGATGAAGGCCTGGTTGACGGCGGCACCGGAGTCGAACTTCACCCAGGTGATGGTGTAGTCCGGCAGCGCCTTCTCCAGCAGTCGTCTGTTCTTCATGAGCAGATCGCCGCTGGGGAAGGCGAAGTAGCCGATCCGCAGCCGCTTGGAGCCACCGGACGCCGACGAGGCGTCGTCCGAGGAGCAGCCGGTGACGGCCGCCGATACCGCGGCCAGAGCGCCGGCCAGGAGGAGCCGGCGGGAGGGGCCCTGTGGGGCTGGAGACATGGGGGAGCCGTTTCTGTGCGGAGGAGCGGAGGAGGGGACTTGGCGGAGGAAGGGACTTGGTGCGGGACGGGACTCGTCAGAGGAAGAGACTGAGGGGGTCTACGCGCGACCGCGCCAGGGAACGGCCGTGCGTTCAAGGCGCAGCAGCAGGCCGTCGATGATCAGGCCGGAGATGCCGATGGCGATGATGCCGACGACGACCACGGGGGTGTTGTTGTAGTTGGCGGCGTCCTTGACCATGCCGCCGATGCCCGGCAGTCCGTTGACCAACTCCGCGGCGACCAGGGAGGAGTAGGCCACCCCCACGGCGAGCCGGATGCCGGTGAGGGTTTCCGGCAGGGCGGACGGCATGACGACGTCCCTGACCACGGCCCATCGTGAGGCGCCGAGCGCGCGGGCCGCCTCGATCAGGCTCTCGGGTACGGCGGTCACGGCGGCGGTGGTGGACACGGCCACGGGCGGGAACGCGGCCACGGCCAGCAGGGTGATCTTGGGCTCCTCGTTGATGCCCAGCCAGATGATGAGCAGGGAAAAGTACGCCAGCGGCGGCAGGGTCCGCAGGAACGTGATCCAGGGCTCGAACAGCGAGCGCAGCCAGCCCACGGTGCCCATGAGCAGGCCGAACACCACCCCGGCGGCGATGCCGATACCGGCGCCCAGCGCGATGCGCCGCAGGCTGATGCCGAGGTGCTCGACGAGCGTGGTGCCGTTGTAGCCGCGCACGCCGTCGTGGGTGGAGGAGATTTCGATGAACGTGTCCCACACCTTGGCGGGCCGCGGAACCAGCGTCTCGCTCCAGGCCCCGCTCACCGCCACCAGTTGCCACAGAGCGAGGAACAGCAGGAGCGAGCCGAACGGGAGCGCGACATTGCGCACGCGGCTCCACACATCACTCAGTCGGGCATGAGGGAGAGGCGTCGCGCCCTCGACTGATGCACCCTCACTTGGCGCATGAGCAGGGGGAGTTATGGACATGGAGCGTCCTCCGGAAGGTACTGGGGCGTGGGCCGGGGCAGCGGTCGACACCGAGACACGTGCGATGTCGGACGGGAAAGGACGCGCGGAGACTACGAGTCAGGGCGCACTGGGGTACGCCCGGCCGGTCCGGCTACACCGACCTGCTCATCGCCCACTGCCGCCACGCCGGGTTCGATCCGCACGTCGAACGCACCGACCGCCAGGGCACCCCGCCGGTCACCGCTGCCATCGGCACCCGCCGGATCGCTTTCGTGACCGCGCCACCCGGTGTCGCCGCGGGCGGCAGAGCACACGTCATCGCCCTCGAACCGCCGGTCCACGCGCCGGTCCACGCGCCGCTCCACGCGTTGTACTCGGCGAACACGACATCCGCCGGTCGAGACATGTTCCTCACGTCCGCGGCACGCCCGTAACCGCCCGTCCGCTTCATTCAGCGTGTGGCCGGGGCAGTGGTGCGCAGGAGCGTCAGAGTCGTGTCGAGGGCGGCTTCCAGGTGGGTGAGGCGGCCGGTGGACATCAGGATGGTCACCCCGCCCTGGATCGCGGCGACGAGCGCGGCAGCGGTGCGGTCGGCGTCCAGTCGCCGGTCGACGTCGCCGCTGTCCTGCAGGTGCCGGATGCCGGTGCGCAGGGCTGCCTGCCACTGGTCGATCAGTCGGGCTGTCAGCGCCTGGGCCGCCGGGGTGGCGCGGCCCACCTCGGTGATCAGTACGCCGAGGGGGCAGTTGACACCCTGCCGCTCGTATCGCCGTACGACGGCGTCCCGCCAGTCCTGCCATGCGGCCCACGTGCGCAGATTGCTCAGGTGCGGCTCCTGGTCCTCCAGGACGCGCTCGGCCTCACGGGAAGCCACCGCCAGCAGCAGCTCCTCCTTGCCGCCGGGGAAGTAGTGGAAGATCTGGCTCTTGCTGGTCGCGGTGCGGGCACGGATGTCGTCGAGAGTCGTCCCGGTGACACCCTGCTCGCGGATCTCCTCCGCCGCGCCCTCCACGATGCGGCGCCGAGTGGCCAGGCCCTTGCTGGTCAGCCGTGGCGCGCCCGCTCCTTCGACGGTCATGGGTCCTCCGCACCTCAGTTTCTGGACTTGCCGGTCCATTTTATGCGAGGGAAGGTCGAGCAGCCAGACGAGGAGAGAGGCGCGCGAGATGCAAGCGATCGTTGTGGAAGAACTGGGTGGCCCGGACCGGCTGCGGTTCACCGGCCGTCCCGTCCCCGAGCCCGGACCGGGGCAGATCCGGGTGGACATCGCCGTGGCCGGGGTGAACTTCATGGACACCGGCTCGCGTCGGTTCGGTACCCCCACCGGCGAACTGCCCTTCGTGCCGGGCGTGGAGGGCGCCGGCCGGGTGAGCGCGCTGGGAGAGGGAGTGTCCGGGTTCGCCGTCGGTGACCGGGTCGCCTGGGTGTACGCCTACGGCTCGTACGCGGAGCGGATCGTGCTGCCCGCCGCCGACGCGGTTCCCGTGCCGGACGACATCTCCGACGAGGTCGCCGCGAGCCTGATGATGCAGGGAATCACCGCCCACCACTTCGTCACCGAGGCCGCCGACGTCAAGGCTGGGCAGATCGCCGCGGTGCATGCGGCGGCCGGCGGCCTCGGCCAGAAACTGACCCAGCTCATCAAGGCACGTGGCGGCACGGTCATCGGCATCGTGTCCAGCGAGCGGAAGGCCGAGATCGCGCGGAACAGCGGCGCCGACCACACCGTGGTGTCCACCGGCGACGCCTTCGTCGAGCGGGTACTGGAACTCACCGGCGGCGAGGGCGTGGACGTGGTCTTCGACGGCGGAGGAGAGACCACCTTCCGCCCCTCGACGGAGGTCCTGCGCCGGCATGGGCTGCTGCTGTACTACGGCGCGGTCATCGGCGCGGCACCGGTGGTGAACATGCGCGAACTGCCCCACAGCATCAAGGTCTGCTATCCGGTCTTCCGCGACCACATCCCCACGCGCGAGGCGTTGTTGCGGCACAGCGCGGACCTTTTCGACCTGGTGCGGCGGGGCGTCCTGATCCCGGACATCGGCCGGCGCTACCCGCTCGGGGAAGCCGCCCGGGCCCACCGTGACATCGAGTCCCGGACGACCCGCGGCAAGCTCCTGCTCCTCCCGTGACAGGAGGCGGCGAGGCGCTGTCACGCCTGTCGACGTCATGTCATCCGAAGGACCACCTTGCCGGTGAGAGCGGAGTCGGCGAGGCGTTCCGCCGCGCGCCCGGCTTCGCTGAGGTCGAAGACCGAGTCGATGACCGGCTCCACGTGGTGGGCACGCAGGAGGGAGGGCAGGTCCCGGCGCAGGTCGGCGTGGAGGGCATGGAGCTCGTCGGCGTCGCGGCCGCGGAAGGTGGTGCCGATCAGCTGGAGGCGGCGTGCGGCGAGCAGTTCGAGGTCGAGGGCGGCGCGGGTCCCTGCGAGCCGTCCAATCTGCACCACCCTGGCTCGGGGAGCCGCCGCGCCGATGAGGTCGGCGAGGACCGCGCCGCCCAGGTGGTCGAGGCAGACGTCGAAGGCGCCGGGACCGAGGGCCGAAGTGATGTCCGTGGTACTCGTGTTGATGACATGGGTGGCGCCAAGGTCGAGCAGGAGCTCCGCCTTCGCCCGGGAGCGGGTGGTCGCGATGACCGTGCTCGCACCGAGGGCGCGGGCGAGTTGGATGCCGATGTGGCCGACTCCGCCCGCGCCACCCGTAATCAGGACACGGTCGGCGGGGCGGAGTCGCGCCGCCACGGTCAGGGCGTCGTACTCGGTGAGCAACGCGCTGGGCAGTCCCGCTGCCAGCGCCGGTCCGAGGGACTCGGGCGCCGTCAGCAGGAGGCGGTGATCGACGGCGACCAGTTCGGCGCAGGCCCCGCCCGTCTGCGCCATGACGTACTGGCCCGGCTCGATCCCGGTGACACGGGCGCCGACCCCGCGCACCCGGCCGGCCATCTCGAAGCCGACGCGGTCCAGTGGCACGTTCCAGTCGGCGCTGGAGGGCGTGTACGCGCCGCTGAGCATCAGCAGATCGGCGTGGTTCAGCCCGGCGGCCGCCACCTCCACCAGCACCTCGTCGGGACCGACAGCGGGCGGCGGGACCTCGGCCACGGTCCACGAAGAGCGTGTGTCGTTGGAGAGCAGTGCGCGCATGAGGTGATTATGGCGAAGGGCCGGTGGAGCGGTCTCTGGGCCTTCTGGGAGTCCACAGGACACTTACTTTTTTGTCCGTACTTACGTGCGCCAAGGGCGTCGATCTACGGTGGGCACATGACACTCAACTCGACGCAAACCCATACCAACCAGGCACTCGCCCAGCCTCCTGGCCGGTCCTTTGACCAGCACGTGCGGTACCTGGCCGACCGCATCGAGATCCAGGATCTGATGGTGCGCTACGCCCTCGGTCAGGACCTTCACGAGGGCGGCGACAACGACGTCCTCGATCAGTGGGACACCGTCTTCACACCCGACGCCACCGTCGACTACTCGGCGGCCGGCGGCGATCCGCTGAAGGACATCTCCTATCGCGCTCTCGTGGACGTGATGCGCGGGGAGGGCGGTTCCATGAGCGGGCTGCTCAAGTGGCAGCATTTCCAGGGGTTTTCCACGGTGGACATCGACGGAGACACCGCTGTGGCGCGCACCCAGCATCTGCACACGCACCAGGGCGACACCGACGGGCGCGGCTGGAATCTCATACAGACGGGGTTCTTCGTCGACCGGCTCGTACGGCGCCCGGAGGGGTGGCGGATCGCGCACCGCACGCTCGAGATCATCTGGATGGACACCTTCCCGACCGCATGACACTCAGCCCGCACTGCACGACTGCACCGCCCAGTCGTGCAGCGCGGTGAGCGACGGGGAGAGCGCCCGCCCGGCGGCCGTCAGTTGGTACTCGACGTGCGGTGGCACCTCGTCGTAATCGATGCGTTGCACGACGCCGTCGCTCTCCAGCGCGCGCAGCTGCTGGATCAGCATCTTCTGGGTCACCTGCGGGATGGCTCGTTCGAGGTCGGAGAAGCGGCGCGGCGCACTGACCAGGAGGTGGTGGATGACCAGCAACTTCCATCGGCCCTGGATGACATGCAGGGCGTTCTCGGTCCGGCCGATCGAGCAGTCCGGATCGGGCGGGCCGTCGTCGGGAGCCGGGGTGACGTCCATGGGCAGATCCGTTCTGGGTGAGTGCACTTCAGGGGTGGCGGGTTGTGAGCGCCGACATCAGTCGGCGGTTGGCTTCCCGTGCGGTCATGCCCCAGTCCCACTCGTCCTTGTGCAGGCGAAGGGAGACCACCCCGTGCCAGGCCGACCACAGCAGCAGGGCGGCGGCGAACGGCATGTCCGGGTCGACCCGGTGGGCGAGCTCCACGATCCGCTGCTGGAGACGGGGCCCGTGCGGGGCCCGCGTGGCGGGCAGCCGGTCGTCGCTCTCGAACAGGAGCTGGTACGCGCCAGGATGCTCCAGGCCCCAGGAGATGTAGGCGTCCCCGGCGGCGACCAGCAGGTCGGCGTCCTTCGGCGCCGCGTCCAGCGCGGCTTCCACGGCCTCGATCAGCGAGGTGTACTCGGCGTCGAGCACCGCTGAGCGCAGATCGGCCTCCGCGGGGAAGTGCCAGTACACCGCCGACGGTGCGACTCCGCAGGCCTTGGCGATCGAGCGGAGTGAGGGTACGGCGACGGTCTGGGGGCGGGCGAGCATCGCCATCGCGGCGGCGACGAGTTCGCCGCGGAGATCCCGGCTGTTCTTGCTCTTGGCTGCGGTCGGCTTCGGCACAAATCCATTGAACACCTGTTCATTGTAGACTTCAATGAACAGGTGTTCAGGGAAAGGGATGCTCATGCTCACGCTCATGACAGTGATCCGTAAGCGGCCCGAGGTGTCCACGGAGGACTTCCGCCGCTTCATGGAGGACGAGTACGGCCCGACGTACGTGGCGCTGCCCCAGGTGCGGGAGTACGTGCAGTACTACCTGTCGGACTCCGGTGGGGACGGCGCCGAGGACCCCATCGACGCGATCGTTCGGATCAGCTTCGACTCGGAGGCGACGATGCGGGAGGCGCTCGCCACGGACGCGTACCGAAAGGCCCACGAGCTGCGGAAGGCATGGATGCGCGACACGTCCGTCGGGATCCACTCGGCCGTACTCGAGCGACGGGTGCAGATGGTCTAGCGCACGGCCGTCGCGGCGAGCAGGTCCTCCGACAGCGTCCACAAACGGCGCGCTCCCGCCGGGTCGACGGCGTAGCGGGCGACGCCGTGCAGGGTGCCGGAGCGGCGGTCGACGAGCTCGGTCTCGTTGCAGTCGGTGAAGTAGCGGCCGCCGATTCCGTCGAGGAGGGGAGAGGTGGCCAGCAGGACCGAGGTCGCCGCGCCCTGCTCGACCGTCTTGATGAGGTCGGCCGGGACCCGGCCGCTGCCCCGGCCGCCGGTGTGGCGCTGGAGGTTGGTGTAGATGGCGCCGGGCATCAGGGCGTTCGCGGTGATGCCCGCGTCGGCCCAGCGGCGGGTGGCCTCCACCGCGAAGAGGACGTTGGCGGTCTTGGACTGGCCGTAGGCGAGCCACGGGTCGTAGGGGCGGAAGGCGAAGTTGACGTCGTCCCAGACGACGGGGGACTGCTGGTGGCCGGTGGAGCTGACCGAGACGATCCGCGCCGACCCGTCCGCGGCGAGCGCCTCGTACAGGCCGGTGGCCAGGGCGAAGTGGCCGAGGTGGTTGGTGGCGAACTGCCACTCCCAGCCCTCGTCGGTGTACCGCTCGGGACAGGCCATGACGCCGGCGTTGTTCACCAGGATGTGCAGTGGGCCCTGCCACGCGGCGGTGAAGGCCCTGATGGAGGCGGGGTCGGCGAGGTCGAGGTGTGCGGTGTGTACGTCCTGGTTGCCGGTGGCCGCGGTGATCTCCTTGGCCACGCGCTCGCCCGCCGCCGGGTCCCGGACGGCCAGCGTCACGCTCGCTCCGGTCGTGGCCACGGCGCGCGCCGTTTCGGCGCCGAGTCCCGAAGAGGCGCCGGTGACGACCGCGCGGCGGCCGGTGAGGTCGACTCCCGCCGCGACCTCCGCGGCGGTGCTGGCGAAGCCGAACGGTGTCGTGACGAGGGGCATGGCGCTGAACTCCTTGCCGAGGGTGGGGTGTTGTCGTGGAATCACGGCGTGAGCAGGCGGTCCTGCTCGACCGGTGGCGTGCCGTCGTGCCAGTCCAGGGCCGCGCCGAAGCGGACCAACTCGCCGTAGTGGGCCGGGTCGACGGTGTCGGCGGAGACCAGGTCGAGCACTGCGCGTGCGGCTTCGGCCGGGGACTTGGCCTGGCTGAAGTCGCTGAACCAGGGGCGGGAGGTGGCGGTGTCGACCATGCCGGGGCAGACGGCGGCGATCAGGGTGCCGCTCGCCAGATCGTGTGCGCGGCGGGTGGCGGCGACGGCGCGGACGGCGGCGACCTGGGCCACCTTCGAGGGCACGTTCAGCCAGCGCGGCCAACCGGCCTCCTCCGCGGTCCCGTTGTGGATGGCGCCGCGCCAGGACTCGACGGCGTACTCGACCTGGTCGAGATCCGCGCCGTCGAAGAGGTGCCGCAGCCGCGGGGTGAGGTGGCCGAGGGTGCCCAGGCTGCTGGCCACGACGAGGAGCCGCCCGCCGGGGCGCAGCACGGGGGCGAAGGAGCGCAGCACGGCGTGTGTCGCGGAGTTCGATACGTCGATGAACTCGTCGGCGCGAGCGGACTGCGAGTCCTCGGGCAGCAGCCGGGCCACGGCGTTGGAGATCACCACGTCCACGCCGCCGTGCCGGAGACGGAGTTCCTCGGCGAGCCGGGCGATCGACTCGGCGTCGGTGACGTCCAGGACGACGCCCTGAACCTGGCTGCGGGTGCCGGGCAACTGGGCCACCTCGTGGGCCGCTTCGGTGACGCGCTGCTGGTCACGGCCGGTGAGCAGGACGAGATCCGCGGGGCCCAGGCGGGCCGCGAGTCCTTCGACGAGGGCGCGGCCCAGGCCCTGGTTGGCGCCCGTGACGAGGGCGATGCGGGAAGTGTTCATGCCCACAACGTTAGGAGCGTGCGTGGCATGAGTCCAACGAAAGTTCGGCACGTGTGGTATGCGTAAACGTCATGGACTTCGCGGATGTGTCACTCACTGCGCTGCGTGTCTTCCGCGCGGTCGCCGAACAGGGAACCTTCACCGCGGCCGCGGCCTCGCTCGGCTACACGCAGTCGGCGGTCTCCCGCCAGATCGCGGCGATCGAGCGGGCCGCGGGCGCCGAACTCCTCGAACGGCGGCGTGGCGGGGTCCGGCTCACCACGGCGGGGCGCGTCGTGATGCGGCGCGCCACGGTCGTGCTCGACGAGATCGACGCGACGGCACGCGAACTGTCCGGACTGCCGGGTGAGGGCGGCACCGTCCGCCTCGGCTGGGTACCCAGCGCCGGAACGTCCTTGGTTCCACGGGCACTTGTGGCCCTGCGGCGCACCGATCCCGGGCTCCAGGTCGTCAGCCGAGAGGGCGGCACACCGGCGCTGGCCCGTGCATTGCGGGCAGGCAGCATCGACCTGGCCCTCCTGGCGTCCGCACCCCCGTTCCGCGCGCCCGACGACGAGTCACCACCGCTGGTGCTGCGCACCCTCACGGAGCGCGCCCTGCGGCTGGCCGTGCCCGCCGCCCACCCCCTCGCCCGCGGCGACTACGTCGACGTGGCCGATCTGCGCGGCCAGCGCTGGATCGCCGGTTCGGTGTCCGGCGCGGACGGCCTCATGGGGGTGTGGCCGGGCCTGGACGAGCGGCCGGAGATCGCCCACGTCGCGCGCGACTGGCTGGCCAAGCTGCGGCTCGTCGCGGCGGGCTTCGGGATCACGACGGTGTCCGCGTCCCTCGCGCCCGCCGCGCCGCCGGACGTCCGCATCCTGTCGGTACGCGGCGGCCCCCGGGAACTGCGGCGCCTCCTCCTGGCCCGACTCCCGCAACCGCCCTCGGAGCAGGTCGACCGGGTGGCCGCCGCGCTCCGGGCGGCGGCGCTCGCCGAGGACTCCTCCAGTGCCGATCAGTAGCCGCCGCACATCCCGATGGCTGGACATGGGGCACGTCGCCCCGTCCTGGATGAGAAGGGAATGCAGATGTCCGTTCGCTACCAGCTGGTGATCGACTGCGCCGATCCCGACCGGCAGGCCCGCTTCTGGGCGGCCGCACTGGGTTATGAACTCGCGCCGCCCCCATCCGGGTTCGCCACATGGGACGACTACTACCGCGACCTGGGACTGCCCGAAGAGGAGTTGACCGGCGCCGCGGATCGGATCAGTGACCCGGAGGGCGGTGGGCCGTCCGTCTGGTTCCATGCGGTCCCGGACGAGAAGGCGGTGAAGAACCGGCTGCACATCGACCTTCACGCCAGCGGCGACCGGACCGACCCGATCGAGACGCGAAAGAACCGAGTGGACGCCGAAGCGGACCGCCTGACGGGCCTGGGCGCCATCATCACCGTGGTCATGTACGAGGAGGGCATCGACCACTACGCGGTCGGCATGAAGGACCCCGAAGGGAACGAGTTCGACATCAACTGACCGGGTCTCCGTGACACCCCTCGTACCGGGTGCCGGCGGGCGGGCCCGCGAGGGCGGACGCGGTGCGGGTCTCGGTGCCGAGCAGACCGGTGAGCAGCGCGTCCGTCGCGGGGCCGAGCAACTCCCGTGCGTCGGTGGAGGATTCGAGCCCGATGACGAGCGCGACGCAGATGTCCGCGGCCTCGGCGGGATCCACGCCGCCGACCGTGCCCGCGTCGGTGAACAGGGCGATGAGCAGGTGCCTGAGATCCGAGGTGAAGGCGGTGCAGATGCCGCCGAACAACCGGGCCTTGTCGTCCAGGAGTTCGGCGGTGTGCGGGGAGTCCCCGGACAGTTCGAGGACCAGACCGAGCTTGGCGGCCAGGACACCGCGGATGCGGTCGGCGTGCGGGGCGCCCGCATCGGCGGCCGCCTGCCGGGCCCGCGCGAGCGCCCGGTCGTGCAGGCGCCCGGCGAGCCGCCGGAAGGCGTCGTCCTTGCTGCGGACGTACTGGTAGACCGCGGACCGGGACACGCCCATGGTGGTGGCGATGTCGTCCATCGTCGTGCGCCGTACGCCGTACCTGGTCAGGCAGTCGTACGTGGCGTCGAGGACCTCGTCGAGCCGGTCGGTGCCCATGTCGCTCAGGCCAGCTTCTTGAGCAGCTGGACGGCCAGCGGCGCGGACGAGGCCGGGTTCTGGCCCGTGACGAGATTGCGGTCGACGACCACGTTCGGCGCCCAGGGCTCGCCGACCCGCACATGTACGCCGGCCTCGGTGAGGCGGTCCTGGAGCAGCCACTTCGCCCTGTCGGCGAGGCCCGCCTGGGTCTCCTCGTCGTTGGTGAAGGCGGCGACGTCGTACCCGGCGAAGGTGTTGGTGCCGTCGTCCTTGGTGGCGGCGAGCAGCGCGGCCGGGGCGTGGCAGACGACGCCGAGCGGCTTGCCGGACTCCAGGGCGAGGGTGAGCAGCTTGCCGGAGTCGGCGTTGACGGCGAGGTCCTCCATCGGGCCGTGGCCGCCGGGGTAGAAGACGGCGGCGTAGTCGTCCAGGCGCACGTCCTCCAGCTTGATGGGGGACCGGATCTCGCTGATCGCGGCCAGGGCGTTCGCGACGCGGTCGGCGTTCTCCTGTCCGCCGTTGACCTCGGGGGCGAGGCTGCCCTGGTCGACGGTGGGGACGACACCGCCCGGGGTGGCGACGACGATCTCGTGGCCCGCGGCCTTGAACGCCTCGTACGGGGCGACGGCCTCCTCGGCCCAGAAGCCGGTCGGGTGCTTGGTGCCGTCGGCCAGCGTCCAGAAGTCGACGCCGGTCATCACGAAGAGGATCTTCGACATGGGGTGGTTCTCCGTTTCGGAAGCTCTGACACTTCGTATGTAGATCGTCAGTGCGGCGATGTCCCCGAAGGTACGGCCGCCCACCCATAGGAATCCAATAGGCTGGGACATGTGAGAGATAGGGAAGCCAATGGGATGACAAGTGCGGCCGGGCCCCGGGCGGCGGGTCTGCCCGACCTGAATCTGTTGCGCACGTTCCTGGCGGTGTACCGGTCGGGCGCCTTCACCGCGGGCGCCCGCATGCTGGGCCTGTCCCAGCCCACGGTCACCACGCAGATCCGCTCCCTGGAGACCCAGCTGGGCCGCGAGCTCTTCGAGCGGCAGGCGCGGGGCGTCGCTCCGACGGCGTTCGCGGACGAACTGGCGGCCCGGATCGTGGAGCCACTGGACGCCCTCGGCGCGGTCGGCGGCCCCGGCGGACTCCTAGAGGAGGGCGAGGCGGGCCCGGTCCATCTGGCGGGCCCCGCCGAGTACCTCTCGCACCGCGTGCTGCCCACCCTCGCCCCGCTGGTCGACAAGGGCGTACGGCTGCGCGTCACGTTCGGTCTGACCGACGCTCTCCTGGAGGAGCTGCGGGCGGGACGGCACGATCTGGTCGTCGCCACCGTCCGCCCGCGTGGCCGCGTCCTCGCCTCGGTGCCGCTCGTCGACGAGGAGTTCGTGCTGGTCGCGGCGCCGGTGTGGGCGGACCGCGTCGGCCCCCGGCTCGCGGCCGACGGCCCGGCCGCGCTGCACGGCGTCCCCCTCGTCTCGTACGCCGATGACCTGCCGATCGTCCGCCGGTACTGGCGCCACGTCTTCGGCAAGCGACTGACCTGCACCCCGGCCGTCACCGTTCCCGACCTGCGGGCAGTGAAGGCGGCCGTGGCCGGTGGCGCCGGGTTCAGCGTGCTGCCTCGCTACCTGTGCGCCGACGAACTGGCCTCCGGCGCCCTGGTGTTGCTGAACGACCCGGACGACGCCCCGATCAACACCGCATTCCTCGTCCAGCGCCCGGGATCCGCGGCCAACCCGCACGTCACCCTCGTACGCGACCACCTGCTGCGCTCCGCCCGCTGACTCCGGGTTACCGAGAAGCCGAGGCACGCGCAGACCTACCAGCAGATCCTCACCACCCTGGCCGGCGCGGGCCATACCCGGTCCGCGACCAGCGGCCCTTCCCCAACCTCAACTAGGAAACGGAATCGTCGGCCAGCGCGGCAGGGGCGCCATCGAGGACAATGGCGCCGGCTCCGGCCAGGGCTACGGCAGCAAGTCGGATACCGCTTGCGCATGCTCATGCCGCAACCCACGCGAACCCCGAACGCCCGACCGGCGGCGACGTCCCAACATCACAGCGTCGAGCGAGCGCAAGCCGGACGGGAGGTCACGTACCGCACTCTCGGCGTTCGGCCCCCCGCTCGTCGGGGATCCCGCTCTTGCGGTGGAAGTAGGCGTTGATCTGGTCGCGCCACTCGCGGGCGCAGCGGACCTGTTCCTCGTAGCGCGAGGCCGTCTCCCGGTGGCGTTCGCCGGGGAGGAGGTGGGCGATGCGCTGCCAGCGCCTCCGGGCCTCCTCCGCCTCCGCGCAGCCCTCGGCGTGGGTGTCGTAGATGTGCTGGATCACCGTTCTGCCGCTGTGCAGGCGGTGGGTGTACGGGACGTGGTGGAAGAAGAGGAGCAGCTCGTCGGGGCAGGTGCCGGGCGAGTCGTACAGGTCGGACCAGGGTTCGGGGTACTGGCCGGAGTATCCCGTGCCGGTGACCGTGGTGCGGTCGACGCCGACGCCGTCGCGGTCCGCGTGGTGGTAGGTGCCCCAGGGGGTGTATTCGTAGCCGTCGACGTCCGGGCCGTAGTGGTGGTGCGGGCGGACCATGAAGCCGACACCCAGTGGGGCGGTGTACTTCTCGTACGTCCGCCAGGAGCCTTCGAGGGCGGAGCGCACGGTGGTGCGTACGAGGTCCGGGGCGCCGGGGTGTGTCAGGTGCGTCCATTCCGCGAGGACGGTGTCCGGGTCCAGGGCCGGGTTCCAGGCCAGGCGGCCGTACGCGTACAGGTTGGCCTGGGCCAGCGGATGGCCGCACCAGAAGGGCGAGTTCCCGGTGTTGGCGACGGCCGCGAACCCGCCGGAGGCGCCGAGATCCGCGATCGTGCGGGCGTCGTCCTCGCCGTACGGGCGGAATCCCAGCACCTCGGACCACATGGGGGCGAGGTAGCAGACGTGCTGCTGCTGGCCCGTGTACTCCTGGGTGGCTTGCACCTCGATGGCAAGACGCGTGCGGGGCATGGCCGCGAGGAGCGGGGACACGGGCTCGCGGGGCTGGAAGTCGATCGGTCCGTGCTTGACCTGAAGGATCACGTTGGCGTCGAACTGCTCGTCCAGCGGGGTGAATTCGTCGTACGCGGCACGGGCCCGGTCGGTGCTGCGGTCGCGCCAGTCCTGGCGGTGGTCGTAGACGAAGGCGCGCCAGTGGACGACGCCGCCGTGCGGGGCGAGGGCGGCGGCGAGGAGGTTGGCGCCCTGGGCGTGGTCGCGGCCGTAGGAGTGCGGTCCCGGCTGGCCTTCGGAGTCGGCCTTGACGGTGTAGCCGCCGAAGTCGTCGATCGCCTCGTACACGGCCTCGGTGGTCCGCTGCCACCAGGCCCGCACGTCCGGGGCCAGCGGGTCCGCCGTCGGCAGGCCGCCGAGCAGGACGGGCGCCGCGTAGGAGACGGACAGGTGGACGCGGATGCCCCAGGGGCGCAGCGCGTCGGCGATCGTGACGACGTCGTCGAGCCGGTCGGTGAGAAGGTGGGCGGCGTCCTCGTGGACGTTGACGTTGTTGACGGTGATCGCATTGATGCCGCAGGAGGCGAGGAGTCGGCCGTAGTCGTGCAACCGCCGCAGTTCCTCGGGGGTGTTGCGGGCGCGGCCGTCGTCCCAGAACAGCGAGCCGCCCGCGTAGCCGCGCTCGACCTGGCCCATGCGCGGGTGGACGGAGAGGTTGTCCCAGTGGTCGAGCTTGCGCAGGGCGGTGTGCGGGCGTTCGAGGCGGATGCCGCCGTCGGCGGGCGGATCGGCCCTCAGCAGGTCGAACAGGCCGTACAGGAGCCCGTGTTCGGACTCGGCCAGGACCACGGTGGTGTGCCCGTGCGTGGTGACGGCGTAGCCCTCGGGGCCCAGGTCGGCCGGGGCGCGGCGGACCGCCGCGCGGGCCGCGTCGGAGGTGTCGGCGTGGTGGCGCAGGGCGAGGACCAGGTCGGGATCGGAGCCCTCGTGCAGTTCGCCGCCCAGTGTGTCGGCGATCGGGCCGCCGTCGGCGAGAACCAGGGCGCGGCGGCCGCGCAGCGCGTGCCAGGCCTCGTCGGGCAGCCAGGCCGGGTCGTACGTGTTCATGAGGTGTCCTGACGCGGTCACTTGCCACCCATTCCTGCCATGCCGGCGATCAGCCAGCGGCGGGCCAGGAGGTAGGCGACGAAGACGGGGAAGGCGGACAGGAGCACGGCGGTCATCAGGCCGGGCATGTCGACGCCGTGCTCGGTCTGGAAGTTCCACAGGTTGAGGGTCAGGACCTGCTGGCTCGCGGACTGGGTGAGGATCAGCGGGAACAGGAAGCCGTTCCACGCCTGGAGCGCCGCGTACACGCCGACGGCGATGATCGAGCCCCGCGACATCGGGACGACGAGGTTCCACAGCGTACGGAACGTGCCCGCGCCGTCCAGGGCCATCGCCTCGTAGTTCTCGCGCGGCACGTCGCGCAGCGTGCCGACGAGGATGAGGATCGCGAGAGGGAGCCCGAAGGCCACCGTCGGCAGGATGATCGCGGCCTTGGTGTCGTACAGGCCGAGGCGGACGATCATCAGGTAGACGGGGATGATCACGGCCTGGGCGGGGATGGCGAGGCCGAGGAGGAACGCCCGGAAGACGGCCGCGACCGTACGGCTGCGGGAGCGGACGATCGCGTACGCGCCGGGTATCGCGCACAGCAGCGTGAGGGCGACGCTGACGACCGTCACGACCAGGGTGTTGACGAAGGCCTGGGCGAAGCCCATTTCGAGGACCCGGCCGACGTTGCCGACGGTGAAGCTGGAGGGCCAGCTGAGCGGCCCCGTCGACAGGAAGCCGTCGCCGCCCTGGACGGCCCAGCTGAGCACGGACCAGACCGGGACGAGGACGATCGCCAGCCAGATCAGTGAGGCGACACCGGCGGGGACGTTCGCCCGCATCCAGGTGGACGTGCGGGCGGAGGCCCGGGTGGTGACTCGGGTGAGAGCCATCAGATCCCCTCCAGGGTGGAGTTCATCTTGGTGAAGCCGCTGAAGCGGACGATGAGCAGCGAGAGCCCCGTACCGAAGAGCACCAGGACGGTGGCCAGGGCGGCGGCGGGCCCCATCTCGAAGGACATGAACGCCTGTTGGTACATGCGGAACGGCAGGATCTGGGTCGCGGTGCCCGGACCGCCGTTGGTGAGGATGAGGATCGTCTCGAAGGTGGTCATCGAGCCGACGACCATCAGCGTGGAGGAGGTGACCACGGTGTTGCGCAGCTGCGGCAGGGTGATCGCGAAGAACTGCCGTACCCGGCCCGCTCCGTCGAGGGTGGCGGCCTCGTACAGCTGCGCCGGTACGTTACGGGCCGCGGCTTGGTACATCAGCATGTGGAACGGCACGAACTGCCAGGCGCCGACGGCCAGTACGCAGGCGAGCGCGCCGCTGGGCGAGGACAGGAAGTCGCCGTCGGAGCCGAACCACGAGCCGAGCTGCCCGGAGAGGCCGAAGGTGGGGTCGAGCAGGGCCTTCCACACCAGCGCGACGGCGGCGCCGGACAGCAGCAGCGGCAGGAAGTACAGCGCGGAGAAGACCGCCCGCAGGCGCTGGGTGCCGGCCGCCCAGACGCCGAGCAGCAGCGCGAGGGGCGTCTGGAGGAGCCAGCCGAGGGCCGTGAGGATCAGGGTGACCTTCAGCGAGGACCAGGTGGCGGGGTTGGCGAAGAGCTGCTGCCAGTTGTCCAGGCCGTTGAAGGCGGGATTGCCGAGGCCGTTCCAGCTGGTGAAGGAGAGCGCGGCGACGCCAATGAGCGGCAGCAGCGCGAAGACGCCGAAGACGGCCAGGGCCGGCAGCAGATAGCCGATGCCGGGCCGGGGGAGCGCGCCGTCGTGGGCGCGCCGGGTCGCGGGGCGCGCGGCGGGCGGCGGGCTCGCCTCCTCCAGGTCAGGAGTGGCAGCGGGCGCGGCGGTGGCGGTGGTCGTGGGGCTCACAGCAGGGCCTCCATGGTGTCGACGAAAGAGGAGGGCGAGGTGGTGCCGAGGAAGACCTCCTGCAACTGGGCGAGCATGGCCTCCTTGAGGACCGGCTGGAGGGCCTGGTCCCAGGAGAGCGTGAAGCGCTCGGCCCCGGCCACCGTGTCGTACACCCAGCGGGAGAAGCGCGGGTCGGGCGACTTCGCCTCCAGCCGGTCCTCGATGCCCGCCGCGGCGGGGACCTCTCCCGCGGCGATCAACGTGTCCACGTAGCCACGGGAGTTGAGCCGGTCCTTGAGCATCTTGATGTGGTCGGCGGCCAGGTTGCTGCGGGAGGAGACGGAGAAGTAGTTCGTGGGGTTGCCGACCAGGGCCCCGGCCCCGCCGGCCCCCGAGGGCATCTGGGGGAAGGAGCTCCACGCGAGGGACCGTGCGGCGAACTTCTTGTGGTTGGCGTTGAGGTTGGTGTACTCCCAGGTCCCCATCAGGTGCATGGCGGCCCGGCCGGTGGCGAACAGGGCCGTGGCGGTGCCCGAGCCGTACGACACGGATCCGAAGGTCCTGCCGAAGGCGCCCCGTTCGACCAGGTCGCGGACGTACTTCAGGGACTCCTCGACGGGTCCGTCGCGCCAGCTCCCGCGCGTGCCCCGGAACAGGGCGTCGATCTGCTTGCCGCGGCCCAGGCGTTCGGCGAGGAACTCGAACCACATCAGCTGCGTCCAGCTCTCGGCGCCGGCCAGCGCGATGGGTGTGACGTTCTCCTTCTTCACACGGTCGACCGCGCGCAGGAAGGAGTCCCAGGTGTCCGGGGCGGCCAGGCCGAGGTCGTCGAACATGTCCTTGTTGTAGAAGAGGACGACGGGTTGCATGCCCTTCAGGGGCAGCCCGAGAAGCTTGCCGTCGCCGGTGCGGGCCGAGCCCAGAGAGGCCGGCAGGAAGGCCTTCTCCGCCCAGCCGCGGGGGAGATGCTCGGCGAGGTCGACGACCATGCCCGCGTCGTCGTACGGACCGACGCTGGCGCCGCCCCAGTTGAAGAAGACGTCGGGGCCCTTGGAGGTGCCCATCGCGATGCGCAGTTTCTGCGTGTAGTTGGTGTTGGGGAAGACGGCCAGCCTGCGGCGCGGGGTGCCGGGCTCCAGGTACTTCGTCTGAATGGCGTTCTGTACGGGGTCGGTCAGCGCCCACACCTCCGGCGTCACGGTGGCCGCCGACGCCTCGGTCGAACAGCCGGTGAGGAGCGGGGACGCGGCACCGGCCGCCGCGAGGGACGCGATACCGGCGAGGAAGCCGCGTCTGCCGGTGCGGCGGTCCGGGGCGGGCGGGGATCCCTGGGGCCTGGTGGGGTCCGACATCTTTGTCGCGGTGGTCATGCCACTCCTCAAGGAATTTCCGAGAGACTTTCGGAAAGTGGTGGGGTGGGGCGCACCCTAGGCAGCGCCGCGCGAGCGCGTCAATCACCTGTGAATGATGAGGCCTTGGAGTGATCAAGGCGCTGAGCTCGCACTATAGTGAGGGCCGAAAGTTTCGGAAACCCTTGTGCAGTTTCCGCTTCGGGACCGGCCGTTCCCCGCCCCGATCGCCCCCGTATCTCCGTATCTCCGTATCTCCGTTACGACGCAAGGACGACGCCATGGCCAGCACCCCGGCAGCATCCGCCCCGCAAGCGCCCTCCTCCGCCAGGGCGCACGAGCCCTGGCGCGACCCCGCCCTGCCCGCCGCCGACCGCGCCCACGACCTCGCGGCCCGGATGACGCTAGAGGAGAAGCTCGGACAGCTCGTCGGCATCTGGGTCGGCGCCACCGTCGACGGCCGCGGCGTCGCCCCGCACCAGGACGACCTCGCCGGCGAGACCCTCGACTGGGACGAGGCGATCCGGCACGGACTCGGCCAGCTCACCCGCGTCTTCGGCACCCACGCCGTCGAACCCCTCGCCGGTGCCCGTGCGCTCGCCGCGAGCCAGGAGGCCGTCCGCGCCGCCTCCCGCTTCGGCATCCCGGCGATGGCGCACGAGGAGTGCCTGGCCGGGTTCGCCGCCCACCGGGCCGCCGTCTTCCCCGTGCCGCTGTCCTGGGGCGCCACCTTCGACCCGGACCTGGTACGGGAGATGGCCGCCGTCATCGGCGCCGACCTGCGCGCCGCCGGGGTCCACCAGGGCCTCGCCCCGGTCCTCGACGTCGTACGCGACCTGCGCTGGGGCCGCGTCGAGGAGACCATCGGCGAAGACCCGTACCTGATCGGCGAGTTGGCCGCCGCCTACGTCGCCGGCATCGAGTCCCAGGGCGTCGTCGCCACCCTCAAGCACTTCGCCGGCTACTCCGCCTCCCGCGCGGGCCGCAACCTCGCGCCCGTCTCCATGGGGCCGCGCGAGTTCGCCGACGTCCTCCTGCCGCCCTTCGAGACGGCGCTGCGCAAGGGAGGCGCGCGCTCGGTGATGCACGCCTACACCGACATCGACGGCACGCCGTCCGCCGCCGACGAGCACCTGCTCACCACCGTCCTTCGCGAGGAGTGGGGCTTCACCGGCACCGTCGTCGCCGACTACTTCGGTGTCTCCTTCCTGCATCTGCTCCACCACGTCGCCGAAGGACCCGGTGACGCCGCCGCCCAGGCCCTCACCGCGGGCGTCGACGTCGAACTCCCCTCCGGCCGCTGCTACACCGAACCGCTCGCCGCCGAGGTCCGCGCCGGACGCGTCCCCGAAGCCCTCGTCGACCGCGCCCTGCTCCGCGTCCTGACGCAGAAGGCCGAACTCGGCCTGCTCGACCCGGACTGGCGGCCGAACGCCCCCGAGCACCTCGACCTCGACACCGACCACCACCGCGACCTCGCCCGCCGCCTGGCACGCGAGGCGATCGTGCTGCTCGCCAACGACTCAGGCGTCCTCCCGCTCGACGCCTCCAGGCCGCGCCGCCTCGCCGTCGTCGGCCCCGTCGCCGACGACCCGATCTCCCTCTTCGGCTGCTACTCCTTCCCCGCCCACGTCGGCGGCCTCGGCGTCGAGGCCCCCACGGTCGTGGACGCGCTGCGCGAGGCGCTGCCCGGCTGGAGCGTCGAATACGTCGCCGGGTGCGATGTCCGCGAGCCCGGCACCGACGGCATCCCGGACGCCGTACGCGCCGCGCGGGAGGCCGACCTGGTGCTCGCCGTCGTCGGTGACCGCCCCGGCATGTTCGGCCGCGGCACCTCCGGCGAGGGCTGCGACGCCCCCGACCTGTCGCTGCCCGGCGAGCAGGGCGCGCTCCTCGACGCCGTCCTCGACGCGGGCACGCCCACGGTCCTCACCGTGCTCAGCGGCCGCCCCTACGCCGTCGGCGGTTACGTGGAGCGGGCCGGCGCCGTCGTCCAGGCGTTCTTCCCCGGTGAGGAGGGCGGCCGGGCGCTCGCCGACCTCCTCACCGGCGCCGCCGAACCCGCGGGCCGGCTGCCCGTGTCCGTCCCCCGCGACCCCGGCGGCCAGCCCGGCACCTACCTCACCGCCCCTCTTGGCCGGGCGAGTTCGGTCTCCGCCCTCGACCCGACCCCGCTCTACCCCTTCGGACACGGCCTGGCCTACACCACGTACGCCTACGAGGATCTCGCCCTCAGCCGCCCGGAGATCGAGACCGACGAGGAGGTCGAGATCGCCTGCACCGTGCGCAACACCGGGGAGCGGGCGGGGCGGGAGACGGTGCAGCTGTACGTGTCCGACCCGGTCGCGCAAGTCGTGCGTCCGGAGCGGCAGTTGGCGGGCTTCGCGCGGATCGCGCTCGCCGCGGGCGAGGCCCGGCGTGTGACCTTCCGGCTGCACGCGGAGCGCACCTCCTTCACCGGGCGGAACGGCCAACGCGTCGTCGAGCCGGGGGAGTTCCGCGTGCTGGTCGGCCGCTCCAGCGCCGACACCCCGCTGACCGGCAGCTTCACGGTCAGCGGTGAGAAGCCGCGGCCGGTGGGCCACGACCGGGTCCTCGACACACCGGTGACGGTCACGCAGGCGTGAGCCGAGGCAGGAGGGGTGGGGCCGGGGGAGCGGACCCCGGCCGGGGGAGCAGACCCGGTCCTATCCCTCCGGCGGCGGAGCCGTGCTGCCGCGCACCACCAGCTCGCTGGCCAGTTCCATCTGCGTCACCTCGAACGCGCCGTGTTCGCGGTGATGCAGGATCATCCGCAGGGCCAGCGCGGCCATTTCGGAGACCGGCTGGCGCACGGTCGTCAGCGGCGGCTCCGAGGTCCGCGCCGCCGCCAGATCGTCGAACCCCACGACGCTCAGCGCGGCCGGTACATCGATCCCGAGGCGACGGGCGGCGCGCATCACCCCGATCGCCTGCTGGTCGTTCCCCGTCGCGACGGCCGTCGGCCGTTCCGGTCCGCTCAACAGCTCAAGGGCGGCCTCCTCGGCCGACTCGGCGTGGAAGTCGCCGGGAAGGATCAGCTCCTCGTCGACATCGAGACCCGCCGCCCGCAGCGCGGAGCGGTAGCCGTCCACGCGGGCCGCCGAACACCGCAGGTCGTCACGGCCCGCGATGCAGGCGATCCGCCGGTGGCCGAGCTCGGTGAGATGCGCGGTCGCGGTGTAGGCGCCCTGCCAGTTGGTGACGCCGACGGTGGCGGCGTGCGGATGCGGCGTACCGGTCGCGTCGACCGCGACCACCGGGATGCCCAGCTCGTGGACGCTCGTCGCGAAGGCGGGCGCGAGTCCGACCACGGCCAGCACCACGCCCGCGGAGCCGCGCGCCCTGACCTGTTCCAGCCAGCGGCGCTGGTCGGCCTCGTCCTCCCGGAAGGCGTTGACGACGACACCGATCCCGGCCTCGTGCGCCACGCGCTCGGCCCCGCGCAGCACCGCGAGCGCCCACTCGCTGTCCAGGACCGGGAAGACCAGGTCCGCGATGAGCGGCCCGGTGGTCCCTGCGCGGGCCGGCACGGCGGCCGGCTTGCGGGGCCTGCGCGGGTACGCGTGCCGTTCGAGCAGTGACTCGACCCGCTCCCGAGTGGCCGGTGCGACGTGTGCGTGCCCGTTGAGGACCTTGGACACGGTCGGCACGGAGACGCCGGCCTCGGCGGCGATCTCCTTGATCGTGATGCGCGGTCTGGCCTGCGGTGCGGACCCAGTGCCGGAAGTGGACACCTGAAGTCTCACCTAAACCTTTCGGGAAACACGTCGGAAAGCCCCAGCCTACGGGGTGCGGTCCGAGCGCGTCCGGGTGCGATGTGGATCACCCTTGACAGCTGCCGAAGTCATAGATCATATAGAAAATAGAGAAAGGGAGCCGATGCTGAACCACACCGCAGAGACCTGGCCTATCGCCGCCGCCCTGCTGCAGTTTCCGAACACCGGACCTGATGGTGTCTCCACCCAGGACCAGACCGCCGAACAGTGGGCGCAGAGCCTGCGGGAGGTGGCCGACGCCGGGTTCACCGAGGTCGATCTGACCGACGGCTGGCTGCGCCCAGGCGACCTCGCCCCGGACCGGGTCGAGGAACTGCGCGCCACGATCGCCAAGGTGGGCCTGACCGCCCCCGCCATTTCCGCGATCCGCCGCAGTGTCATCGACCCCGTCGACGGCGACGACAACCTCGCCTACTCGCACCGCACCATCGACGCGGCCGCCGCCCTGGGCGTCCCGCTCGTCTCCTTCGGCCTGCACCGTCCGCTCACCCCCGAGCAGCAGGCCGTGCTCTGGTTCTGGACCGTGCCGGGACCCCAGGACCCCGTCGGGGACCAGGAGATGTGGCACAAGGCCGTGACCCGGCTGCGCGAACTCGCCGACCACGCCGCCTCGGTGGGCGTCGAGCTTTCGCTGGAGATGTACGAGGACACCTACCTCGGCACCGCGGACTCGGCCGTCGCCCTGCTCACGGACATCGACCGGGACAACGTCGGCCTCAATCCGGACCTGGGCAACCTCATCCGCATGCAGCGCCCCATCGAGTCCTGGGAGTCGATGGTCACCAAGACGCTGCCGCACGCCAACTACTGGCACGTGAAGAGCTACTACCGCGTCGAGGACCCCGCCAGCGGCACCGTCCTGACCTCCCCCGCCCCCATGGAGTCCGGGTTCGTCAGCTACCGGCAGGCCGTCAAGATCGCCCTCGCCCACGGCTTCAACGGCGCGTTCTGCGTGGAGCACTACGGCGGCGACGGCCTCAGCGTCTCCGCCGCGAACCGCGAGTACCTGCGGCGCATCCTCCCGAGCGCGCCCACGGCCTGAGGTGAGCCCGGCCGGTTCGATCCGGCCACGGCCTGAGCCGGGCCCCGCCGGATCGAACCGGCACCGGCCCCCATCGGCGCACCGCCGCCATTGGCGCACCGCCGCCATTGGCACATCGCCTCCATCGGCACACCGCCGCCCGGACCCGCCACCGGTCCGGGCGCGCTGGGCCCACCTCGGGCCCCGTCCCCGATCCCAGCCCCCGATCCCAGCCCCCGCGCGCACCGCCGCGCCCCCGCCTCGCGACAAGGAACCACCCGCCATGACCAGGCTGTACGCCGACCCCGCCCGCTTCAGCGAGGACCAGCTGCGCGGATTCGCCGCCGCCTACCCCGAGCACGCCACCCTCGTGCCGGGCGGCGTCATACGCAGCACGCCGCTTCCCCCGGGGCAGGTCGCCGTCGTCGTGGGCGGGGGCTCGGGGCACTACCCGGCCTTCAGCGGCCTGGTCGGCAGCGGACTCGCCACGGGCGCCGTCGTCGGGAACATCTTCACCTCGCCCTCCAGCCGCCAGGCGGAGTCGGTCGCACGCGCCGCCGACGCCGGCGGGGGAGTCCTCTACTGCTTCGGCAACTACGCGGGCGACCGCATGAACTTCGGCATGGCACAGGCACGGCTGCGCGGCGCGGGCGTCGACACCCGCACCGTGCTCGTCACCGACGACGTGGCCAGCGCCCCGGCCGAACGGGACGGCGAACGGCGCGGTATCGCGGGCGACTTCACGGTCTTCAAGGTCGCGGGGGCGGCGGCCGAGGAAGGCCTCGCCCTGGACGCCGTCGAGACCGCGGCCCAGCACGCCAACGCCGCCACGTACTCCTTCGGCATCGCCTTCGCCGGCTGCACGATGCCCGGCGCCGACGCCCCGCTGTTCACCGTGCCCGAAGGAAAGATGGCCATCGGCCTCGGCATCCACGGCGAACCCGGCGTCGAGGACGCCGACATGGCCGACGCCCCGACCATCGCCCGCATCCTCGTGGGCCGGCTGCTCGCGGAGCGTCCTGCGAAGTCCGGCACACGCGTCGCCGCGATCCTCAACGGCCTCGGCGCCACCAAGTACGAAGAGCTGTTCCTGCTGTGGGGACATGTGTCGCAGGCCCTCGGCGCGGCCGGGCTCACCGTGGTGCGCCCCGAGGTCGGCGAACTCGTCACCAGCCTGGACATGGCCGCCTGCTCCCTCACCCTGATGTGGCTCGACGAGGACCTCGAACGCTGGTGGTGCGCGCCCGCCGACGCCCCCGGCTTCCGCCGCATCCCGCTGCCCGAGGTACCGGCCGCGCCGCGTGTGTTGCCCGAGGCCCTGCCCGGCACCCCGATCATCCAGGGCGACGAGCCCTCAATCCGCGCCGCGGCCACGATCCTCACCAGCCTGCGCGCCCTGCGGAGCGCGCTGCACGACGCCGCCGCCGAGCTCGGCCGCATCGACGCGGTGGCGGGCGACGGCGACCACGGGCGCGGCATGACCAAGGGCATCGACGCCGCCGTACGCGCCGCCGAAACAGCCAACTCCCGTGCGGCAGGCGCCCGTTCGCTGCTCAACGCCGCCGCCGACGCCTGGGCCGACGAGGCGGGCGGCACCTCCGGAGTGCTGTGGGGCGTGGGGCTGCGCGCCCTCGCCCAGGAACTCGGCGACACCGGGCCGGTCGACGCGGTGCGCGCGGCCACGGGCGCCCGCGCCGCCTTCGACGCCGTCACCTCCCTCGGCGGCGCCAAGCCCGGCGACAAGACACTCGTCGACGCCTTCGCCCCGCTCGTCGACACCTTCACCGCGGCCATCGGGCGCGGAGACGACACGGTGACCGCCCTCGGCCTGGCCGCCGCGGAAGCGAGCACCGCCGCCGAGGCGACCGCCGCCCTCACCCCACGCCTGGGCCGCGCCCGGCCCCTGGCCGAACGCAGCATCGGCACGCCCGACGCAGGCGCGACGTCGCTGGCCCTGTGCGCGCGCACCGTCGCCGAGCTGCTGGCGAAGTAACGCCCCGTCAGAACCGGGCAGCGGCACGGCCGAACACCACCCGGCCGCCCCACCGATCGCGCAATCCCGCATCCCAAGAACAGGAACGACGATGGGTCACCCCGACCACACCACCCCTGCCCCGCTGCACATCGTCATCGGCAGCGACGACGCCGGCCACGCGTACAAGGAAGCCCTCAAGGCCGACCTCGAAGCCGACCCGCGCGTCGCCTCCGTCAAGGACGTCGGCGTCGGAGCGGACGAGCACACCGACTACCCGCACATCGGCGTCGCGGCGGCACGACTCGTCGCGGAGGGCGGAGCCGACCGCGCACTGCTGTTCTGCGGCACCGGCCTGGGCGTCGCCATCAGCGCCAACAAGGTGCGCGGCATCCGCGCCGTGACCGCCCACGACAGCTTCTCCGTCGAGCGGGCCGTGCTCAGCAACAACGCCCAGGTACTCACCATGGGCCAGCGCGTGATCGGTATCGAACTGGCCCGCCGCCTGGTCCGCGAGTGGCTCGGCTACCGGTTCGACGCCTCGTCGCCCTCCGCCGACAAGGTCCGGACCCTCGACGCCTACGACACCGGCGCCACCGACCAGGCGGACGAGGCCCGCTCCGGCTGCTGACGCCGTCCACCCCTCTTACAACGACGTAAGGACAACCCCGCATGCTGGCCCCGCTCGCCGTGCCACTGGCGGCCGCACCCTGGACCGGGCACGACACACGGCTCATCACCATGGTGGCCGTCGCCATCGCCGTGATCGTCTCGCTCATCACGCTCTTCGACTTCCATCCCTTCATCGCCCTGATCGCCGGGTCCCTCGTGCTGGGCGTCGGCTCCGGCAGTGAACTGGCCAAAGTCGTCGAGTCGTTCAGTACCGGCATGGGCGACACCCTCGGTTCCACCGGCGCGTTGATCGCTCTCGGCGCGATCCTCGGCAAACTGCTCGCGGACTCCGGAGGCGTCGACCGCATCGTCGACACCATCGGCTCACGCTCGGGACCCCGCGTCCTCCCGTGGTCCATGGCACTGATCGCCGCGATCATCGGCCTGCCCATGTTCTTCGAGGTCGGCCTCGTGCTGCTGATCCCGATCATCGTGGTCATGGCCAAGCGCACCCATACGCCCCTGGTCCTGCTGGCCGTGCCGGCCCTGGCCGGACTCGGCACGCTGCACGCGTTCGTGCCGCCGCACCCGGGACCGCTCGTCGCGGTCAGCGCGCTCAAGGCCGACATCGGCACGACGCTCGGGCTCGGCCTCGTCGCCGCGATCCCCACGGTCATCGTCGCGGGCCCGCTGTACGCGAAGTTCATCGCCCGGCACGTACGCACCGAGGCGCCCGCCGAACTGGTGAAGGCCCTGATGACCGCCCGCGAGACGGACGGTACGCAGGCCCGCACCCCCGGATTCGGCACCTCGCTCGGCGCGATAGCCCTGCCGGTCGTCCTGATGCTCGCCAAGTCGATCGCCGACATCGCCTTCCCCGGCGACGCCTGGTACAACCACGTGCTCGACTTCCTCGGCACACCGCTCGTGGCGATGTTCCTCGCCGTGCTCGTCGCCATGGCCGTCTTCGGCTGGGGACTCGGCCGGAGCAAGGCCGAGGTGCGCACCATCGTCACGGCGGGGCTGCCTGCCGTCGCCGGCATCCTCCTCATCGTCGGCGCGGGCGGCGGCTTCAAGCAGCTGATCGTGGACACCGGCGTCGCGGACGCCATCGGCAAGGCGGCCGCGGAGGCACACATGCCGACCCTGGTCCTCGGCTGGGTGCTGGCCGTCCTGATCCGGCTCGCCACCGGCTCCGCGACCGTCGCCACCACGGCCGCCGCCGGCATCATGGCACCCATGGCGGCGGGCGCCCCGCCGGTGGAGGCGTCCCTCATCGCACTCGCCGTCGGCGCGGGATCGCTGTTCTTCTCGCACGTCAACGACGCCGGATTCTGGCTGTCGAAGGAGTACTTCGGCATGAGCGTCGCCCAGAACATCAAGACATGGTCCGTCCTCTCGACGATCGTCGCCGTGATGGGCCTGGCCATGTCGCTCCTCATGTACGCCGTCCTCGTCTGACACCGCGACGGCCGCGACCCCTGTCACCGGGGGTCGGGGCCGACGCCCACCTGACGCGGAGAGAAACTGTCCCCGCGGCCCCGCCCGGCCGCAGCCCGCACGAAAGAAGCTCCTCATGTCCACTGACACCACCGCCACCACCCCTGTCACCGCGGTCCTCGGCCTCGGCGCCATGGGCCTGCCCATGGCCACCCGCCTCGCCGGTGCCTTCCCGGTCCACGCCTTCGACGTCTTCGAGGAGCGCCGCACGCTCGCCGCCGAGTCCGGCGCCACTCCCGCCACGACCCCCGCCGACGCCGCGAAGGGCGCCGACGTCGTCGTCATCGCCGTACGCGATCAGGAGCAGTTGGAGTCCTGCCTGTTCGGTGGCGGCCTCGTCGAGCAGGGTGCCGCGGACACGCTGCGCGCGGGTGCGGTCGTCGTCGTCACCTCCACCGTGGGTGTCGACGCCGTCCAGGCCGTGGCCGCGCGCCTCGCCGAGCAGGATGTGCACCTCGTCGACGCGCCCGTCAGCGGCGGCGCGGTGCGTGCCGGTACGGGCGACCTGCTGATCATGGTCGGTGCCGAGAACGCCGCCCTCGACACCGCCCGCCCGGTCCTGGACCGGCTCGCCTCGACCCTGCACATCGTCGGGCCGCGCACCGGCGACGGCCAGATCATGAAGACCGTCAACCAGCTGCTGTGCGGCATCCACACCGCGGCCGCCGCGGAGTCCCTCGCACTGGCCCGCGCGCTCGGCATCGACCTGGACCGCGCCGTCGACGTCCTCGGCCAGGGCGCGGCCTCCTCGTTCATGCTCGCCGACCGCGGACCGCGCATGGTCCAGCAGTACGAGGCCGCGGAGGACGGCACCGGAGGTCCCGAACTGCGGTCCCGGCTCGACATCATCCGCAAGGACATGAACATCGTGGTGTCCCTCGCCAAGAAGGCCGGAGTGGCCACCTCGGTCGCCGCCGCGGCCGACCAGCTGTACCAACTCGCCATGAGCCAGGGCCTGGGCGCACAGGACGACTCGGCACTCGTGACACTGCTCTCCCCGCGCACCGCGAAGTGAGCCGACACCGGCAGGTCCCCGCACGGGGCGGCCGCCTCCGCCGGATAAACTGACGGGCGCGGCATGGGGGCGCGTTCAGCTGGGACAACAGGCCTGAAGCAGGGGCCACATCGGAAAGAGGCGACGACGTTGGGAGCAGTCGGCAGGAAGGCCCGTCCGGAGGGGCTCGGCAGGACCGTCCTGATGGACGAGGCATATGAGGCCCTGTTGGCCCTCATCCTCGACGAGGGCCTGGATCCGGGGACGCCGCTGCGCATCGACACCATCGCCAAGGACTGGGGTGTCTCGCCGACACCCCTCCGTGAGGCGCTGGCCAAGCTGGAGCACACGGGCCTCGTGCAGCGTGTGCCACACCGCGGCTACACGGTGGCGCCGCTCCTGGACGACAGGGGGTTCCGTGAACTGATGGCGGCGCGGCTGCTCATCGAGCCCTACAGCGCGCGTCAGGCCTGCGAAGTGGACGCGGCCGCGACGACCCGGGTCCTGGCCGAGCACCACCGCGAGATGACCGCGGCGGCGGATCAGCAGGAGACGGACGACTTCCGCGTCTACCTACAGGCCGACTCCGCCTTCCATGCCGCCATCGCCGAGGCCGCGGGCAACCGCTTCCTGTCCGCGGCCATCGATCCGCTGGGAGCCCACATCCAGCGGTTCCGCCGCTTCACCGGCGGGCGCATCACCGACACCGAGGAGGCGCTCGCCGAACACTCCGCGGTGCTGCGTGCCTTCGAGGAGGGCGATGCGGCGGCGTGCGAAGCGGCGATGCGCAAGCACTTGCAGGGTGTGGCGCACCGGTCGTTCGGCCACGGCGTGGCGGATCCGGCGTAACCGGCTGCCGGGTCGGTGTTGCCGGGTCGGTCGCTCCGACCGGTCGCGGCGCGGCCGCCCGTGCGGCGGGCTCCCTGAAGCGCCCGTCTCCTGAAGAGCCCGGCCGCCCCCTGAGTCGCCCGTCTCCTGAAGAGCCCGCCCCCGAGGCGCCCGCCCCCGCCAAACCCTTGCCCCGGGCGCAGCCCGTATGCGATCTTAAAGTCATCCATGCTATGGAAACGTTTCCATGGAATCCGAGGAGGTGGAGCAACGGATGGCCACGATCAAGGACGTCGCGGCGCGGGCCGGGGTCGCGCTGGGGACCGCGTCGCGGGTGCTCAGCGGGAGCAGTCAGACCTCGGCCGATTCGCGGGCCCGAGTGCTGGCGGCGGCGGCCGAGTTGGGCTACATCGCCAACGGGCCCGCCCGTGCCCTGCGGCGTGCGCGGACCGACGTACTGGGGCTGCTCGTCTCGGACATCCGCAACCCGTTCTTCTCCGAACTGGCGCACGCCGCCGAGCAGGAGGCCCGCCGGCACGGCTACACCGTCCTGCTGGCCAACGCCAACGAGGATGCCGACCAGGCCGACGCCTACCTCCAGACCTTCGCCTCCCAGCGCATCGACGGCCTGCTGTTCGCGCCGCAGAGCACCGTCTCGCCGCAGCTCGCCGCCACGGTCGCCTCCGGCCTGCCGCTCGTCTTCCTCAACCGCACCATCGAGGGCATCGACGCGCCGATGTACGGGACGGACAACGCCCAGGGCGTCGGGCAGGTCCTCGACTGGCTGCGACGGCGCGGGCATCGCGACGTCGCCTTCATCGGGGGCCCCGACACCATCTCCACCGGCGCCGAGCGCCGCGCCGCCTACCTCGCCGGGCGCGAGCAGCACGGCATCAGCACCGACGAAGGGCTGATGGAGGCTGGTGACTTCCTCGCCGACGGGGCGGCCAAGGCCATGAACCGGGTCCTCGACCGCGGTGTCCCGTTCACCGCCGTGTTCGGCGCGAACGGCCCGACCACGCTCGGCGCCGTGCGTGCGCTGCGCGAGCGGCTCGGCGTCGAGCAGGCGGCCCGGATCGAGGTCGTGTCCGTCGACGACCTCGACTGGTTCGAGTTCGCCTCGCCGCCCATCAGCGCGGTCCGCCAGGACGCGGCGGAGATCGGCCGGCTCGGCGTACGAGGGGTCGTGGACCTCATCGCCGGGCGCGAGGCGTCGGGCCAGCGCGTCCCCACGACCTTCGTCGACCGGTCGCCCCAAGCCCAACAGTGAGTGTCCGCACGGCACTTGCGCACACTGGAATTCGAAAGGCAGGACACCACATGAGGGTCGCCCTCGGAGCGGACCACGCCGGTTTCGCGCTCAAGGACACCGTCCGGCAGGCCATCGAGGCGCTCGGGCACGACATCGTGGACTGCGGCACCCACGGCAGCGAACCCGTCGACTTCCCCGACATCACCCGCGCCACCTGCGAGCCGGTGCTCAGCGGCGCCGCCGACCGTGCCGTGCTCGTGTGCGGCACCGGACAGGGCGCCGTCATGGCCGCCAACAAGCTGCCCGGCATCCGCTGCGGCCTCGCCCACGAGCCGTACTCCGCCCATCAGTCGGTCGAGCACGACGACGCCAACGCCATCGCCATGGGCGCCTGGCTCGTGCCGCACGCGCTCGTGCCCGACATCGTCCGCGAGTTCCTGGACGCCACCTTCGACGACGATGCGGACACCCGCCGCCGCGTCGCGAAACTCAACGCCCTCGACGAGCTGACACCCACCACCGTCTGACGCACCCCCCGCCGCACCACCCCGCTCCTCCCGCACCGCACCCCACCCAACGCCCGCGCACACTCCGCGCCGCGCGTCCCCTCGGCGTACCCGCACGTGCCCCGAACCCGCAGGAGATCCCCATGTCCACCCGCACACCCGCCGGGCAGCCAAGCGTGCTCGGCTCCAAGGACCGCGTCAAAACCGCGATCGCCGCCGCCTTCGGCACCAGCGTCGAGAACTACGACTTCATCGCCTACGGCACCGCGTCCGCCCTCTACTTCGGCGCCGTCTTCTTCCCCGACAGCGACCGCTTCGTCGGCACACTGCTCTCCTTCGCCACGCTCGCGGTCGGCTTCGTCATGCGCCCGCTCGGCGGTGCCGTCGGCGGCTACTTCGCCGACAAGTTCGGCCGCAAGCCCGTCCTCGTGGCCGCGATGATCGTCATGGGTGCGGCCACCTTCCTCATCGGCACGCTCCCCACGTACGAACAGGTGGGTGTGCTCGCCCCGATCCTGCTCACCGTGATCCGCATGGTGCAGGGCCTCGCGTTCGGCGCCGAATGGGGCGGGGCGATCACCATGGCGTACGAGCACGCGCCCTGGCACCGGCGCGGCATGTTCGCCGCGATACCCCAGTCGGGCAACCCACTTGGCATCGCCCTGGCCAGCGGTGTGTTCGCCTGGAGTTCCACGCTGGAGGGCAGCTGGCAGTGGCGGACCCCGTTCCTGGTGAGCGCCGTCCTCGTGATCGCCGCGCTGATCGTGCGCTCGCGGCTCTCGGAATCCCCCGAGTTCCAGGAGGCCCGGGCCGAAGGGAAGACGGAGAAGAATCCCTTCCTGGCGACGCTGTCGGGGGACTGGCGCGGCATCCTGCGGGTCATCGCGCTGCGTGTCGTCGAGTCCTTCGCCTACTACTCCACAGCGACCTACCTGCTCAGTTACATCACCGACCACCACCCCGACCTGCGGCCCGTCGCCCTGGGCGCGATCACCGTCGCCAGCGTCCTGGCCATCGGTGTCACCTTCCTGGCCGGCGCGCTCACCGACCGCATCGGACGCCGACCCATCTACATCGCCGGGTGCACGGCGGCCATCCTCTTCGCGTTCCCCATGTACCTGCTCACCAACTCCGCCCAACCCGCCCTGGTCGTCACGGTGTTCATCATCGGCATCGGCCTCATCCACGCCTCGCTCACCGGCACCCAGGGCTCCCTGCTCACCGAGCAGTTCCGCACCGCGACGCGCACGTCGGGCGCCTCGCTGGGCTACCAGGTCGCGGCGGCCATCGGCGGCTTCGCGCCGCTGCTCGCCGCCGTCCTCGTGGGCGCCTTCGGCTGGCCGGGCGCGGCGCTCCTCTACCTCGGCGCGGCGGTGATCGGGCTCGTCGGCATCCTGGTCACGAAGGAGACCTGGGGCCGCGCCGAGCGCGAGCGGGTACGCGGCCTCGTCGCCGAGGAACTGGGCGCGGCGCCGACCCCCGCGTCCCCGGTGGCCTGAGTTCCCGGCGGGCGCGCTACGGCGTCGGCGGCTCCAACTGCGCGAGCCACGAGGTCAGGAGGTGTTCCAGGGCCGCGGCCTCGGACGGGGGCAGCGCGGCGAGCAGCCGGTGTTCGTTGCGGATGTGGTCCGTGAACGCCCGGTCGAAGAGGGCGCGGCCCGCGTCGGTGAGGGCGACGACCCGGCCGCGTCCGTCACCCGTGGCGCGGCGCCGGGCGACCAGGCCCGCGCGTTCCAGGCGGTCGATGCGCTTGGAGATGGCGCCGGTGGTGACCATGGTGTGTGCGGCCAGTTCGCCGGGAGCGCGCTCGAAGGGGGCGCCCGCGCGGCGCAGGGCCGCCAGTACGTCGAACTCGCCCTCGCTGAGGTCGTATCGGCCGTAGACCGTGCACAGCTCCTGCGTGAGCAGCGTCGCGATCCGGTGCAGCCGGCCGATGACACCCTGCGGCGCAACGTCGAGGTCCGGGCGTTCTTGACGCCAGGCGGCCTGGATGCGGGCGACGTGATCCATGTGAGCCGTGCCGGGATGAGCCATGTCCGCGTGATTCCTGTCCGCGTGATTCCTGTCCGCACTGGACGGGTTATCTTCCATGGAAGCTATATTACCTTCCATGGAAACTACGTACCGGTGGGGCGCCGTCGCGGCGCTCGCCCCGGTGGCCTGGGGCGCCAACTACTTCGTCACCCATCAGTACCTCCCGGCCGACAGTCCCTGGTGGGGCGCCGCGCTGCGGGCCCTGCCGGCGGGATGTCTGCTGCTGGCCCTGTCCCGCAGACTCCCGCGGGGCGCCTGGTGGTGGAAGTCCGCGGTGCTCGGGCTGCTCAACACCAGTGCGTTCTTCCTGCTCGTCTACCTCGCCGCCCACCTGCTGACCACGGCGACCGCCTCGACGCTGATGGCGCTGTCACCGGCGGCCCTGATGCTCAGCGCGTGGGCCCTGCTGTCCGAACGGCCACGGGTGGCGCCGATGGCCGGTGCCGCGATCGGGTTGGGCGGTGTGGTGCTGATGCTGGCCGGCCAGGCCGGTGCGCCCAGCGTTCCCGGCCTGCTCGCCTCGGCGGGGGCCCTCGCCTCGTCCTCGGTCGGCTACGCGCTGTCCAAGCGCTGGGGTACGGGGGCCGGGGTCCTGGCCAGTACGGCGTGGCAACTCACGTTCGGGGGAGTGCTGTTGCTCGTCGCGGCCCTTGTCTTCGAGGGCGGGCCCCCGCCGCTCACCGCCCCCGGCGCGGCGGCCCTCGCCTACACGGCCCTGATCGCCACGGCTCTCGCGTTCGTCGCGTGGCTCACCGGCCTGCGTCACCTGCCCGCCGCCACGGTCGGCCTCATCGGGCTGCTCAACCCGGTCACCGGCGTGGCCCTCGGTGTCGCACTCGGAGGCGAGCCCCTCGGTGTGCCCCAGGCGGCGGGCATGGCCCTGGTCCTGGCCGGCATCGCGCTGGGCCGACCGGGAGGCGGACGAACCAACTCCCAGTCCACGACTCGGAGTTCTACGACTGGGACCTCTGCAACTGGGACTTCTGAAACCAGGAGTTCTACGACTCCGTGACCTACGACTCCGTGACCTACGGCTCGGTGATCGCGACCAGAGCCTCCGTGAACGGGGCGGGGTCGACGTCGCCCCGTACGGCGAGTTGCTGACTGTAGCCCTGGCAGAGGGCCACGAAGGCCTCGGCGATCCGGCCCGCGCGCGCGGGGTCGCCGTCCGGCAGCAGCGCGACGACCGCCGCGCGCAGTTCGCCGAGCTGGCGGTCGACGAGCGCGGCGAGGCTCGGCGAGACGGCGGCCTCGGCGTAGATCTGGGCGACCAGTCGGGCGTGGCCCTCCTCGCGCGCAAGGGTGCGGATGTGCTCAAGGAAGTCCTGGACGGCCTCGGCGGTCAGCTCCGCGGGGAACGCCTGGCTCGACTGTTCGCAGATCGCGGCGACGATCTCGTCCTTGCCCTTGAAGTACCGGTAGATCGCCCCGGTGGAGAGCCCGGAGGCCCTGACGATGTCGGGCATGGACGTCCGTGCGAAGCCGTCGGTGGCGAAGCGGGCGCGGGCGGCGTCGATGATCTGCTGACGGCGGGCGTCGAGGTGGGCCTGACTGACCTTCGGCATAAGAGAATGACCATTCGTTTTACGTGTTAGTGTCGTCGACCGTACCGCAGAATCCGAGGAGGATCCCATGCGTTACCAGACTTTCGGACGACACAGTGGCCTACGGGTGTCGGAATACGTGCTGGGCACGGCCAACTTCGGCTCGGCTCCGGCCGCGGCCGGGGTGGAGGGGGCCAGAGCGATCTTCGAGTCGTTCGTGGCGGCCGGCGGCACCACCTTCGACGTCTCGAACATCTACCAGAACGGCGAGGCCGAGACCGTTCTCGGCGAGTTGCTGGGCCGCGAGCGCGACGACTACGTCGTGATCACCAAATACAGCGGGACCCGAAGCGCCCAGGTCCGCCCCGGCACCACGGGCAACAGCCGCAAGACGATGATCCGGTCCCTGGAGGAGAGCCTGCGGCGGCTGGGGACCGACTACGTCGATGTCTTCATGCCGCACATTCCCGACGGGGTGACCCCGCTGCCGGAGATCATGGCCGCCTTCGAGGATCTGATCCGGGCGGGCAAGATCCGCTACGGCGGACTGTCGAACTTCCCGGCCTGGCGGGTGGCGGGCGCCGCCGTCAGGTCGGAGCTGAGCGGGCGCATGCCGTTGGTCGGCATCCAGAGCGAGTACAGCCTGGCCGAACGCTCCGCGGAACGAGAGCTCTTGCCGATGGCCGAGGCGCACGGACTGGGCGTTGTCCTCTACTCACCGCTGGCCGGCGGCCTGTTGACCGGGAAGTACCGTCACGGCGAAGAGGGCCGACTCAGTGCGCGGGCCGCGGCCGGCGGTACCCCCGGCGAGGGCAGTGAGCAGCGCACCGTCGTGCTCGACGCCGTCCTCGCCGTGGCCGAAGAGCTGGGGACGGGCCCGGTCCAGGTCGCACTGGCCTGGCTGCGTCAGCGCGCGGCGCGGGCCCGGACCTCGCTGCTCCCCATCGTGGGACCCCGCACACCGGCCCACCTGGCGGGCTACCTCGACGCCCTGAACGTCGAACTCGCCCCGCACCACTACCAGAAGCTGGACGAGGTCAGCGCGATCCGGTTCGGCGCCCCGCACGAGGACGTGGCCGCGGCGCTCGCCCACGGCACCGACGGCGACCGGAGCCTCCTCGACGACCCGGTCGTCCCGGTGGTCTGACACACCGACCGGCGGTCCCGGGGTCGGGGCTCGGGCCGCTTTCGCCTCACGCCGTCCCCCGCACGACCAGCCGGTGAGGAACCGTCAGATCCTGTGCGGGCACGGCGTTGTCGGGGCTGTATATGCGGTCGGCCAGGCACTGCAGGGAGCGCAGCGCGATCTGATGCTTGTCCGGCGCGATCGTGGTCAGCGGGGGATGGCTGTAGCGCCCGTCCTCGATGTCGTCGAAGCCGACGACCGCGATGTCCTCCGGCACCCGCAGCCCTCGCTGATGGGCCATGTGCAGCGCGCCCAGGGCGAGTTCGTCGCTGAAGGCGAACACCGCGTCCGGACGCTCGGGTCCGTCGAGCAGTTCGGTCATGGCGCGGGCGCCGTCCGCCCGGTGGAGCGCGGCGACCGGCCGTTGCAGGGCCTCGGCGGGGCGAGGGTGGCCGGCCCGCTCCAGTGCCCGGTGGTAGCCCTGCGCGCGTTGCTGCGCCGTGCCGTTCTGCAGGTGCGGCTGCAGGCCGATCGCGGCGATGCGCCGGCGGCCGATGCGGAGAAGGTGGGTGGTGGCGTCGTCGGCGGCGGCGACGTTGTCCACGGCGACGCGGTCCAGGGTGCCGCGCGGGCTGCGCTCGCCGAGCAGGACGAGCGGGACCGCCGGGGCGGTGGTGGCGGCGAGTTCGGTCAGCTCGGCCGGGTCCAGTGCCCAGGGGCTGATGATGAGTCCGTCGACCACGCGGCCGCCGCCGCGCGTGAGCAGTCGGCGCTCGGCGTCGGCGTCGCCGCGGGTCTGGTCGATCACTACAGTCCAGGAGCGGCGCTGCGCCTCCTCGACGAGCAGGCCCGCGAGTTCACTGAAGTAAGGGGAGTGCAGTTCGGGGATGGCCAGGCCGATGATCCCGGTGCGGCCCGCGCGCAGGCTGCGTGCGGCCAGGTTGGGCCGGTAGCCCAACTCCTCGATGACTTCCTGCACGCGCTGTCGGGTCTCGGCGGCCACCGTCGCGGATCCGCTGACGACGTTCGACACCGTGCGCACGGAGACCCCGGCCCGTGCGGCCACATCCTTCAGACGGCTGCTCACCGGCTCATCCTTTCACGCGGCCCGCGTGGCACCCGAGGTGCGTGGCTGCCGTGGTCGTGGCGCCAAGCCCGCGCTGATCGGCACCGACCCGTTGTCTCGAAATTCCTTGCCAGAAGGGTATTGCAACGTTGCATGCAGCGATGCAAACCTGTGTGCGGAAGTTCTGCTTGCAAGGAGGCAAGGATGGCTGTGCACGCTTCGACCGGCGTCGTATCTCCCGGAGGCGCATTCCCCGGCGTCGTTCCCGCCGAGCTCGACATCGACGTGTCCGGGGATGTCGAGAACCTGTACACCGACGGCATCACCGCGCGGAAGGGCGCCTTCACCGTCGAGTGGGCGGACCGGCTGCGCGAGGACATCGAGACGGCCTACGAAGAGGCGCGCGACCGACCCGGCGGCGCCGTGGGCCGCGGACCGAACCGCTACTACGTCGAGATCCACCCCGAACAGCTGCGCGGCTTCGTCGACCTGGTCGACCACCCCTGGGTGCGCTCGGTGGCCACCGCCGCACTCGGCCCCGACTACCGCATCGTCGAACTCGGCTTCGACGTACCGCTGGAGGGCGCCGTCAACCAGCCCTGGCACCGCGACTTCCCCATCCCGGACGAGACCCGCACCGAACGGCGCCTGACCTCCCTCGCGTTCAACGTCACCGGCGTCGACACGAAGGAGGACATGGGCCCCTTCGAGATCGCCCCCGGCACCCAGTGGGACGACGAACCCGACTTCGAGCACGGCATGTTCCCGCCCCGCGAGCACTACGCCCGCTACGAGGGGCGCGCCGTACGCAAGTACCCGCAGCGCGGCGACATCTCGGCCCGCACCGCACTCACCATCCACCGGGGCACCAAGAACGAGTCGGCCACCTCCCGGCCGGTGCTGATCCTCGGCATCGACGGCCCCGAAGCCACCAACGGCGACCGGCACGACACCGCCGTCACCCGGGCCTACTGGGAGGCGCTGCCCGAGCGCGTGCGCCGCCACCTCGACTGCCAGGTCGTCGACGAACTGACGCCGGTCACGCAGAAGCACACCATCGAAGGTCTGGTCATGGGCGATGCCTGAGCCGACCGCGGTGGCCGCGCGGCCACCGGAGAAGGACAGCGGCAAGGGGCGCACCCCCGGCCTTGTCTACGCCGTCGCCGCCGTCTCGGCCCTGGGCGGTCTGCTCTTCGGGTACGACACCGGCATCATCTCCGGCGCCCTGCTCCACCTCCGTGACGACCTCGACCTGAGCTCGCGCGAACAGGAGATCGTGGTCAGCGTCATCCTCCTCGGGGCGATGGTCGGCGCCGTCGTCTCGGGCCGCGCCGCCGTCCGGCACGGACGCCGCAGAGTGGTCGCCGCCGTCGCGGTGATCTTCGCCCTGGGGGCGGTCGCGGCCGCGCTGGCACCCGGGGTGGCGACACTGATCGCCGCCCGCTTCGTGCTGGGCCTCGCGGTGGGCGGCGCGTCCAACATGGTGCCGGTCTACATCGCCGAACTGTCCCCGCCTGCGATCCGCGGCCGCCTGATGGTCGTCTTCCAGCTCATGGTCGCCATCGGCCAGCTCATCGCCTACGTATGCGGATGGGCGCTGAACGACAGCGGAGGCTGGCGGGTGATGTTCGCTCTCGCCGTCGTCCCGGCCGCGGCGCTGGCGATCGGGATGGCCTTCCTGCCCGAAAGCCCCCGCTGGCTGATCGAGAACGGCCGGACCGAAGCGGCGTTGCGCACGCTCGGGCGGCTGCGTCCCGCGGGCACGGATGTCGCGGCCGAGGCGGCGGAGATCACGGCCGTCACGGCCAGCGCCCCCGCGCACGGCGGCAGTTGGCGGAGTCTGGGGCAGCGCTGGCTGCGGCCCGCCCTGCTGATCGCCGTGGGCATCGCCGCGTTCTCGCAGCTGACCGGCATCAACGCGATCGTCTACTACGCGCCCACGATCCTGGCCGACGCCGGATTCGGTGACTCGGTGGCCCTCCTCACGGGCATCGGCATCGGCACGATGCTCGTCGTGGCCGGAGTGGTGGGCGCCATCGCCGTCGACAAGACCGGCCGCCGCCGCACGATCCTGTGGTTCCTGCCGGGTTCCGCGCTGGCGATGACCGTCCTCGCGCTCGCCTTCGGCGTCCTCGGGGACTCCGCCACCCAGCGCTGGACCGTGATCATCGCGCTGTTCGCCTACATCCTGTTCAACGGTGTCGGCATGCAGGCCGTCGTCTGGCTCATCGGCCCGGAGATCCTGCCGCTGAGCGTCCGCGGCCAAGCCACCAGCCTGGCAACGGTCTGCCTGTGGGGCTTCGACCTGCTCATCGCCATGACCGCCCTGACCGCGATCAACACCATCGGCCGCTCCGGCACGTTCCTCTTCTACGCGCTGATGAACGTGGCCTGCATCGCCTTCGTCGCCGTGAAGGTGCCGGAGACCAAGGGGCGTTCACTGGAAAGCATCGAACAGGCACTGCACAGCCCGCTGCCGTTCCGGAAGGCGCTGGAAGAACGGTGAGAGGTGCGCGGCCGTGCCCGGCTCAGCGCAGGTCGAGCAGCATCACGTCATGGAGGTCCACGGCCGCCTGGCCTCCCGGTCGGCCCTGTCCGATCTTGCGGTATCCCCACGAGCGGTAGGCGGCCCGCGCCGCCCCGCTCGCCGGGTGGACGTTCAACAGCACCCGCTCGGCGGCGATGCCGTCGAGCAGCAGCGTGTGCAGACTCCGTGCGACCCCCTGTCCGCGCCATGCGCCGCGCACCGCGAGTTCCATGAGCCCGAAGGTGCGCTGCCCGTCCTCGCGCCGCATGTCGTCGGACACGGGCTCGGTGAGCTCGTCCCACCACACCGCGTCGGGCGGGAGCGGGTGGCCGTACGCCATGCCGATCGGCTCGCCGTCCTCGGTACGGGCCAGGACGGCGCGGAAGCCGCGGTAGCCCGCCCGGGCCGGGAAGCGGCGGAAGGCGGCGTCGACGTCGTGCGCGGACTCGTGGAACGGGGGACCGGCGAACGCCTCGGCGTAGACCAGCTTGAACGCGCCCTCGGCCTGTACCGCCGCGACCCCGTCCATGCGCTCCGCCGTGATGCGACCGTGCTGCGTGGTGTGTGTCGTGTACGCGCCTCTTTGGCGGTCATCAGTGGCATCCGGCATGCACCACACCGTGCAGTGCCGCGGGACCACGCACAGCCGAAGTGCCGCGATCGTTACGCGATGTCGCGCGGCGGCGACCACTGGTCCCGCCAGTGGCCGCCGCCGGTCAGTCGCCGGTCAGCCGGCGGACACGTCCGCCACGGTGTACGGCACGACCGACACATCGCCGGTCAGGCCGTAGTCCTGCGGCCCGCCCTGTGTCTCGTAGCCGCGCTGGAGCAGGCGGTTGGTGAGGGTCGTCGCGACGATGACCTCGACCGTGTTCTCGCCGTCCTCGCGCAGCAGGTCCGAGATGTCGACCTGAAGGGTGCGAAGGTCGAGCCCGGGCGCCTGTCGGCCGTTGACGAGGACGCGGGCCTGGTCGCCGTTGGTCGAACCGATGCGCAGGTACGCGCCGTTGGCCTTGGTCCAGCCGCGCGGGAGCCGGAACGTCGTCTCGTACGTGCCGATGCCGGAGACGTGTGCCATCGACGGGTCGTCGCCCGCGAGCCGCGACAGCTGCGCGTCCGTCGCCGGGAGGTCCTTCCACGGCACGAGCCGGCTGTCGGGGAAGGACAGCTCCGTCTTCTTGGTGGTGTAGTACACCTCCTTCGTCTCGTGGCCGAACTTGGTCTCGGTGTTGACCTTGCGGTCGCCCTCGTTCCAGTCCTGGACGGTGATGTCCCAGCGTTCGAGCGGTATCGGCTCGGGCACCCGCACGCGGCTACGTGCCTTGCGCCCATCGCTCAGCGTGGTGGTGTACGTGCCGCCGCGGGTGGCCAGGATGGACATCCGCGCCCCGTCCTCGATGACCCGGTCCGCCGTGGTGGTGACCGCGTGCGTGCGCGGGGCGCGGTCCTTGAGGTCGAGCGTGATGACGGCGGCCTCGCCGGGCTTCAGCGACAGCTCGACGTCCGTGCGCCCACCGCTGACGTCATAGGCGCCCACCGGCTCGATGGCCCCCGTCCAGGCGTCGATGGTGTGCGGCTTGCCCCGCGCCGCCATGGAGAGGGTGAAGGCGGTGGCGTCCTTGCCCTTGTTCTTCTCGAACTTGAAGTTGTAGGCGAAGGTGTAGAGGACGTTCGCCTTCTCGTCGAGCCGGGAGATCGTCATGATCGTGTCGTTCGGCGCGGCGTAGGCGACCCGCGGTGCGACGCCGAGCTTCTTCAGCGCCGCGAGGGCGTCAGCGGCTTGCTCGACCTCGGCGACATTGCGCAACGCCTTGATGCGGGCGACGACCCGGCCCAGCTCCTCCTCGTCGTCCTGCACGAACCGCGTCGTCGAGGCGGCCTTCTCGTACGCGACCTCGGGCCCCTCGTGGGACCTGATCTCGGAGGTGTTGTTGACGAACAGCACCGGAAGCCCGCCCTTGGCGATCGCCAACAGCCGTTTGGCGGCGGAGAGTTCAAGCGAGTCCTGGTACAGGATGACGGCCTGGTAGCCCGGCCCGTCCGGCTGCAGCTCGTCCCGAGTCCACCGGACGTTCCCCTCGTCCTCCAGGAGCTGCGGAGAGAAGTAGTCGTAGGTGTAACCGGCGTGCTGCAACGCGAGATCGCGCCAGAAGTACGGCTTGTCGTTCATGAAATAGCTGTTCTCGGCAGGCGTGTTGGCGCGCGGCTGGCCGTAGGAGATGAACGCGTTGTCCGTTCTGAGGATCGCGATGTCCCGGCGCGGCTTGCCCTGCCGCAGCACCTTCTGGATGCGGCCGAGCATCTCGGTCCACTCCGGGTACATCATCGACGCCGGCTGACGGCCGCCGAACCGCTCGGAGAAGAACGAGTACATGCCTTCGTGTCCGGGCCAGTGGGTGTCCGCCTCGGAGCCCTCGATGGCCGAATAGCCGTGGAACACCGTGCGGTTGACGCCTCCCGCGAACTGCAGATAGGCGATCCGCGTCCAGTAGTCCATGTCGTAGTAGTAGTTGTGGCCGCCGACGGCGCCGGTCTCGCTGGAGAAGGGGCGGCCGTACATGTGCGCCGACCCGAGCATGCCGCGGTAGACGTCGAGGTCACCGTTCTGCGCGAACGTCTCCGTCTCCACGCCGTCGAGGTACTTCGCGGGCGTGGAGATCTCGTACACCATCCCGTACGACGGCTCGGCACGGAGCTTCATGCCGAGTCCGTGGAGCCACGCCTGCAGCGGCTTCAGGACGTTCTCCTCGTAGAGCTCGGAGAACGTCTGGTTGGCATCGTTGCGGATCTTCTGTACGCGGGCGGTGTCCGCGTCCCGCGCGACGGCATAGTCGAACTCCGGTGGTGTGCTGGAGTCGTGGCGCGTCTTGTCCCAGGAAATGACCGGGAGGTACGGCGTCACGTCGTAGCCGCGCCGCGTACGGAACTCGTCCTTGAAGTGATGGCCCCACAGCACACCTGCCGCGCCGTAGCTGGCGAGCTCCAGGGAGTCCATGTAGATCTCGCCGCGGCCGTTCCGCCGCATGGTGTCCTTCAGTTCGGGCGTGAGGGCATTCGCTTCCCAGTAGTCCTTGAGCGCGTCGATGCCGTACCGGTCGACGTAGTTGATCGTGTAGTTCTTGCTGGTCGAGGGCTCGAAGATCTCGCCGGTGCCGTGCATCCAGTAGACGAAGAGGGCGTACCGGCCGTCGTCCGGGGCCGTCCAGTTCAGCGAGTACGTGTCGCCGTCCCGCACGACCTTGTCGGAGAGGTCGGTGAGCGAGCCGAAGTCGAGCTCCCCGGTGCCGGTGCCCTGGCCGTACCCGGGCGCCTGGCCGCTGTCGGCGCGGGGCTTGGTGACCCTCGCCGCGACGACTCCCTCGAATACGTTCTCCTTCGAGTCCGCCGACTGCTTCGGCTTCACGGCACGCGGCAGCGCGCCGTCGAACGCCTCACCGGAGTCCAACAGCACGGTGGCGTAGTCGAGTTCCTTCGAGGCCGCCTTGTTGTCGTAGTCGAAGGTGGCACCGCCCCACGTGAACGTGTCGGGGAGGTTGGCCGTCGCCCAGTGCGTCCCGCTGGTCAGGCTGAAGCCGAGCCCGCGCGCCGTGGCCTCCTCGATCACGAGCCGGGAGTCGTGCGTCCACTCGTCCGAGCCCCAGCCGTAGGTCTTGTCGTCCGCGCCCTCCTCCGGCATGGCGAGGAACTCCGCGGCGCCGAAGCCGAGATCGGCGATCTGCTTGACGTTCCCCCGCAGCGTGGCATCCGTGTTCAGCCCTTCGGCCAGCCACCACCGCACCTCGGGCCGGAACTCGATCCCGACGCCGCCGTACGCCTGCCGCATCCGGTCGGCGAAGGCGTACGCGGAGCCGGAGCCGGGCCCGGCGGCCGCAGCGGTAGCGGCACGGGCTGCGGGCAGGGACCCGAGGGGCCCGGTCGCCACGGCCCCCAGGACGGCGGCGGTCCCTGTCAGGACGCTCCTTCTACTGATCACGATGACCTCGCAGCGTAGGTGAATCGATTTAAGCGGACGGTATGGGTGGGGCTGCGGGGCGTCAATGAGGTGGGCAGGAGTTTCCGGTGCGCGGAGGGAAGTTGGGTGCGTGCGTGTGTACTTGGCGGTGTGGGGAAGGTCGGCGCGATGTGAATTGAACGCTTTCAATCGCCGGGTGGTGAGCGGTCGAGCAGAGGAAACCGGCTGCCGCCGGACTGTGCCCATTCGGTGAGGGCGGGATAACGGTTCGGGCAGGTGTGCACCCTTGCGTGGCGAAGTGTCGTTTCCCCGGTATGAGCAACATCGTGCGCGCCGAGGAACTGGCCGAGCTGACCGATCCGTACTGGCTCGATTCACCCGTGCTCGGGCACGGGCGGACCGCCTGTGAGTGCGAAGACTCCGAACCGTCGTGGGGCCGGGCGGGGGCTCTGCGCCTTGTTCTCGTCGGCTTGGCGAGCGGGCTGATCGTCGTGGGGCTCGCCGTGGCCCTCATGGAGTAGACCGGTTGATCCCGAACGTCGCGCCGGGGCCGCCGCCTCGGGATCACCGCAACCAGGTGACGCCACCACATTCCGGTGGCTAATGTGGTGCCATGTCGACTACCGCGATGACGCTCCGCGTCCCCGACGAGCTCGCTCCCTCGATCAAGCAGGCCGCGGATGCGGCGGGCCTGAGTGTGAACGCGTATGTGGTGCGCGCCGCGCGCCGGGCCGCGACGCTGGACGCGGCCCGCCAGCTCGCCGGGCTCGGCCTCGGTCAGGATCTCGCGGGTGAGGGCGACGCCCTGTGAGTACGGAGATCAAGCGTGGGGAGGTCTGGACGCTCACGGACGGCCGTGACGTGCTGATCGTCTCCCTGACCGGGCTCGACGAGGCGTTCGGTGCCGTCCTCGCGATCGTGCTGCACCCGGCCGGGCGCTACCCGGACACCGCGATGTCCGTTGAGATCACCGAGCCGGTCCACCGCACCGCCGTCGCCATGAACATTCAGCAGCTCCACGTCGCCGGCCGTTTCAAGGACGCCACGCTGCGTGGCGACATCGGCCCCGACGCGATGAACCGCGTCAGTGCGGCCCTCCGCGCCGTCCAGGACCTCTGACCCCCGGCGCCCGCCCCCGCGCCCGCATTGGCCAGATTCTTTCACCCCATGGCCGTCTGGCCACTGACGCCGTACGGCGACGGAGGGGCTCTGCCCCTTGCGCTTGCCGGTGGGGATGAACAAGTCGGGCTGGATCTGCTCGACGGACTGACCCAGTGCCCGCCTGCGGAGCACGGTGTGCAGCATATCGTCGGTGATGACAGGTGGCCGGCCGCCGTGCTTGCCCTTGCGGGCCGCGGTGTCGAGCCCCTCCAGCGTCGACTCCCGGATGTTCTCCCGCTCCGTCTCCGCCATCGCGGCGAAGAACGCGAACAGCAGCTTCCCCGGGGCTCGTGGGGTCGTAGACGCCGGGCAGGGGTCCGGCGAGCATCTCCAGGACCAGGCCGTGGGCGGTGAGGTGGTCGGCGAGCACGGTGAGTTCGGCGGCGTCGCGGCCGAGCCGCTTCATCTCGTACACGGTGAAGAGGACACGACAGTGCGGGGCGTACGCCTTGACCTCCCGCGCCGTCCTCAACGCCCCTTCGAAGCGGGGGCGGACCCGGACGTGGGTGCTGATCTTCTCGCTGAAGATCTTGCCGCGCGAGCGGCAGGGCGAGTCGGGCTGTGCGCCGCACTTCGGACAGGCGTGCTGTTCGACGTCGTCCACGTCCGACCGGTCGGTTGGGGAAGAGTGCTGAGGGGCCGTCATGGGCCCGGGTTTTCGCACAATGCAAGTCTCAGAGGGGGGCCCGAGCCGGTTTTGAGTGAGAACGGGTTCTGAGAACCGATCGGGGATCGGCGGGGGTTCGGCAGCCTGTTGTCGATCTCGCTCGGGCAAAGGACCGTTTCTGAGAATCACCGCGCGCGGCGGTCATCACGCACAGCTACACGTCGGCCGGGCGACAGTGAGCGATCCCCGAGCTCGCGCATCAGCGCGCCCTGCTCGTCCGGGGGGATCGCGACGAGGAGCGGCCGACGGGGCCGGGATGGTGACAGCAGGGACGGAAGTCCCCCATCGCGCGGATCGGGGACTTCACCAAGCGAGCCGACCGGAGAGATCGGGGGCGGGCCCTGTTGCGGTCCTGGGGGCCGGGTGCCCGTTTACGTGGCCGGGGTGAGTTCGGCTTGGCCGAACAGCAGGGCCCAGCCGGTGGGGAGCTGGTGGAGGATGCGGGTGATCAGTTCGGGGTCGGCGTGGGCGGCGACGGCCGCGAAGACGGAGCCGGTGTCCCAGCGGGTGGTGGCCAGGGAGGCGCCGGAGCGGGCGGCGAGGTCCTTGACGAAGGCCCATCCGGTCAGCGGCTGAGTGTCGGGGATTTGCGCGGTCAGCACGCGAGCGGCCTCCCGGGGCAGGCAGCGCGCCAGGTCGACGCGTTCGTCGCCGATCAGCTGGCGTCCCAGCCCCGAAAGGACCAGGCGGACGGCTTCGTCGGCTCGCTCGCGGGTGGGGTAGGCGCCTTCGTAGCGGACCTTATCCAGCATCTGCCCGTACGCCGCCGTGTACGGCTGTTGGTGCTCAAGCGGTACGCGCACGTCGGTGATCACTGCGGTGGATGCCTTTCGTGGAGCGGTGGTGCCGTACGCGGCACCGATGGTCAGGTGGGTTGGGGGCGGCCGAAGAGCAGGTCGTAGTCGACGGGGAGTTGGATCAGGATCTGGCCCAGCAGGTCGTCACCGGCGGTGTCGGCGACCGTGGACAGCACGGCGCTGACGTCCCAGGTCGCGGTCTGCTCGGTGGCGCCCTCGATCCAGGCCGCGGTCGCCCGCACGAACCGCTCCGTCGACAGCGGTTCGGCGCTCTGCAGCGGGTTGAGCAGGATCAGGGCGAAGCCCTCCGGCAGGCGGGCTGCCAGCTGGGCGCGGACCTCTCCGACCAGGTGCGCGCCGAGCAGGGCGAGCACCACACGGGCCGCGCGCTCGGCTTCCTCCACCGTGCCGTACCCGCCGCGTTCCTTGACGTGGTCGAGGAACGCTTCGCGTCGCAGAGTCATCTCGGCCGCCACCCCTTCTTGTCTCTTCGGATGCCCGCAGGGGTGCGGAGGGCGGGTGAGGGGGAGATCAGGTGCCCGTCCTCCGCACCTTGCCGGCCGGTGTCAGCCGGAGATCTCCTTGTGGCCGGTCCCGACGCCGACGGAGATCTTGCGGGGCTTGGCGCGCTCGGCGATCGGGATGCGCAGGGTGAGCACGCCCGCGTCGTAGTCGGCCTTGATGTGCTCGGTGTCGAGGGTGTCGGCCAGCACGATCTGGCGAGAGAAGACGCCCAGCGGCCGCTCGGACAGCTCCATCTGCACGTCGTTGGCCTTCGCCACCGGCCTGCGCTCGGCCTTGACGGTGAGCATGTTCCGCTCGACGTCGATGTCGATCGCGTCCGCGGTGACGCCTGGGAGGTCGAAGGCCACCACGTATTCGTCGCCCTCGCGGTAGGCGTCCATCGGCATCGCCGACGGCTTCGACCAGGTGCCCGGGCCCATCAGCTGCTGTGCCAGCCGGTCCAGTTCACGGAAGGGGTCAGTGCGCATCAACATCGTGAAAACACCTCCAGAAGGTTCAGGCAGTTGCTGCCAATGCGCTTCGCTGACACTGTTGTAGCATGTCATCCAATGGATGACAAACAAGATGTCGTCTACTCGATGACAACCTGAGGGAGGTGTCCGTGACCGTGGCAGACCAGCCGTTCTCGCCCAGCGCCGACGCCCACAGCCCGGTGTCGTTCCTTGCCGCCGCCGCGGCCCTTGACGCCATAGACGACGCCCTGCGTGAAGCCCAGCACGAGACTCCAACTGCCCCCGCCCCCGGTCCGGAACAGGCCCTGGCCTCCTTGTCGCTGCTGCGGCAGGTACGCGAGCAACTCGCCGGATGGGAGACCGGCCTGATCGAAACCGCCCGCGACGCGGGCGCCAGCTGGGCCGACCTCGCCTCCCCCCTGGGCGTCGCCAGTCGCCAGGCCGCCGAGCGCCGCTACCTGCGCGGTCGCCCCGGCCCGGCCGGGACCACTGGCGAGCAGCGCGTGACGGCCACCCGCCAGGCCCGCGCCGCCGATCGCACCACCGCCGCCTGGGCCCGCCGCAACGCGGCCGACCTGCGCCGCCTCGCCGGCCAGATCACAGCACTCACCGACCTTTCCCCCGCCGCCCGCCACCCGGTCAGCGAGCTGCACGCGGCCCTCGCACACGACGACCCCGCCGACCTCATCGCCCCCCTGACCGCCACCCGCCCCCACCTGGGCGCCGCCTACCCCGACCTCGCCGCCCGGCTAGACACACTCACCACCCCGTAGTACGGGTCAACGATCCAGCCGCCCGCCGGCGACGCCGGCCTGTGGTCTTCAGGATGCCGACCCGGCCGCCGCCGACCATGCGGTTTCCGCCTCGGGCGGAGTGCGGGGGCCGGGCAGCGTGGCCGCCGCGACGGCGAGGGCGAGGCGGGAGTTCATGTCCAGCTCGAACCGGCCGTAGGGGTTCACGTGCGTCCAGAACAACGGGGACAGGGCCCGCCGGCCGGCGTCGGTGAGCCGCTTCTGCCACTTCTCCTCGCTCAGGATGCCCTGAAGGAGCAGGGTGTTGACGTGCACCAGCGCGGACTGGAGCAGGTGCAGCGCGAGCATGGACACCTCCTGGGACTCCTTGTCGGAGCCGGGCAGGTCGTCGCCCTTGCCGTAGAACAGGTCGTGGTTGGCGCTGTTCCAGTTCTCCACGACCTGGAGCCCGTCGTTGATCTCCCGGCGCAGGTCGGCGTCCGCGAGGTAGACGCAGGTGAACGCCGTACGCACCGCCCGCCCCAGTTCCTCGATCGCCGGTACGTGGGGTGCTTCGGCCCGCCGCGGGTGAAGCGGCGCAGGACCTGCTCGGCCTCAGCGGTGCCCAGGTGCAGTGCGGTGGTGTACTTCACGATCTGGTCGTACTGCTGGCGGATCAGGTCACAGTCGATCGTCTTGGTCGACAGCACCGGCGCCAGGTTCGGCCACTTCTCGTCCTCCCCGGCCGTCGGCCGGTACAGGCGCGCCGAGCCGACGTTCTTCAGCCGGGGGAACAGGTTGAAGCCGAGCATGTGGGCGAAGGCGAGCCCGACGATGAAAGCGCCGTGCGTGTCGGTGTACTGCCGGTCGATCTCCACGTCCGTCCGGCTTCGGGCCGCGCGGGATCCACGGGCGGATGGACGAGGTGCTGTTCCCGCTGTTGCACGGCACGTTCTGGTACACGGGGATGGCGCCGCTCGAACCCTTCGTGACGTACGGCGCGGACCGGCACGACGCTGCGGACTACGCCCGTACGTCCGCCGCGCTGCGGGAGCGGCTGCGCACGCTGCCCGACGAGGAGCCGCTGGCGTACCGGTCCGAGGCGGGCGGTGAGTACGACGAGGAACTCGTCCTGCGCCCCGATCTCGCGCCGGGCCGCGAGGGCCTGGCGGTTCACCAGAGGTGAGGGCGGCCCGTGAACTCCGGGAGCGTCAGCCCGCTCCGCCGCCGTAGCTGATCTCGTTGCCGTCCGCGTCCCGGTAGCTCACCTTGGTCACGCCGCCGTCGTAGGTCTCGCGCTTCGTGGCCTCGATGCCGCGCCGAGCGATCGCGTCGACCCGGGTGTCGAGGTCGTCGACGAACGACAACACCAGGGCGTTCCCGGCTCGTTCGGGATCCTCCACGATGTAGATGTAGCGGTGTTCGGCCACCTCCCACACCGCCTCGATGTCGTTCGGCAGGAACGACGGTTCCCCGCCGAAGAACCGTGCGTACCAGGGGAGCGCCGCGGCGTAGTCGGTGACAGGGATGCCGGCGAAGAGGTCGAGGGGCATGGCGTTCTCCATGGGGGTCGAGGTGTTGTCCTTATTGACCGCGGCAGTGTCGAAAAGTCATCGTTGTCCGCCTTGCCGCGTCGCCCCGCCCACCCGCCGCGTCAATTCCCGCGCCGTCTGCGCCACATGGCCCGCTATCCGCCGCTGCTCCGCCTCGTCGACCGTGTCGTCGGGGAAGGTCACCGCGATCCCGGCGATCGGGTGGGCGTGGTGGTCGAGGACGGGTGCGGCCACCGAGGACAGGCCCGGGGTGACCTCGCCCTCCTCCGTCGCGTAGCCGCGGCGGCGCGCCTGGGTGAGCAGCGTGCGCAGCGCGGTGAGCGTCGCCGGGCCCGCCCCGTGGCGCTGCACGAAGGCAGAACGGTCGGGGAAGAGGGCGCGCACCTGCGCGGGCGGGAGGAGGGCCAGGATCGTGCGTCCGCTCGCCGTCAGGTGGGCGGGCAGCCGGACGCCGACCTCGCTGATCAACGGCGGGCGGCCCGGGGCGCGTTCCTCGATGACGTAGATGACCTCGCGGCCGTGCAGCACGGCCAGGTTCGCGTTGTGCCCTGTGCGGTCGACGAGCGCGGCGAGCGGGGCCCGGGCCAGACGCTGGAACGGTGCCTGGCGCTCGTAGCCGGAGGCGAGTTCGAAGGCGCTGACCCCGAGCCCGTAGCGCCGCTCCTCCGGCAGATGGACCACGAAGCCGTCCGCCGCCAGGGTGTCGAGCAGGTGGTACGTCGTCGAGCGTGGCAGTCCCACGTCGCGGCTGATGGCGGCCGCGGGGACGGGGGCCGCCTGGCGGGCGAGGTAGCGCAGGACGGCCAGGACCTGGGCGGCGGCCGGGACGATGCTCATGGGGCGAGCGTAGACCAGAGATCCCGTAAACCATCTGTCTGGTATCCCAGATGCAGTGTCTTGGATACCAGACACAAGACGTGTCGTACGACTCGCGGAACCCTGCCCGCCTGCGGCTTCATAGGGGCATGAACGTTGTTGTTGGTGTCGGTGCCCTCGCAGCCGACGAAGTTGTATCCGTTGCCCGTCACGGCGCCCAGGTGGCCCTCGCCCCCGAGGCCCTCCAGGAGATCGCCCGCAGTCGCGAGGTCATCAAGGCCCTCGCCGACGACGTCAAGCCCCACTACGGCGTCTCCACGGGCTTCGGCGCCCTGGCCACCCGCCACATCCCCACCGAGCTGCGCGCCCAGCTCCAGCGCAGCCTCGTGCGCTCCCACGCGGCGGGTTCGGGCCCCGAGGTCGAGCGCGAGGTCGTGCGCGCCCTCATGCTGCTGCGTCTTTCCACCCTCGCCACCGGCCGCACCGGCGTCCGCACCGAGACCGCCGAGGCCTACGCCGCGCTCCTGAACGCCGGCATCACCCCGGTCGTCCACGAGTACGGCTCGCTCGGCTGCTCCGGCGACCTGGCCCCGCTCGCGCACTGCGCGCTCGCCGTCATGGGCGAGGGCGTCGTGCGCACCGCCGACGGTGAGAAGAAGCCCGCCGGCGAGGCCCTCGCCGCCGCCGGCATCACCCCGGTCATCCTGGAGGAGAAGGAGGGCCTCGCCCTCATCAACGGCACCGACGGCATGCTCGGCATGCTCGTCCTCGCCGCCCACGACCTGCGCCGGCTGCTGAGCACCGCCGACATCTCCGCCGCCATGAGCGTCGAGGGCCAGCTCGGCACCGACGCCGTGTTCGCCGCCGACCTGCAGGCCATGCGCCCGCACCCCGGCCAGGGCGACAGCGCCGGCAACCTGCGCTCCCTGCTTGCCGATTCGGCCATCATCGCCAGCCACGCGGGCCCGGACTGCACCTATGTGCAGGACGCCTACTCGCTGCGCTGCACCCCGCAGGTCCACGGCAGCGCCCGCGACACCCTCGGTCACGCCGAACTCGTCGCCTCCCGCGAGCTCGCCAGCGCCGTCGACAACCCCGTCGTCACCCTCGACGGCCGCGTCGAGAGCAACGGCAACTTCCACGGCGCCCCGGTCGCCGCCGTGCTCGACTTCCTCGCGATCACCGTCGCCGACGTCGCCTCGATCTCCGAGCGCCGCACCGACCGCTTCCTCGACCCGGCCCGCAACCGCGGTCTGAACGCCTTCCTGGCCGACGACCCGGGCGTCGACTCCGGCCACATGATCGCCCAGTACACGCAGGCCGCGATCGTCTCCGAGCTCAAGCGGCTCGCCACCCCGGCCTCCGTCGACTCGATCCCCTCCAGCGCCATGCAGGAGGACCACGTGTCCATGGGCTGGTCGGCCGCCCGCAAGCTGCGCCGCGCCATCGACGGCCTCGGCCGCGTCCTCGCCGTCGAGCTCTACACCGCCGCCCGCGCCCTGGACCTGCGCGCCCCGCTGACCCCCGCCCCGGCCACCGCCGCCGTGCGCGACGGTCTGCGCGAGACCGTCGAGGGCCCCGGCACCGACCGCTGGCTCGCCCCCGAGATCGAGGAGGCCGTCCAGTACGTCGCCTCCGGCCGCGCCCTGGCCGCCGCCGAGTCGGTCACCGGCTCGCTGGTCTGACCCGGCCGCTCTCCCTCACACCTCCGGGGTCCCGCGGGACCCCGGAGGTTCGGCGCTCCTGCCCGCGCTGACGTGCACGGCGGCCCCGCAGGCCCGCACCCCTCCGCCTCCCGAGCGCCGCGCCCGACGAACTAGGCTCTGACCAGGCCGCCCGTACGGAGACAAGGACAACTCACCTTCATGGCACCCCAGATCCTGCGCGCTCACGAACGCACCCCCGCACCGTGGAAGAACGGCGGCGGCGTCACCACCGAGGTCCTGGCCCACCCCGAGGGCTCCGGCACGGACGACTTCGCGTGGCGGATCAGCCTCGCCGACGTCGCGGGCAGCGGACCCTTCTCCGCGTTCGAGGGCGTCGACCGGATCATCACCGTCGTCGACGGGCCCGGCATGGCCCTCACCGTCGACGGCACGGAACACGTCGTGGACACCCGCTTCGCGCCCTTCGCCTTCTCCGGCGACGCCACCACCGACTGCCGGCTCCTCGGCGGCCCCCTGGTCGACTTCAACGTCATGCTCCGCCGCACCGAGGCGAAGGGCGACGTACGCATCGAACGCGGCCCGACGCGGCTCGAACCTGCCCCCGGCACCCGCGTCCTGGCGCTCGTCCTGGACGGCACCGCGAGCCTGCACAAGGACTCCGTCCACCTCGACCGCCTCGACGCGGTCCTGCTCCAGGACGACGAGGACCCCGCCGACATCGCCGTCGACGGGGTGCTGGCGGTCGTGTCCCTCACCGAGGTCCGCTGAGCGCTTTAACCCTTGGCGGAGCCTCAGCGGGATCGGTAGGTTCTCCGCGGTGACCTTGATGGAGACGCGGGGCCTCGCGTCGATGACCGACGGGGCCCGGTTGAGCTGGACAGCGCTGGGGGACAGGGCCCGGAAGCCGCCCGTCGTCATGTTGCACGGCGGTCCGGGTCTGCCGGACTATCTGGGCGAGGTCGCCGCCATGGTCGGCGACCTCGCGCCCGTGTACCGCTACGACCAGCGGGGCACGGGCCTTTCCGCGTGGCGGGGTCGGCATTCGCTCGCCCGGCACGTCGACGATCTCGCTGAGCTGCTCGACACCTGGGACGCGGCACGGGCCGTGCTGATCGGGCACTCCTACGGCACCGACCTGGCGAGCCGGTTCTGCCTGGCGCACCCCGACCGGGTGGCCGCGATGCTGCTCATGTGCGGGCCGTTCGTGGGTGATTGGCGTCCCGGGTACCGGGCGGAGAGAGGCCGCCGGATGGCCGCGGCGCAGCAGGCGCGGTACCAGGCGTTGGAAGAGGTGCCGGACCGCACGGAGGAGCAGGAGGTCGAACTGCTCACGCTGGCCTGGTTCACCGACCACGCCGATCCCGAACGCGGATGGGACTGGGCCGCGCAGGGTGCCCGGCGGCGTCGCCCCGTCAACTGGGCCATGAACGCCGAACTCGGCGGGGACGGGCGCGCGGATCCGCTCGATGAGCGTCTGGACGAGCTGCGGGCGTGCCTGCCCGCGCGGACGGAACTCCTCGGCGGCGCCGAGGACCCGCGCCCCGTGTCGGCTCTCGCGTCCCTCGCGCTCCGGCTCGATCTCCCGCTGACGCGGATCGAGGACGCCGGCCACGAGCCCTGGCTGGAGCAGCCCGATGCCGTGCGTGCGCACCTGCGCCGGTTCGTGCGGGGCGCGGTGGGCGGATAGCGGGCCTGCCGGTCAGGACCAGCCGTCCCTTGCTGCGGCGCACGCTCTCGTCGCCGGCGAACCCGGCGCCGAGGGGCGTCGTCCCGGCCCGACCAAGGCCGGGCCGGGACGACGGTTACCGGGAGAGCGCCCTCCCGGAACTCTGGGGCCGTACCTACGCGGAGTGGCCCTCGGCCTCCGTCATCGGAACGCGCACACCGCGCTCCTTGGCGACGGAGGAGGCGTGCTCGTAGCCCGCGTCGACATGGCGGATGACGCCCATGCCCGGGTCGTTCGTCAGGACCCGCTCCAGCTTGCGGGAGGCGAGCTCGGTGCCGTCGGCGATGCACACCTGCCCGGCGTGGATGGAGCGGCCCATGCCGACGCCGCCGCCGTGGTGGATCGAGACCCAGGAGGCGCCCGAGGACGTGTTCACCAGGGCATTGAGCAGCGGCCAGTCCGCGACGGCGTCCGAACCGTCGAGCATCGACTCGGTCTCGCGGTACGGGGAGGCCACCGAACCGGAGTCGAGGTGGTCGCGGCCGATCGCGACGGGCGCGGAGAGCTCGCCGCTCGCCACCATCTCGTTGAACTTCAGGCCCGCGAGGTGGCGTTCGCCGTAGCCGAGCCAGCAGATGCGCGCCGGCAGGCCCTCGAACGCGACGCGGTCGGCGGCCATGTCGAGCCAGCGGTGCAGGTGCTTGTTCTCGGGGAACAGCTCCTTGATCGCCTTGTCGGTCGCGGCGATGTCCTTCGGGTCACCGGACAGGGCGGCCCAGCGGAACGGGCCCAGGCCCTCCTCGAACAGCGGCCGGATGTGCGCGGGCACGAAGCCGGGGAACGCGAACGCCCGGTCGTAGCCCGCCTTGCGGGCCTCGTCGCGGATCGAGTTGCCGTAGTCGAAGACCTCGACGCCCTTGTCGAGGAAGCCGACCATCGCCTCGACATGCAGGCGCATCGACTGCCGGGCCTTGTCCGTGAAGCCCGCCGGGTCGGCCTCTCGCTCCCTGTGCCAGTCCGCGACGGAGATGCCCACGGGCAGGTAGGCGAGCGGATCGTGCGCCGAGGTCTGGTCGGTGACGATGTCGATCGGCGCGTCCCGCTCAAGGAGTTCGGGGAAGATCTCGGCGGCGTTGCCGACGACGCCGATGGACAGGCCGCGGCGCTCGTCGCGGGCCTGGACCGCAAGCTCCATGGCGTGGTCGAGGTTGTCGGCCTTCACGTCGAGGTAGCGGGTGCCGATGCGGCGGTCGATACGGGTCTCGTCGACGTCGACGCAGATCGCGACACCGTCGTTCATGGTGACCGCGAGGGGCTGGGCGCCGCCCATGCCGCCCATGCCGGCGGTGAGCGTGATGGTCCCGGCGAGCGTGCCGTCGAACTTCTTGCGCGCGACCGCGCCGAAGGTCTCGTAGGTGCCCTGCAGGATGCCCTGGCTGCCGATGTAGATCCAGGAACCGGCCGTCATCTGGCCGTACATCATGAGGCCTTCGGCCTCCAGCTTGCGGAAGTCCTCCCAATTCGCCCAGTCGCCCACGAGGTTGGAGTTCGCGAGGAGCACGCGCGGCGCCCACTCGTTGGTCCGCATCACACCGACCGGCTTGCCGGACTGCACGAGGAGGGTCTCGTCGTCCTCAAGGGTCTTGAGCGTGCGCACGATCGCGTCGTACGCCGCGTGGTTGCGGGCGGCCTTCCCGGTACCGCCGTAGACGACGAGGTCCTCGGGGTGCTCGGCGACCTCGGGGTCGAGGTTGTTCATGAGCATCCGCAGGGCGCCCTCCTGCTGCCAGCCGCGGCAGTTCAGTTCGGTGCCGCGCGGGGCCCGGACGACGCCCGGCGCTTCGTGGGAAGGGCTGGTCATGTGTGCTCCTCAAGGAGGTCGAGGCGTTGTGCACCGTCATGACACGCGAGCGCGGGAGCCGGGACCAGCGCCGCCGCCGGTATTTCTCGGATCCGAGACGCTGGTGCGCGAGCGGGACCGTCGGCCCGTTCGCGGGCGCCGCCGCCCCCATAGGATTCGATGTACTCAGCAGCAGCCGGTAGCGGGGGAGTGGATGGCGAGGACAGTGGGCGATGTGACGGTGGAGCAGGCCGAGCTGGCCCGCTGGTACGAGCAGGGCGCGAGCGGCGCCGTGCCCGCCTACCAGCGCGTCAAGGAGCTCGTCGAGCGGCAGATCAGGGACGGCCACTGGCAGGAGGACGACGCCCTGCCCTCGGAGAGCCAGTTCGTCGAGGCGCTCGGCCTGTCCCGGATGACGGTCAACCGCGCGCTGCGCGAGCTCGCCGCGGACGGGCTCATCCGGCGGGTCATGGGCGTCGGCAGCTTCGTCGCGGAGCGCAAGGCCAGCTCCGCGCTGCTGGAGGTCCACAACATCGCCGACGAGGTGCACCACCGCGGCCACCGCTACTCGGCCCGCGTGCTGTCCCTGGGTGAGGAGAAGGCCGACGAGCGGACCGGCGCGCACCTCGGCCTCGGCAAGGGGCAGCCGGTGTTCCGCTCGCAGGTCGTGCACTACGAGGACGGGGTGCCGCTCCAGTTGGAGGACCGGTACGTCAACCCGGCCTTCGCGCCCGGCTATCTTGAGCAGGACTTCACGCTCCAGACGCCGTTCACGTTCCTGTCGAAGGTGGCGCCGCTCGGCCGTGGCGAGCACATCGTGGAGGCGGTCCTGGCCTCGCCGGAGGAGTGCGCGATCCTCGACGTGGGTCCGGCCGAGCCGTGTCTGCTGATCCAGCGCCGCACGTGGTCGCGGGACGCCCTCGTGAGCATCGCGCGGCTGCTGCACCCGGGCACCCGCTACCGGCTCGAGGGCGCGTTCGCCACGCACTGACCGGGTCGGGCGGCCCATCCGCCGCCCGTCGCAGGGATGTGTCCGGAGAGCGCCGTGGTCAGCCGTGCCGCGCCCTGGGCGAGCGCCTCGCGCACCTCTTCGGTGTCGTGCGGGGCGTGGTGGCGGCGCCAGGTGGTGCTGATCGCGGCGACGGGCCGCTCGTTGTGGTCGAAGGCGGCCGCCCCCATCGAGCAGAAGCCGGGTGACACCAGCTCCACCTCCTGCGACCAACCGCGCCGACGCTCCCGGTCGAGCTCGGCGGTCAGCTCCTTGAGCGAGCGCGGGCCGCGTCCGGTGCGGGTGGTCAGATCGCCGGGCCGGGAGAACAGGGCGCGCAACTGCGCCTCGGAGGTGTGCGCGAGGATGGCGCGCCCGTTGGCCGTCAGATGTGCGGGCAGCCGCACGCCGACATCCGTCACGAGTGCGATGTCGATGTCCCCGGTGCGGGCCGGCGGCCGTTCCTTGAGGAGATAGACCGTCTCCGCGCCGTGCAGGATCCCGAGGTGCACGGTCTGGCCGAGACGGCTCGCGACGGTGCGCAGGAGGGGCCGGGCGAGCCGCTCCAGGGGCTCGTGGCGCAGATAGGCCGAGCCCACCTCGAAGGAGGAGACACCAAGTCCGTAGGCCTGCTCGGACGGTACGTAGGTGACGAAGCCGCGGTCGGCCAGGACCGTGAGGATGTGATAGGCCGACGAGCGCGGAACGCCCAGGTCACGGGCTAGAGTAGCGGCTTGCACCAGGCCAGGTCGGCCGGCGAGGTACAGCAGTATGTCCAGGGCGCGTCCCACTGCCGGGGACGCGCTCGACGCGGTTCCGGGGGGGCCGCTCGGGACCGTTCGTGCGCTCACTCATCGGACCACCTCTTGACGCACCTGTATAGACAGGAATATACAGGCTGCCGTTCGTCATAGGGAGCCCGGACGTCAGGTCATCCGGAACGTCCGCCGGCCCCACCCCGAAGAGGGAGACACTCGTTTGCGTACCGAAAAGGCCGGCCTGAGCCGAGGGCTCAACTCACGGCACATCCGCTTCATCGCGCTCGGCTCCGCCATCGGCACGGGGCTGTTCTACGGCTCCTCCGAGTCCATACAGGCGGGCGGTCCCGCCGTCCTGCTGGCCTACCTGATCGGCGGCGCCGCCGTCTTCCTCGTCCTGAGATCCCTGGGCGAGATGGCCGTGGCATCGCCCACGGCCGGCTCCTTCGGCGAGTACGCGAACCGGTACCTCGGCCCGCTGGCCGGCTTCGTCACCGGCTGGACCTACGCCTTCGAGATGGTCATCGTGGCCGTCGCCGACGTCACCGCCATCGGCGTCTACATGGGCTTCTGGTTCCCCGATGTGCCCCGCTGGATCTGGGTCCTTGCCGCCGTCGTCATCGTCGGCGCGCTCAACCTCGTCAGCGTGAAGGTCTTCGGCGAGCTGGAGTTCTGGCTCTCCCTCGTGAAGATCGTCGCCATCGTCGCGATGATCCTCGTCGGCATCGCGGTCATCGCCTTCGGCCTCGGCAGCGGCCACGTCCACGTCGGCCTGGACAACCTCTGGAACAACGGAGGCTTCTTCGCGGGCGGCATCGACGGCTTCGTCATCTCCTTCGCCATCGTCATGTTCGCCTTCGGCGGCACCGAGATCATCGGTGTCACGGCGGGCGAGGCGCAGTCCCCGGAGAAGACGATCCCGGGCGCGGTGAACACCATCCCGCTGCGCATCATCCTGTTCTACGTCCTGACCCTCGCGGTGATCATGTCGATCACGCCCTGGCAGCAGATCGACAACTCGGGCAGCCCGTTCGTGCAGATCTTCGCCGGGGTCGGCCTCAAGTCCGCGGCCGCCGTCCTCAACGTGGTCGTCCTGACCGCCGCCCTGTCGGCCATCAACAGCGACATCTTCGCCGCCGGACGCACGATGTACGGCCTCGCCGAGCGCGGCCACGGCCCCGCCGCCATGCGCCGCACGACCCCCAACGGCGTGCCCTGGGTGACCACCCTCGTCATGATCGGCGCCCTGCTCTTCGGCGTCGTGATGAACGCCGTCGTCCCCGGCGAGATCTTCCTGATCATCTCCTCGATCGCCACGTTCGCGACGGTCTTCGTCTGGGTGATGATCATGCTGACCCACGTGAAGGCCCGCAGCCAGATGTCGGCCGAGGAGTCCGCGGCCCTGAAGTTCCCGGCCCCGTTCTGGCCCTACGGCCAGATCATCACGCTCGTCTTCATGGCCGCCGTACTGGTCCTGCTCGGCTTCCACGAGGACACGCGCGTGGCGCTCGAGGTCGGCGCGGTCTGGCTGGCGCTGCTCACGGTGGTCTACGTCCTCGCGGTACGCCGCCGGACCGGTGCGGGCCCGCAGTCCGCACCGGCCGGGGCGGAGGCCGGTACGGACTCGGAGGAGCGGGCCGGGGTCGCGGGCTGACCTGCCGGAAACTCCTGCGGCCCGCTCACGGCCCGGACTTCATGACGTCGACCGCCACGCGCGACTGACGTCATGGTCCGGGCCGCGGTGTGTCGGAGACCTGTCGGCGACATGTCGGTAGCGCCTGCCACCCTGGGTGCATCGGTGCTCCCCCGGAGCACGCCGCCCAGACCGCAAGGAGCCCGACACCGTGTCTTCCGCATCCCGGCGCCGGCCGTGGGACGTTCACCGGCTGCCGTCCGCCGAGGGCAGCACCTTCCTGGTCACCGGGGGAAACGCCGGAATCGGCTACTTCACCGCGGAGCAGCTCGCCGCCACCGGCGCGCACGTCGTCCTCGGCAGCCGGGACCGCGCCAAGGCCGACACCGCCATGGCCTCGATCCGCTCGCGCGTCCCCGACGCGCACCTGAGCCACCTTCCCCTGGACCTCGCCGACCTGGCGTCCCTGAAGTCGGTGGCGGACCGGCTGGACCTCGACCACCTCGACGCGGTGGTCCACAACGCCGGGGTCGCGCTCGACGACCCGCCCCGCCGGGAGACCGGCGACGGCCACGAGCTCATGTTCGGCACCAACCACCTCGGCCACTTCGCCCTGACCCAGTGGCTGGCGCCCCTGCTTTCCGCGGCGCCGGCGGGCCGCGTCGTGACGGTGGGAAGCTTCGCTGCGCGCTCCGAACGCCTCGACCTCGACGATCTTCAGTCGACCCTGGACTACCGGCCCAAGCGCACCTACGGCCGCTCGAAGCTCGCGCAGATGTCCTTCGGCTTCGAACTCGACCGCCGACTGCGGGCCATCAACAGCACGGTGCTCAGCGTGGTGGCCCACCCCGGCGGCGCACTCGACTCCCTCACCCCGTCCCGCCCACCGGTGTCCGTGACCACGGCGGCCGAGCGGCTGCGCGCCCTGCCCGCCGCGCTCCTGGTGCAGGGCAAGGACGCCGGAGCACGGCCCGTCGTGCGTGCCGTCCTCGACCCGGAGGTACGGGGAGGGCAGCTGTGGGGGCCGCGGGTCTTCGGCCTGCGCGGCACACCGCGGTGCGAGCCCGTCCCCGCGCACATGGCCGACGCGGAGGTGGCCGCTCGCCTCTGGGCCGCGAGCGGGGAGTTGACCGGAACCGATCCGGACCTCGGCTTCCGGTAGGGGCGGAGCCGATCCGGACCTCGGGTATCAGGTTTTGGCGAGGGCATGTCGGCGTATTCCTTCGAGGAGTACGAGGAGTACGAGGAGAAGCGGAACACGAGGAGCGGACGAACGTCAGGTACGTCATTACGGAGAGCACCGGTGACCGGCGCGCCGGGGGAGGACGGTCGCATGACGGACGCTGTTGCCCGGCAGGTCGAGGGCGTGGAGCCGGGCGTGAGGCCCGGTGTGACCCTCGACCGACTCGGCCTCGGGAGCGGACGACTGGCCGCGGCCCACGCGGTCATGGGCGAGGTCGAAGCGGTCACCCTGGCCCGCGCACGGTGGTCCCTCGACATCGTCGCCGCGACCCGGCTGGCGACCGAGAAGGACGACACGTTCCGCCTCGACACCTCACAAGGCGAGCGATTCGTCGTCAAGGTCTCCCACCCGGACGAGGACGACGACGAAGTCGCCTTCGAGACGGAGCTGATGCGGCACGTGCACGAGTCCGGGTACGGGGTGCCGGTCCCCGAGCTGCTGCCCTCGGACGGCGGCCGGCTGCTCGAACCGGTGAGGGACGGGTCCGCCCGGCGCCGCCTGGCACGCGTCATGACCTTCGCCCCGGGCACACCGCTCGACGCGACCGGGACGTCCGCGCCGGAGCGGGAACGCGTGGGGGAGATGCTGGCCCAACTGCGGCACGCCACCGCCGACTTCCGGCATCCGGCGGACGACAGGGTGTGCGCCTGGGACGTCCGTCACCTCCCGGCGCTGCGCCCGCTGCTCGACGAGGTCCCGGACGCCGCGCAGCGCCAGGCCCTGACCACCGGCCTGGACCGCTACATGGACGTGGTCGTGCCCCACCTGCCGTCCTTGCGCGGCCACGTGCTGCACAACGACTTCAGCACCTCCAACCTCCTCGTCGACCACGACGCCGCCGAATTCGTCACCGGTGTCATCGACTTCGGCGACGCCGTGCACACCGCGATCGCCGTGGACGTCGCCACCGCACTGCTCAACCAACTGCCGCGGGACGCCGCGCGGCGAGTGGTGCCGGACCTGTTCGCCGGGGCCCGCGACGTACTGCGCGGATACCTGCGCTCGGCCGACCTCACCGAGACGGAACGGGCGCTGCTCCCGCACCTCGTGATGGGCCGGGTGGTCGCCCGCGCGCTCATCACGCTGCACCGCGCGTCGCTGATCCCCGGCAACACCACCTACATCCTGCGCAACACCGCGCCGGGTTGGGGGCAGTTGGCGTGGTTCCTCGACCGTACGCCCGACGAGATCTCCTCGACGTTCCTCTGGCCGAGCCGCCGATCCACTCAGCGGCCCACCGCACACCCAAGGACGCGCATGAGCACCCGAGAGACCAAGGCCACACACCAAACCAAGACCCGCGGAAAGATGAACAACGCCTTCGACCCGAACGCGGCGGAGGGACTCTCCCGGTCCTCCCGCCAACTCGTCGAACGCCGCGAGAAGTTGCTGGGACCGGCCTACCGCCTCTTCTATCAGCAGCCACTCCACATCGTGCGCGGCGAGGGCTGTCGGCTCTGGGACGACGAGGGAAACGAGTACCTCGACGCGTACAACAACGTGGTCTCGGTCGGCCATGCCCACCCGCACGTCGTCGAGGCCGTGCACCAGCAGATGCAGACGCTGTGCACCCACACCCGCTACCTGCAAGAAGGCGTCCTGGACTACGCCGAGCACCTGCTGGCCACCCTCACCGGGCCGGTCGCCGACGGCCACGCCATGTTCACCTGCACCGGCTCGGAGGCCAACGACCTCGCGCTGCGCATCGCCAAGTACCGCACCGGCAACCAGGGCGTCATCATCACCTCGGAGGCGTACCACGGCAATTCGGACCAAGTGGCGGGGATCTCACCGGCGATGGGGGAGAACGCCGTGCTGGGCACCTGGGTCCGCCGCGTGCCGACCCCGGACTCGTACCGCATTCCGCACGAGGGGATGGGGGAGTGGTTCGCTGGCCATGTGCGCGAGCAGATACGCGAGTTGGAGCGCCACGGAGTGGGCGTGGCCGCGCTCGTCGTCGACTCGCTCTTCAGCTCCGACGGCCTGTACGCCCAGCCCACGGACCTGCTCGGCCCGGCCGTGAAGGCGGTGCAGGAGGCGGGAGGGCTGTTCATCGCGGACGAGGTGCAGTGCGGGTTCGCGCGCTCGGGGGAGCGGATGTGGGGCTACCAGCGCCACGACGTACACCCCGACATCGTCACGATGGGCAAGCCCATGGGCAACGGCTACCCCGTCGCGGGCCTCGCCGTCACCCACGACGCCGTCGCCGAATTCGGCCACGACATGCGGTACTTCAACACCTTCGGCGGCAACTCGGTCGCCATCGCCGCCGCTCAGGCGACCTTCGACGTCATTCGGGACGAGAACCTGCTCGACAACTCCCACAGGGTCGGCGAGACCCTGCGCGCGGGCCTGACCGACCTGAGCAAACGCCACCCGGCCGTCGGGGACGTCCGCGGCGCGGGCCTGTACGCGGGCGTGGAACTGGTCACCGACCGAGACACCAAGACCCCGGACCAGGCACTGTCGACCGCGGTGGTCAACGGCCTCCGCGAACGCAGGGTCCTGATCTCGGCGACGGGAACGCACGGCAACGTCCTGAAGATCCGCCCCCCACTGGTTTTCGACACGAACGACGCGGACCGTCTGCTGAGCGTCCTGGACGAGGTCCTCACGGACAGCGCGGGGCGGTGAGATCCCGAACCATGCGGTCAGGTGGTGGTCCAGTCGCGGAGTTGGCGCGCGATTCCGGCGACGCCGAGGCGGGACGATGCGGCGTCACGCACCAGCTCGACCGCCGCTTTGGGTGGGTAGTCGAGGTGCTGGCCGTGGAGCAGCAGGTAGGCCTCGGTGGAGTGCCAGGTGAACGCGGCGTTGGAGTGTTCCAGGCAGGGGAGTCGGGCCAGCGTCTGAAGGAGGGCGGCCGCCTTCAGGTTCAGTGACCCGTAGATGTCGTGCTCCAAGGCTCGCGCGTTGACGCGCGCGACCGCTGCGTACAAGGTCCCGTAGTCGTCGACCTGGGGGTCGCCGTCGAGGAGTTCGGCCGCGTGGAGGAGGAACTGGACGTCGAGCGGGTGCCGGGGGCCGGGCTTGCTCACGCGGCGTGCCCCTGCTCCGGCTGCTGCGCGTCGAGTTCACGTCGCGCACCCTGTTCGGCGGCGCGCCGGTCGGGGCTCGGGTCCAGATCGTCGGCGTCCTTGAAGGCGGCTCCGCTGTGCGCCATGGACGCCTGGAAGGCGCTCAGGTAGGACCGCTCGACTGCGGTCGCCCTGTCGTAGGCCGCCGACAGGATGTACTCCTGCAGCGACATGTTCTGCTGCCTCGCCGCGGTCTCGATGGCCTCGCGCTGTGCCGGGTCCGGGAACCTCAGGTTCAGGGCCTTCTTCGGGCTGCTGCTATTCGGCATGGTACCGATGGTACTCCTGGCCCCACAGCGGATCCAGCGCGCAAGCCCGGCCGGCTCAGGTGCCGGAGGGGGCCTGGGAATTGGATCTCTTCATATACAGTGACAGATCGTCATCAGCCCCCCAACAGGGCTGTGCAACCCCCCACTTGGAGACAGAACCTTGCCTCGTCGTTTCACCACACTCGCCGTGTCCGCCGCCATCGCGGGCGGCGTCCTGTTCTCGGCCGTGCCCGCGCAGGCCGCCCCCGCTGCCGACCAGACCAGCGTGTCGGCCCGTGGCCCGATCACCTGCAACATTTCCAAGATGCGCCAGCAGGTCGCCAGCCATAAGTCCAAGGCCAGCAAGCTGGACGCTCTCGGCTACCACAAGTCGGCCGCGAAGGAGCGCGCAAAGGCGCGGGCGATCCAGGCGCGGATCCAGCAGTGCCAGGACGCCGACGACAACAACCCCGGCCCGATCGGCGGCTGAGGTTTTCACCGCTTCACCGCTTGACTGCTTGACCGATTGACCGCTTCGGGGCGGCCCGCAGGCGGCCCCGAAGATGAGCGAGCCCCCGTCCGGCAGAACACTCGCCGGGCGGGGGCCTCTTGGTGAGACGCGGGCTCTGAACCTTTAACGGGTCGTGGCGCCCAGCGCCGAGCCGAAGCGTGCCTTGGCCGCCGGGTGGTCCAGGTCCTCCGGCGTGAAGAGGATCGAACCCTTGCCGGTCGGGCCGTCCGCCGAGCCGGGGATGACGCTGACCGCGCCGGTGCCGAGGTACTTGCCGGGCGCGCCGACGGTGAGGTCGGCCGTGCCGTCCGCGTCGTAGTCGCCGGCGGCCACCGCCGAGCCGAAGAGGTCGTTGCCCTCGCTGGAGCCGGTCACGCCGGGCGTGGCCAGGGTGATGGTGCGCGCGCCCTGTGCGTCGAGGCCGGAGTCGGCGCCGGGCACGACGGTGACCGCCCCCGCGTTGTTGAACCCGTCCGGGTCGGTGGCGGTGGTGTCGGCGGTGACGAGGTCGGCGTGGCCGTCGCCGTCGAGGTCGGCGAGGACGCCGGCGCGGCCGGGCTGCGCCTCGCCTTCGTACGTGACGCCCGCGCCCATCCCCGAAGCGGTGCCCGGGAACATGCGCAGCAGGAAGTCGTCGGGGCCGTCCGAGAAGCTGGTGTCCACGACGATGTCGTCCTTGCCGTCGCCGGTGACATCACCGGCGACGATGCTGTAACCCGCGAACGGCAGGCCCGTCTTGCCCAGTGTCGTACCGGTGAGGCCCGTGGCCGACCCGGCCAGGACACCGAGGGTGCCCTCGTCGGCCGCGTCGTCGGCGTAGGCGACGGTGGCGAGGTCCTGGTATCCGTCACCGTTGACGTCGGCCGCCGCGATCCGCCCGGTTCCGGCGCCGCCGCCGGGCGGGGTGAGGGCCTTCATGGCCGGCTTCGGGGTGTCGCGCAGATGGGCGGCCCCCTTCACCACGTGCACCTTCGTCCCGGCCGCGACCGCGATGTCGGCGCGGCCGTCGTGGTCGAAGTCGCCGACGGCCAGCTTGTCGCCGAAGGCCTGGCGGGCCGTCGGGGTCGGGGCGTGGAAGGCGATCGCGTCCGCGCTCAGCCCGCCCTTCGCGCCGAAGACGACGGTGACCGAGCCGGCCCCCTTGACGGAGCCGATGGCCTCCCCGCCGGCTCCGATGACCAGGTCCGCGTACCCGTCGCCGTCCACGTCCCCGACGGCCGTCGCCGAGCCGAACCGGTCGCCCGCCTCCGGGGTGCCGGGGATGCCCGCGGTGCGCTGGGTGATGCCCTTGTGGCGAGTGGTGCGCACGCCCTGCGCGGTGCCGTAGGCCACCGAGACGTAGCCCGCCTTCGCGAACCCGGCGATCGTCCCCTCCGGCGCGCCCACCGCGAGGTCGCCGAAGCCGTCGCCGTCGAAGTCACCCGCGGGGTCGGCCGCGGCGCGAAGCTCGGGCTGCGCCTGCGCGGGCCCCGCCACCAGCAGCACTCCTCCCGTGACCGCCAGCGCCGTCGCGCACGCAGCGAGCATCCGTTGCCGTCTCATGCCGTTCACACACACTCCCGATGTCCTGTCGCCGTGGTGCCGATGCGCGGAGCCTTCCTGCGGAATGCGGCGCAGCGTCATCACAGCAGACCTCTGAGAGGGGTGACTGGTTGTACACGCCGGGGTGGAAGTGGCGTGAACGCCGGAGGGCTCCCCGGTGCCACCGAGGACGGCGGCGGACGGGCCCCGCGGACCGCTCCGGCTGTGAGCCCACCCATATGAGCCACGGCACATGCTAAGGGCGGTAGTAATCCCGGCCCGCGGCGAAGGCCGCCGCCCGGCCCCTGTCCGAAGTGCCCGATCTGCCGGTTCTTCGTACCCGGGTAGTACGTCACACCTTTGCGTCCACCCACGGTGCGCCGCTAACCCTGACTAAGTCCCGATCAGCCGGGAGCGGCCGGAAGACACCGGCACCGGCTCGCGCCGCACGACGCACTTCGTGCACCACCCCGTTCGAGAGGCGCCCCCTCATGCTGATGCCCTTTGCCCCGATGCCGGCGCGCACCGCCGACCGCACCGACCGCATGCGCAGGATCTCCGTCGCCGGTATCGCGACGGCGGGCGCCGCGGCGGTGGCCCTCACCCTGGTGCCCTCCTCGCCGGCGCAGGCCGCCGAGCACACCGGCACGGCCGCCAAGAGCACCACGGCCGCCACGTCCACGAAGGCCGCCACGTCGACAAAGGCCGCGGCGTCCGCCAAGACCTACTCCGACAACCTCGACGGCTGGATCCGTGAGTCCCTCGACATCATGAAGTCCAAGGGCATCCCCGGCACGTACGAGGGCCTGCACCGCAACATCATGCGCGAGTCCTCCGGCAACCCGAACGCCGAGAACGGTTGGGACGTCAACGCCCAGAACGGCGTCCCGTCCAAGGGCCTGCTCCAGGTGATCCAGCCCACCTTCGACACGTACCACGTCTCGGGCACGGCGAACGACCTGACGGACCCGGTCGCCAACATCACCGCGGCCGCCAACTACGCCGCCGACCGCTACGGCTCCATCGACAACGTCGACTCGGCCTACTGAGCCACCCCTCAGCGAGGGCCGAGCACCGAGCACGCAGTACTGAGCAGTGAGGAAGACCCCCATGCCGCACGAGAGCGGGAACGAGCACCAGGCGCACCCGGCCGATGAGCCCGCGGCACCCGTGGTGCCCGCCTACGGCCCCGCCCGGTTGCGCCGCTCCCGGCACCGCAGGCGCAAGCGCGCCCTGCGCTGGATCGCGGGTGGCGCCCTGGGTCTGACCCTGGTCGGTGGCGGCGGTGTGGCCTACGCCTGGCAGCACCTCAACGGCAACATCAAGGGCACGGACGTGGACGCCGCCCTCGGCTCCGACCGTCCGGACGACCAGCACGACGGCGCGATGAACATCCTCCTGCTCGGCTCCGACTCCCGGGCGGGGACCCACGGCGAGTATGGCAGCGGTGTCATGGGCGCCCGCGCGGACACGGCGATGGTCCTGCACGTCGACAAGGACCACAAGAAGGCCTCGGTCGTCAGCATCCCGCGCGACACCGAGGTGGACCGCCCCACTTGCAAGACCTCGCACGGCGACGTCGAGGCAGCCCACAACGCCGTGTTCAACTCCTCGTACGCGCTGGGCGGGCCCGCTTGCACCGTGAAGACCGTCGAGAAGATGTCGGGCGTCCGCATGGACCACTACCTCGAAGTCGACTTCAAGGGCTTCCAGAAGATGATCGACGAGCTCGGCGGCGTGGACATCACCACCCGCAACGCCATCCACGACAGCAACAGCGGCCTCTCCCTGGACTCCGGGAAGCACCGCCTGAAGGGCAAGGACGCGCTCGCCCTCGTACGCACCCGGCACGGCGTGGGCGACGGCAGTGACCTGGGCCGCATCCAGCTCCAGCAGGCGTTCATCAAGGCCCTGATCCACCGGGCCGACACCGTCGACCCGCTCGGCAGCCCGAGCAAGTCCTACGCCCTTGCGGACACGGCGACCAAGAGCATCAGCGCCGACTCCGAGCTGGCGTCCGCCGACAAACTCCTCGGCCTGGCCAAGGAGTTGAAGGGCATCAGCCCCGACCGCACCACCATGGTCACGCTGCCGGTCACCTACGACGCGCAGGACGCGGGCCGCGTCCTGCCCCTCGACAAGGCCTCGCACAAGGTGTGGAAGGCCGTGCGCCACGACCAGCCGATCCCGAAGAAGGCGACGCAGGGCTCGGTGGGCGACCGAACGGACTCGCCGGTGGTGTCGGGCGCCGGAGCCTGACCGCCGCACTCTCGGGTCGGCGCGCGCTCGCGGGTCAGTGCACGGACCGGGACCCCAGCCCGGTCATGCCCGCGTAATGGCCGCGGTGGAACAGCAGGGGGCGGGCGTGCAGCGCGGCGCCGAGGTCGTCGACCGCGCCGATGACGATGAGGTGGTCCCCGCCGGGGTGCACCGCCGCGACCGTGCAGTCGAGCCACGCGCAGGTTCCGTCCAGTCGGGGCAGTCCCGACGGGGACCGGGTCCAGGCGACGTCGGCGAACTTGTCGATGCCCGATGTCGCGAACGTGGTGCTGAGGGCCCGTTGATGGTCGGCGAGGATGTTGACGCAGAACCGGCCGCCGGCCGCGATGCGCGGCCAGCTCGTCGACGAGCGTCCGGGCAGGACGATGACCTGCGGTGGATCCAGCGACAGTGACGAGAACGACTGGCAGGTGAAGCCCACGGGGCCGTGCTCGTCGAGGCCGGTCACCACGGTCACGCCGGACGCGAAGTGGCCGAGGACATCGCGGAACGACGGCAGCTGCTTCGTTTGCATAGGTGTCTCTCCTGGTCCGTGCGGAGGTCCCGGCGCGCGAGGCATGGGTCAGAACGTGGGACCGGTCGCGTGGTGGGTGAAGTCGAATCGCGCGATCTCGGCCAGCTGCTCACCGAGCTGCGCGGTCATCGCGGCGAAGGCCCGCCGGCCGGCGTCCGCGGTCGCCTGCGTCGGATCGCCCAGGTAGCCGTCGGGACCGAAGTCGTCCGACAGCCAGCCGAAGCTCACGCTGCCGCCGAAGCGGACGTGCGTGTTCTTGTTCAGGCCGCGGGGCAGGCGTGGTGCGGCGGCGTCCATGTCGACGAGATCCGGGCGCAGATGCAGCATGAGCGAGGTCTCGCCCGCCCCGCCGTGGATTCCCTGCCCCTGCTCGATACCGGCGAACGGATCCTCCTCCGGCGGCGGGAAGGCGTTCACGGCGAAGGTCAGCAGGCCGTGGGCGCGGCGGAGGTCGCGCAGCATGGTCTGGATCTCGGAGGTGTTGCCGCCGTGCCCGTTGACCAGCACCAGCCGGCGGATCCCGGCCGTGGTGACGCTGCGGCCGAGGTCGGCGAGGACGGCGGCGAACGTGCCGGTGGACAGGGACAGCGTCCCCGGCGACCACTCGTGTTCCACGGACCGGCCGTAGGACAGCGTCGGCAGGAGCCACAGATCGAGCGCCTCACCGTGGTGCTCCACGAGCGCCGCGCCCGCGGCCTCCGCGACGAGCGCGTCGGTGATCAGCGGGAGGTGCGGGCCGTGCTGCTCGATCGCGCCGACCGGCAGGACCGCGACGGAGTCGGCGGAGCACCGCTCCTTGACCTGGGCCATGCTCAGTTCGGCGAAACGGTGCGACGGGGACGTCATGAACCCTCCTGCGGGGTCGGATCGGGGAGGTGGGCGATGGCCCGGATCTCCACGCGCATCGCCGGGGTGGCCAGGCGCGGATAGATCAGCAGGGACGCGTAGTCGCGCCGGGCGTACAGGCCGGGGCCGTGCTCGGCGAGCCAGTGGTCCCTCACCCGCATGTACGCGGCCCGCTCGGCGGGATCGGCCAGGTACTGGTCGAGCGCCACGATGTCGTCGACGGCGCATCCCGCGTCGGCGAGGATCGTGCGGATGCGTTCGAGAACCATGAGCGTCTGGGCCTCGACGCCGGACAACGCGGCCCCGGACTCGTCGACGACGCCGTCGACTCCACTGGTGATGACCCAGCGACCGACCGCGGCGCCACGGCTCCAGGGCTGCTGGGCCGCCCCGTAGTACAGCGGGCCGAGCCCGCGCTTGGCCGTCACACCGGGCTCCGGTCCAGGGCGGTGTCTGCCGCGTGGGCCCGCGCCGACCAGGACGGGCGGGCGCGCCGGATCGCCACGTAGGCCAGCGAGGCGACGGCCCCGCCGATCCAGTAGGTGATGTCACCGAGGTACGGGTACCGCGCGGCGACGGGGCCGACGTACAGGGTCTGGTTCATGAACGGGACCGACACCAGGACGCCGAGGGCGAAGGCGGGAAGTCCCGGGCCGATCCGCCAGCTCCGGTCGTAGAACCAGGCCGCGCGCACCCCGTCGCGGCGCAGGGACATCAGGTGGTCGGTGAGTGTCACGCCGAGCCAGGGGCCCACCCAGTAGCCCATGACGAACAGGAAGTTCTGGAAGTGGGCGAACGCCGCGTCGCCCTGTCCCGCCCACCAGGCAAGCGAGCCCCCGGCGACTCCGGTGGCCAGGGCGGACACCCAGCGTCGCATCGGGAGGTCGGCGATGAGCAGGGCGAGCGAGCCGGAGTAGATGTCGATGACACCGGCGGCGACGGTCGAGGCCAGCAGCGGGATCAGCGCGATGACCGCGACGACCGGGGGCGCGATGGCGGTGACGAGGTCGGTCGGGCTCTGCGGGAAGATCACCGAACCGATGGCCGCGCCGAGCAGGTGCATCCAGAGCCCCGCCACGACGGCCCCGAGGAAGGTGGCCCCTGTGACCTTCCTGCGGCTGGTGTCGGTGGGCAGATAGCGGGTGTAGTCGGAGGCGCAGATCGCGAAGCCGAAGGTCCGCGACGAGCTGAGCGCGACCGCCGTGAGCATGGCGCCGACGACGCCGTGCTCGGTGCCCTTGCCGGGGGCGGTCAGGTCGCCGGCCATCAGCCCGTACACCGTCACCACGACGAACAGCGCGCCCATGATCGGGACGAGTGCCCGCTCGACCTTGTGGACGAGGTCGTGGCCGATGACCACGATGACCATCTGGAAGCCGGCGACGAGCACGACGGCGCCGAGGAACGGGATGCCGAACAGGTAGCGCACGATGTAGGCGCCGAGCGCGGTGTTCACGGCGAAGAAGCCGAAGCCCGTCATGAACAGGAGCAGGGTCGGCAGGAAGTTGCCGACGTACCCGAACGGGCCGCGGGACTGGACCATTTGTGCCGTTCCGGCCCGCGGTCCCATCGCCGAGGTGAGTCCGAGCAGCAGGCTCCCGACGAGGGTGCCGACCGTGAGCGCGAGGGCGGCCTGGCCGAAGCTCAGTCCGAGGAACGCCGTGGGCAGTGCGCCGACGACGATGGCCGAGTACTGGAGATTTCCCGAGAACCAGAGCGTGAACGACGAGGAGACCTTGCCCCGCCGTTCGTCCTCGGCGACATGCTCGATCCCGTTGCTCTCGACGGGGAAACTCTGGTGCCGCGGAGCTCCGGAACTACCACCCATGAGGCCCTCCAAGGCTGGAGCGGTGTGTGTCGCCGAGCGGCTGTGTCGCGCCGATTCCGGCCAACTGCTCACATCCAGGCGACTGTTGATGTCACGAACATCTGGGAACGAGAGTCAGACCCAAAGGCGCTGCTGTCAAGGCCTCAAGGCTCATGCGAAGGCCTTGACGCGGACGAAAATGTAAGTATCACTTACAAGGACCGTCGAGGCGGGCCCCGCTCGACGACCCCGCTACTGGGAGGTACGGCGTGCGATACGGCGTCTTCTACTTCGGATCGATCGAGATGGCCGATGTCCAGAACGGGCAGTGGCTCCCGGCAGGCCAGCGCCGGGCCTCCAGGGAGGAGGTGTGGCACGCGACCGAGCGCCTGCTCGAACTCGGCGTCCTGGCCGAGGAACTCGGCTACGACAGCTACTGGCTCGCCGAACACCACTTCCAGCACGAGGGATACGAGGTCGTCCCCAACTCCCTGATGCTGGAGGCGAATCTGGTCGCCCGCACCCAACGCATCCAGGTGGGCGCGATGTTCAACATCGTTCCCCAGTGGCATCCGCTGCGCCTGGCCGAGGACTTCAGCACGCTGCTGAACCTCTCCGGCGGGCGCGCCGTGCTCGGGGTCGGCCGCGGAACGGTACCGCGCGAACTGCGCAGCCTCGCCCTGCACCAGGCCGACATCCACCTGGCCGAGGGCGATGCCCGAGCTGCGGCCGACGAGCAGAACCGCGAGGTGTTCGCCGAGTACATGGAGATCATCCGCACCGCGCTTGCGAACGAGACCTTCTCCTACAAGGGGAAGTTCTTCGAGTTCCCGCCGCCGGGCACCACAGGCCCGGACGGCCCGGTCGAGACGCTGTCACTGCTGCCGGGACCGCTGCACCCGGTCGACATCTGGCAGGCCGTCACCAGCCCACCGACACTGAGCTACGCGGCGGAGGTCGGGCACGGCTGCGTGTGGTGGAACCAGCACCACTCGTTCATCGAGTCGCAGTGGAAGCGCTACGCCGAGCTCTACGCCGAGCACCACGGCGTCGAACTGCGCCCCGGCGAGAAGCGCATCCTGGTGCTCCCCTTCCACATCGGGGACACCCACGAGCAGGCCTGGACGACGGGCCGGCGCGGCCACGACGAGTTCTGGAACCTGCTCGCGCCGTTCGGCTGGAGCCGTGGCTACATGGGCCCCGACGGCAAACCGGCGCCTCCCGGCCTCGTCCCCACGCTCGAGGAGTCGACCGCGCAGAAGACCTGGGCCGTGGGGACCGCCGAGGAGGTCGCCGAGGTCGTCGCCCACCACCGGGACGCCCTGGGGCTCGAACACCTGGTGCTGTTCCCGCACTTCCCCGGGCACACCTACGACATGGCCGCCGACCAGATGCGGCGCTTCGCCGAAGACGTCGTGCCGATGCTCGGCTGACGGCGGTAGGTACTCTTCTCCCGTGGCACGCAAACCGGTCGCCGACGGCCCCCGCCCCGAGGACGACCACCTCATGCGGCAGGTGGGCGTGCGGATCAGAGCCCTGCGTCGGGCACGGAAGCTGACGCTGCAACAGCTCGGCGAGGGCTCCGACCTGTCGCACGCCTTCCTCAGCCAGCTCGAACGCGGGCTCACCACGGCCAGCATCACCACGCTGAACCGGATCGCACGGACCCTGGACACCACCATCTCGGCCCTCCTCGCCCACCCGGCCGAGCAGGAAGTCGATGTGCTCCGCGAGGCCGACGCGATCCGGGTGCCCCGGACCGACGCGCCCAACGGGGCCGTCGTGCGCTCGCTGACCCGGCACGACTGGCCGGTCCAGCCGATCGAGTACACAGGCGGCCCCGCCGAGTTCGAGGAGTACTTCCAGCACCCCGGTCACGAGCTGATCTACGTCGTGACCGGGCGCATCGAGCTCGATTTCGAGGGCGGACGCAGGGAAGAGCTCGGGCCCACGGAGGTCGTCAGCTACCCCGGGTCGCTCCCGCACCGGTGGCGGGTGCTGGACGACTCCGAGGTACGACTGCTTCTCATCGTCTCGCGGCAGTGAGCGCCCGGCGGGCGGTCCCGCCGCGTCAATCGACGAGGTCCAGGGCCGCGGCGACGATGCTGTCGGCGTCGATGCCGTGGTGGCTGTGGACGTCCTCCAGCGATCCGGACTGGCCGAAGCGGGTCACGCCGAGGGTGGTGACGGGGGTGTTCCGGATCGTGCCGAGGAAGGCCAGGGTGTGCGGGTGGCCGTCCAGGACGGTGACCATGGGGGTGGCGCGCTCAGCGGGGAAGACCTGGTCCAGGACCCACTGCTGGTCCCTTTCCCGGCCCTGGCCGCGGCGCGCCTGGCAGGCGCGGAAGAGCAGGTCGGGGCTGGTGACGCAGACGACGTCGGCGCCGTGGCCGAGGGCCGCGAGCCGGTCGGCGGCGGCAAGCGCGTCCGGGACCGCGGCGCCCATCGCCGCCAGCGTGACGACGGGGGCGGCGTGCTGTCGCAGGCGGTACGCGCCGGCGGTCACCTGACGGCGCCGGCGCTCGCGCGCCACCGAATCGTCCGGCACGGCGGCGAGGGACTGGTCCACCGGCCGGGTGGAGAGCCGCACGTACGCCGAACTCCCCTCCGGCTTACCGAGGTTGCCGAGCGCGGCCAGCAGGCACCACTCGGTGTCGATGGCGAAGGCGGGCTCGTAGCCCAGGCAGCCGGGCTGCTCGATGGCGAGCGAGGGCGTGGTGATCGACTGGTGCGCACCGCCTTCCGGGGCGAGCGTGACGCCCGACGGGGTGCCCACCAGGACGGACTGCCCTCCCGCGTAGATCCCGAAGGACCAGGGCTCCAGGGCCCGGTTGACGAAGGGGTCGTAGATCACGCCGATGGGCAGCAGCGGCTGGCCCCAGCGCTCCCAGGTGGTGCCGAGTTCGCCGAGCAGGCCGACGAGGTTGGTCTCGGCGATGCCCAGTTCCAGATGGCGGCCGGTGGGCCGCTCGCGCCAGTGCAGGATGGTCTCGGCGTCGTCGGCGAACCAGTCGGCGTGCTCCGTCGGGGACCAGACGCCGGCCTTGTTCAGCCAGCCGCCCAGATTGGTCGTGGAGCTCACGTCCGGGCTGACCGTCACGATCCGTTCCGCGGCCCCGGGCGCCCGGCGGGTCAGGTCCAACAGCGTCCGGCCCAGGGCCTGTTGGGTGGTGCCGGTCCCGGTGGGGGCCGGGCGCCCGAGGTCGGACGGGACCTCGGGTGGTGCCTGGAGTGCGCGGGCGGGGCGCCGCAGCCGGTCCGCGGTCGCCGCACACAGCGCGGATTCCTGCGAGCCCTCGTCGAAGCGGGACCAGGGGTGCTCCAGATCCGTGCCCAGGCGCTGCGCGAGCGCGGCCATCTGATCGGCCGTCAGAAGGGAGGAGTGGTTCTGCGGGTGCCCCTCGGTGGGCAGTCCGTGGCCCTTGACGGTGTAGGCGAGGACGACCGTCGGGCGGGTGTCGTCGATGGCCTCGAACGCGTCGAGCAGCGCGCCGAGGTCATGCCCGCCCAGGTTGCGCAGCGCGGCCAGGAGCGACGCGTCGTCCAGCGAGGCGATCAGCTCGGCGATCGGTCCCGCGGTGGACCCGGCACCGGGCAGCCGCTCCCGCAGCTCGGAGGCGGTGCAGCGCAGCAGGCGCTGGTACTCGGGGTTGCCCATCGCGTCGATGCGGGTGCGCAGCGGCTCGCCGCCGGGGCGGGCGAACAACTCCCGCAGCAGGCTTCCGTACTTGAGGGTCAGCACCTGCCAGCCCGCTGCCGCGAACATGCCCTCCAGCGCGTCCGCGGCGATGCCCGGGATCACCCGGTCAAGGGACTGGCGGTTGAGGTCGACGATCCACACGGCCTCGCCCAGGTTCTGCACCATCGGGTCCCGCAGCGCTTCCCAGACGGCGCCCTCGTCCAGCTCGGCGTCGCCGAGGAGCGAGTACTGCCAGCCGGTGCCCGCGCCGCCGAAGTGGCCGTCCACGTAGCGGCGGGCGATGGCACCCCACAGCGGTGCCGTCGCGCCGATGCCGACGGATCCGGTGGAGTAGTCCACCGGGTCGGGGTCCTTCGTGCGGCTGGGATAGCTCTGCAGGCCACCGAAGGCGCGCAGGGTGGTGAGCTGGTCGTCGTCCAGTTCCCCCAGCAGATAGTTGATCGCGTGGAGTGCGGGAGAGGCGTGGGGTTTGACCGACACCCGGTCCTCGGCGCTCAGTTGCCCGAACCACAGCGCCGTCATGATCGAGGCCATCGAGGCGCTGGACGCCTGATGCCCGCCGACCTTCAGCCCCGACCGGTTGGGGCGCACCCGGTTCGCATGGTCGATGATCGCGGTGGACAGCCACAGCACCCGCCGCTCGATGGCCTCCAGCGCCGTCAGTACGTCCTCGCGGGCGCGCCCCGCCTCTTCCGCGTCGGCCGGCGTGCTTGGAGACACCACAACGAACCACCTCACTCGTGCACCCAGCACGCTGGGTTTGGCTTTGTGATCCCGCAGTAGATATCCGGCCCGTCGCCTGCACAAGATGTCGGTCCCGGATTGAGCATTGTGCTCAACTTCGCGTGTCGCTAAGGGGAATGACTTGAGCACGATGAACACCCAGCAGACGCTCGACGGCACCGACGCGCAGATCCTGCTCGCCCTCTCGGCCGAACCCCGTGCGACGGTCGTCGCGTTGGCCGAACGACTGGGTCTTTCGCGCAACACCGTCCAGGCACGACTGGCGAAAATGGAGCGCAGCAGCGCGCTCGGCGCCTTCGAGCGCAGGATCACGCCCGGAGCGCTGGGATACCCGCTGACCGCCTTCGTCACCGCCCGGGTCGACCAGCATCGACTGGCCGAGGTCTCCGGGGCGTTGGCCGGGATCGCCGAGGTGGTGGAGGTCTTCGGCCTCAGCGGCGACACCGACCTGCTGGTGCGGGTGGTGGCGGCCGACGCCGAGGACCTGTACCGAGTGGCGGGCAGGATCCTCGACATCCCGGGCATCGAGCGGACGAGCACGGCCCTGGCCATGCGTGAACTGGTGCCCCACCGCCTGACACCGCTGCTCCGTCGCGCCGACACGGGCGGCCATCGCCGCCCGCACCCCGGAAACCCGTGAGCCGGCGCTGGTGTCCTCCCGGTCAGGCGGGCTCGCGGATCGCGTCCAGTCGTTCGCGGACCCATGTGTCGACATCGGTGACATGCCGGTGGGCCGCGGCGAAGGCGCTCAGGGAGTCGTGGGCCCGCAGCGCCCGGTAGATGTCCAGGTGCTGCTCGTGTGTCCATGTGACGACGTCGCACTTGACCAGGGCCCGCCAGATACGGGCCCTGGCCGTGCGCTGGGCGACCGTCTCCAGCAGCGACACCAGGGTGCGGTTGCCCGTCGCCGCGACGATGTCGGTGTGGAAGGCCAGGTCCTCGCGGACCAGTTCCTCGGCGTCCTGGAGGGTGCGCATCCGCTCGATGCGCTCCTGGAGCCGGTCCAGGGTGGCGGCGTCGATCCGGGTCGCCGCGAGCGCCGTGGCGCCCGGTTCCATGACCTTGCGGCACTCCAGCATCTCGTCGAGCCCGGTGTCGCCCGCGAGGTCGAGGAAGCCGACCGCCGCCCGCACCAGCCGGTCCGGGCGCAGATCGGTGACGAACGTCCCGTCGCCGCGGCGCACTTCGAGCACCCCGGCCATGGCGAGGGCGCGGACCGCCTCGCGCAGGGACGGGCGGGACAGCTCCAGCTCGTGCGCGAGCACGGTCTCCGGAGGGAGCCGGTGGCCGGGGCTGAACTCGCCGCTCTCGATGCGCTTCTTGAGGCGGTTGATCGCCACGTCGACGACGCTGCCCGTCGCGTCGCCGGAGCCGTCCGCGGCCGGTGTGGTGGGTGTGAGGGGCATGGGCTCAGGATGCCATCCGGGGACCGCTCCACCGCGGGCCGTCGGGGAAGCGGTAGTCGGCCAGGGTCTCGCGGCGGATCTGCGCGCTGTAGCCGGGGGCCTCGGGCACCAGGTAGCGGGAGCCGCGGATGCGGACCGGGTCGTGGAAGTGCTCGTGGAGATGGTCCACGTACTCCACCACGCGGTCGTCCATGGAGCCGCTGACCGCCACGTAATCGAAGATCGACAGGTGCTGGACCAGCTCGCACAGGCCCACGCCGCCCGCGTGCGGGCAGACCGGCACGTCGTGCGCGGCGGCCAGCAGTAGGGCCGCGACCGCCTCATTGACACCGCCGAGCCGGCAGGCGTCGATCTGGCAGATGCCGATCGCGTCGGCCTGCAGGAACTGCTTGAACATCACGGCGTTGTGGGCGTGTTCACCGGTGGCCACGTGCGTGGGCGCGATGGCGCGGGCGATGGCGGCGTGCCCGAGGATGTCGTCCGGACTGGTCGGCTCCTCGAACCACCAGATGTCGAACTGGGCGAGCGCCTTGGCCCATTCGACCGCCTCGGCGACGCCCAGGGTCTGATTGGCGTCGATCATCAGCCGTCGGTCCGGGCCGATGATGTCGCGGGCGATCCGGCAGCGCCGGACGTCGTCGTCCAGGTCGGCGCCGACCTTGAGCTTCACCGAGTCCCAGCCCGCGTCGACGGCCTCCTGGCACAGCCGGGCGAGCTTGGCGTCGTCGTAGCCGAGCCAGCCCGCACTGGTGGTGTACGCGGGGTAGCCCATCTCCAGTACGTGGGCCTCGCGTTCGGCGCGGCCGGCGGCCCGCGACTCGAGCAGCGCGAGCGCCGCGTCCGGGGTCAGCGCGTCCTTGAGATAGCGCCAGTCCACCAGGTCCACGATCTGCCGCGGTGACATGTCGGCCAGCAGCTTCCACACCGGCTTGCCCGCCAGCTTGCCGGCCAGGTCCCAGGCTGCGTTGACGACCGCGGCGGTGCCCAGGTGGATGGCGCCCTTGTCCGGGCCGAGCCAGCGCAGTTGGCTGTCGGCGAGGAGATGGCGGGAGAAGCCGCCCAGGTCGCCGACGATCTCGTCCACGGACATCCCGACCGCCCGCTCGCCGATCGCCCGGGCGGCGTGCACGGCGAGGTCGTTGCCGCGCCCGATGGTGAACGTGAACCCGTGCCCCTCAAGGGCGTTCGTGCGCTCGTCCCCGCCGTCCACGTGCAGCACCACGTAGGCCGCCGAGTAGTCCGGCGCGTCGTTCATCGCGTCGGAGCCGTCGAGCGACGCGGAGGTCGGGAAGCGGACGTCGATCGTCTCGACATCGACGATACGGGCGGTCATCGGCAATCACTCCAGTCCGAGCACGGGAGGCCCACGGCCGGCAGCCGCGGGAACCGGCCCCAACATGTCAGATGTCTGTGTCGGTGGCCAGACGTTTCGACAAGGTCAAATTCTTAAATCTCGGGTATTGCAAGGGGGTTGCTCGATCACTACGGTCCACAGGTCAGATGTCTGGCGACCGCAGGAGGTCCGATGAGTACAGCGACCACCGTGCAGGGCGTGCGCCGCAAGGTGTCGCGGCGCCTGCTGCCACCACTGTTCGTGATGTTCGTGCTGAGCTTCCTCGACCGCACGAACGTGGCGCTGGTCAAAACCCACCTGGAGACGGACGTCGGCATCGACGCGGCCGCCTTCGGCCTCGGCGCCGGCATCTTCTTCGTCGGCTACGCCGTCCTCGGCGTGCCCTCGAACCTGGCCCTGCACCGCATCGGCGCCCGCCGCTGGCTCGCCGGACTGATGTTCGTCTGGGGCCTGCTGTCCTGCGCCATGGCACTGGTCAGCAGCCCGACCACGTTCTACGTCCTGCGCTTCCTGCTCGGCGCCGCAGAGGCCGGCTTCTTCCCCGGCGTGATCCTCTACATCACCTACTGGTTCGCGGGCCCGGACCGCGGCAGGGCGACGGGCATCTTCCAATCGGCCGTCGCCGTCTCCAGCATCATCGGCAACCCGCTCGGCGGCTATCTCATCGGGCTGCACGGCCTGGCCGGGCTCGACGGCTGGAAGTGGATGTTCCTGCTGGAGGGCGCGCCGACCGTGGTGATGGCCCTGGCCATCCCCTGGCTGCTCACCGACCGCCCGGAGCAGGCCACTTGGCTCACCGACGACGAGCGCCGCCTGCTCATCGACCGCATCGAAGCGGACCGCCCGGCCGCGGACGCCGACGCCCCGCAACGGGCGGGCGACATCCTGCGCGACAGCCGCGTACTGCGCCTGATGTTCGTCTACTTCGCGATCCAGATCAGCGTGTACGGGGTGACGTTCTGGCTGCCCGCGCTGGTCGGCCGCATCGACGGCCTCGACGACGTCGGCATCGGCTTCGTCTCCGCCCTGCCCTGGGTCTTCGCCCTCGCCGGGGTGCTGATCCTGCCCTGGTGGTCGGACCGCACCGGCGACCGCCGCGGCCCGCTGCGCCTCGCGCTGCTCCTCACGGTCCTCGGACTGCTCGGCGGCGTACTGCTGCCGCCGGTGCCCGCGGTGGCCGCCCTGTGCGTGGCCGCCTTCGGATTCCTCGGCGCCCAGCCGGTGTTCTGGACGGTGCCGCCGACGATCCTCGCCGGCGTACAGATCGCCGGAACCATCCCGCTGATCTCGGGCTTCGGGAACCTGGGCGGATTCGTGGGCCCGTACGTGATGGGCGCGGTCGAATCGGGCACCGGATCACAGTCCGGCGGCCTGTACCTCATCGCGGTGCTCGCCGCCGCCGGCGCGCTGGTGGCTGCCACCTTCCACTGGGTGGGGCAGAAGAACAGCACAACGACTCAAGAAGGGACGGCCGATGACACACATCGTGCGCTTCGCTGACGAGAACGGGACCGTACGCACCGGGGTCGCCGACGCGGCGGGCACCGTACGGGCCTTCGCGGGAGAGCGGCGGATCGCGGATCTGCTGCGACTGCCGCTGGACGAACTGCGGGCCCTGGTGGACGGACCCACGGAGGCGGTGGGCCCGGTGCTGCTCCTGCCCCCGATGGACGGCCTGATGGAACTGTGGGCGGCGGGCGTCACCTACGAACGCTCCCGTGACGCCAGGGTGGAGGAGAGCACCGAGCAGTCGGTGTACGAGCGGGTCTACGACGCCGAACGCCCCGAGCTGTTCTTCAAGTCGCAGCCGTGGCGCGTGGTCACGGACGGCGAACCCATCGCCGTACGGGACGACTCGGAGCTGAACGTCCCCGAGCCGGAACTCGGCCTCGTCCTCAACCGCCATGGTCAGACGGCCGGTTACGTCGTCGTGGACGACGTCAGCTCGCGCTCCATAGAAGGGGAGAACCCCCTCTACCTCCCGCAGGCCAAGATCTACGCTGGGGCGTCCGCGGTGTCCGCGGGCATCGTCCCGGCGTGGGAGGTCGCGGACGCGAGCGCGCTGAAGATCAGCATGCTCGTCCGGCGGGACGGGGACGTGACCTTCGAGGGCACGACCACCACGGCCGCCTTCCACCGCCCCCTCCAGGACCTGGTCGACCACCTGTGGCACTGCCAGCCGTTCCCCGACGGCGCGGTGCTGTCGACGGGCACGGGCATCGTGCCGGGCCTCGACGTCACCCTGGCCGACGGTGACACGGTGGCGATCGCCATCGACGGCGTCGGTACGCTCACCAACCCCGTGCGCGCGGGGCAGGCCGGCCTCGACTGGCTGGTGGCGGCGCTCGACGACCCGCGTGTGCGGCGGGCGCACCGGGTGACGGCGTCGCTCGGTGACGCGGACACTCGCTAGCTTTGCCGAAGGCCGGGGCCTCCTTGACCTCAAGTGCGCTTGAGGCGGGAGGCTCCCGTCATGAACACCGAAGACATGAACTCTGCAGACATGAACACCGAAGAGATGCGGCGACAGTTGCGGGCGCTGACCGACCGCGCCGAGATCACCGACCTGCTGGACCGTTACATGCGGTCCCTGGACGACGGCGTGTTCGACGAGGAGTGGGCGCGCGCGTTCCACACCGAGGATGTCACCGCCGAGATGCCCATCGGCACCGTCCATGGCCGCGATGCCGTGCTGGCGCGTATCCGGGGAGGAATGGCGCTGTTCGACCGGACCGTGCACCTGGGCACCAACGCCGTGATCGAGATCGACGGTGACCGGGCCACGGCCCGAGGTGCCCAGTTGAGCACCCACGTGCTGGCCGACGGCTCGGGCAGCGTCTTCATCTCCGCCGGTCACGCCGACACCGGACTCGTCAGGACGGCCGACGGCTGGCGGATCTCCGCGTCGGCACTGCGGGTGGTGTGGACGCAGGGACCGCCTCCGCGGCTGCCGGCCGGATTCGGCGCCGCTCAGGCCGTGTAGATCTCAGTCCGTATAGACCTCCGCCCGGTCCACGCTCACGAACGCACCCGAGGAGTCGGCGTTGCGGTCGCCGGTCACCCGGACCCGTACCGTGTGGGGCCCGTTCGAGAGGCGTGGGCTGAGGTACTGGAGGGTCTCGCCGGTGCGGATCGCGCCGTAGAAGTCGACCCGCTTCTCGGGGCCGCCGTCGACGCTGATCGCGGCGATGCCGTTGCCGGTGTCCTTCACGGACAGCAGGGCGATCCGGGTGCCGGTGAAGGAGTACGTCGCGGTGTTGCCCGCCGTATCGCTCCAGTGGTCGTCGCTCCAGAAGCACTGCGTCGCGCAGCCCGTACCGGACTTCCACGTGCCGGTGTACTTCACGGAGCCGGACCCGCTGGAGCGGCTGTCGTCGTTGATCCAGTGGTTGCCGGAGCCGGGGTCGCCGGAGGGCAGGTCCTGGGTGGCGCCCATGGCGAGCGGGGTGCCGAGGTTCGGGCTGCCGTCGGCGTTCCAACCGATCTTCTGGGCGCGGGTGGTGCGGTTGCTGTAGGTGTTCGTCGAGGTGGTCTTGGCGTGGTAGATCAGCCAGTCCTGCTTGCCGTCGGGCGACTTGAAGAAGGCGTGGTGGCCGGGGCCGAACACGCCGCGGTCGTCCGCGCGCTTGAAGACAGGACCGTCGTGCTGCTTCCAGTTGCCGGGCACGAGCGGGTCGGCGCCGTCCGCGAGCGACATCATCCACACCTGGTAGTCGGGCTTGCCCGTGTCGCAGGTCGAATAGGTCATCCACGTACGGCCGTTGCGGTTGAGGAACTCGGGACCCTCGCGGACCTCTGGGCAGCCCCCGGCCCCGTCGAGGGCGACGGCGTCGCCCGAGACGGTGTACGGGTTCGACAGTGGCGCGATGTTGAGACCGTTGTGCTGGTAGGCGTTGAGGCCGCTGTACGCGAGGTAGAGCTTGCCGTTGTGCTGGAGGATGCCCGCGTCGATGGCGAAGTCGTTGGCGTGGTTGGGCGGGGCGAGCTTGGCCTTGAAGTGGTACGGGCCCGTCGGGTCGTCGCCCTCCGACTCCAGGACGTAGAGGCGGTGGTGCTCGTCGGTGCCGTCGTCGGCGGTGTAGTACATGTACCAGCGCTCGCCGAAGCGGTAGAACTCCGGTGCCCAGATGTGCTGGTTGCGCGAGGCGTCGCTGTCCGTCCACACCGTCTTCGGGTCGGCGTCGAGGAGCGTGGCCAGGGACGGCGAGCTCCACATCTTGATGCTGTCGCCCTGGGTGGTGGTGAGGTGGTACTGACCCTTCGCATGGGTCAGGAACGGGTCGGGGCCCGTGTTGAGCGGATTGCGGAAGGTGTTCGAGGCGGCGGCGGCCGGTGCCGGCTTCTTCGCGGCAGCCGGTGCGGGCTTCTCCGCGGTGGCCTGCGTCGCGCCGACCAGGCCGGCGAGCAGGGCGAGTAATGCGGCGGCCAGAGCGGCGACCAGAGCGGCACGGGGTCGTGCGCGCATGAACGACTCCTTACATCGATGTAAGTCCCAAGGCTTCTGGACGGTAGGGAAGGGGCCAGGGCGTGTCAACGCGGCGGCTGGGACGGCGAGTCGGTCTACCGGCGCGGCCGGGTGGATACGCTCTCGGGCGGCGGGCGGAGCGAAGGGAGGAGCGGCGTGGCGGCCAGAGCCAGGATCAAGGACGTGGCGGAGTACGCGGGCGTCTCGCCCAAGACCGTCTCCAACGTGATCAACAACTTCGAGCAGGTGTCGGACCGGACCCGTGAGGCCGTCAAAGAGGCGATCGACGTGCTCGGCTACCGGGTCAACATCGCGGGCCGGCAGCTGCGCCAGGGCCGCACCGGCATGATCACCCTGGCCGTGCCGGAGCTCGACGTCGCGTACTTCGCGGAGCTGGCCACGCTGGTGATGGCCGAGGCGGACCGGCGCGGGCGGACCGTGCTTCTGCACCAGACGAACGGGGCGCGCGAGCGTGAACTGGCCGCGCTGCACGGCTTCGACGCCCGGTTCACCGACGGCGTCGTCCTCAGTCCGCTCGCGCTGCACCCGCGTGACCTGGCCACCCGTGACCGCAGTCTTCCCGTGGTCCTGCTCGGCGAGCGGCCCGCCGGGGGCGGCACGGACCACGTCGCCATCGACAACGTGGCGGCGGCGCGCGAGGCCACCGCACACCTGCTGTCCCGGGGCCGGCGTCGTATCGCCGTCGTCGGCGGCAGGGTGAGCGGCCGGCAGGGCACGGACCGGCTGCGCACCGACGGCTACCGCCAGGCGCTGAAGGAGGCCGGTGTGCCCTTCGACGGCGACCTCGTGGTGCCGGTCGACGCCTTCCAGTGGCGCGACGGCGCACGGGCCGCGGCCACGCTCCTGGACACGGACCCGCGCCCCGACGCCCTGCTCTGCCTCAACGACCACCTCGCTCTGGGCGCGCTGCGGGCGCTGCACGAGCGGCGGGTGAGCGTGCCGGGGAGCCTCGACGTGGTGGGCTTCGACGACATCGAGGCGACCCGCTTCAGCGTGCCGAGCCTGACGACGGTGGCCCCGGACAAGCAGGAGATCGCGCGGGCCGCCGTGGAACTTCTGCTCGACCGCATCGACATTCCGGGGGAGAGCCCGGCACGGGACCATGTCGTCGGGCACGCGCTCATCGTGCGGGAGAGCACGGGGGGTTGAGGGGGTTGAGTCCTCTCGGGACCTATTCGGCCCAGGTGCGCTCCAGCAGGGCACGGAAGCCGGCGGGTTCACGGCCGATCAGCTCGGCGAGCGTCGGGTCGACGGCGTTGAACTCGCCGCCTCGCGCCGCGGCGAAGATGCTCAGCATCAGGTCGACCATCGCAGCGGGGGCGCCGTGCGCCACGGCCTGCTCGCGGAAGGCGTCGTCGGGGACGACGGTGCGGGTGAAGGGCCGCCCCTCGGCCTTGGCCGCGAGCTCGGCGACGGCGGCGAAGTCGAGCGCCGCCGGACCGGTGAGCGGGGGAGTGGGCCCCTCGAAGCGGCCCTCGTCGGTGAGGATCGCGGCGGTGGCCTCGGCGAGGTCGTCGTGGCCGGTCCAGGTCACGGGGCCGTCGGCGGGCAGGGCTATGTCGCCGCTGTGGCGGGCGGGCTCCAGGAACTGCAGGGCGCTGGCGGCGTAGAAGCCGTTGCGCAGCGAGGTCCAGGGCAGGCCGGTGGCGCGCAGCAGGTCCTCGGTCCGTGCGTGGTCGCAGCACGGCTGGAAGAGCGAGTCGTGGGCGGCGCCCATCTGGCTGGTGTACAGGATGCGGCCGACGCCGGCCTTCACGGCGGCGTCGATGGCGGTGCGGTGGCCCGCGACGCACTCCTCGCCGGTGCGGTCGAGGGAGACGAGGAGGAGCTGCTCGGCGCCCTCGAAGGCGTGCACGAGGGAGGCGGGGTCGTCGAAGCTGCCCTGCCGTACGCGGACGCCCCGGTCGGCGAGGTCCTGGGCCTTGCGGGGGTCGCGGACGCTGACGCCGACGCGCTCGGCGGGGACACGCTCCAGGAGGTGCTCGACGATGCGGCGGCCGAGCTTTCCGGTGGCTCCGGTCACGATGATCACGGGGTTCTCCCAACGATGTTTCCAGTGGAATCACTACAACGATAACACTGGAACTAACACTGGAACCGAAATGTCGTTACCATCGATACATGCCGAGCCGTGACACCGCAGACAGCCCCCGCCGCCGCATCGTCGAAGCAGCCGTCGAGCTGCTGGAGAGCGGGGGGCCGGACGCGGTGAGCACCCGCGCGGTCGCCGCCGCGGCCGGGATGCAGCCGCCGGCGATCTACCGCCTCTTCGGCGACAAGGACGGACTCCTGGAAGCGGTCGCCGAGCACGGCTACACGCAGTTCCTGGAGAGCAAGCGCGCCCAGCTCGACCCCGCGCCGGAGGACCCGGTGGAGGAGCTGCGCCGCGGCTGGGACACGGTGGTGGAGTTCGGGGTCACGCGCCCCGAACTCTTCGCGGTGATGAACAGGGCCACCGGCCAGGAGGCGGACGTGGCGCACCACGCGGGCCTGGAGATCCTCCGGGGCCGGGTGCGCCGGCTCGCGGCCGCGGGGTGGCTGCGGGTTGACGAGGAGCTGGCGGCGCAGATCATCCAGGCGACCGGCCAGGGCGCGGTCCTCACGTGGCACGCCACTGCGGCGGAACGCCGCGACCCGGCACTGCTGACCGTCCTGCGCGAGTCCATGGTCGCCGCGATCACTCGCGCCGAACCCACCTTCTCCGCCCCGGAGTCCGGCCCTGCCCCGGCGGCCCGCGCGCTGCGCGCCGCACTGCCCGACAAGGTGGACGTCCTCAGCGAGGCCGAGCAGAGCCTGCTGCGCGAGTGGCTCACCCGCCTGGCGGCGGACGGCGGCACGACGCAGGGGTAATTCCGTGCCGGCCGCCTTCGCGTGGGGCGCATGCGGGATGAACCTCAAGGGACATTTCCTTGCGCCTCTGTGAGCGTTTGGGGGAGAGATGTGGACATCGGGCGTGAGAACCCGGCGTCCCGTTGTCGGAATTGAGGCGTGAACCCCCATTTCCGCAGACGGGTTGTAGGGCAACGCCGCTTTTGTGACGCCGTCTTCGTCGACTTGCTCCCGGGGGCGGTGCGGAATGCACACTGCCCCGCATGAATCAGAGGCGCGGCGTCCAGAACGTCGATTTCCAAGATCGGTACGAGCGCGGATACGCGGCTCCTCGCCCGGACGGTATGCGGGGCATGGAACCGCAGGGTCCGATGGTGCCGCCACAACAAGGTGGCGGCGTTCCCTACGATTCAGGCAGGCCCCGCCCCCGTCGCGGACGCAGAATCAGAAGGCTGCTGATATCGGTCCTCGTACTTCTGCTGCTGGTTGTGGGCGGCACCTATTTCTGGATCGATTCCAACCTTCGTAAGGAAGTCGACCTCGGCAAGGTCGTCGACCGGCCGGGCGGGGGAGAGGGAACCAACTACCTCATCGTCGGCTCCGACAGCCGTGAGGGCATGTCCAAGCAGCAGGAGAAGGACCTGCACACGGGTGCGGCCGAGGGCAAGCGCACCGACTCGATGATGATCCTGCACGTCGGCGCGGGCGACTCGACGCTCATCTCCCTGCCGCGTGACTCGAACGTGAACATCCCGACGTTCCGCGGCTCCGAGTCCGGGCGGATGCAGCCCGCGATGGGAGCCAACAAGCTCAACGCCGCGTACGCCTTCGACGGGCCCCAACTGCTCACGCGGACCGTCGAGTACAACACCGGCCTGCGCATCGACCACTACGCGGAGATCGGATTCGCCGGTTTCGCGAACGTCGTGGACGCCATGGGCGGCGTCGACATGAACCTCGACAAGGGCTTCCAGGACAAGTGGTCGGGCGCCGACTTCCAGGCCGGCGAGCAGACCCTGGACGGCAAGCAGGCCCTCGCCTACGTCCGCACCCGGCACGCCTTCACCGGCAGCGACCTGGACCGCACCAAGAACCAGCAGAAGTTCCTGTCCACCCTCTCGAACCAGGCGGCGTCCCCGAGCACGGCGCTCAACCCGTTCAAGCTCTACCCCCTCATGGGCGCCGGGCTCGACACGCTCGTGGTGGACAAGGACATGAACCCCTATCAGCTCGGTCGGATGTTCCTCGCCATGAAGGACGTCAACAGCGGACAGGGCAAGTCCATGAACATGCCGATCTCCGGCAGCGTCGGCGGCAACCTCGCCTGGGACATGCCGAAGGTCAAGCAGCTCGTGAACGAATTGCGCAGCGACGACCCGGTCACGGTCACCAGCGACCGGTAGGCCTCGCGTATCCGGCGGCCGGTGTAACACTTTCCGGCCGCTGGGCGCAGAGGAACAAAGCAGTCGACGTACCACTCGTCAGAACGGAATTCTCGTGAGCAACATGGACCCGGTTTCGGGATACCCCACGCACCGTCAGCCCATGGATGACGAGCGCGGAGTGCGCCACCAAAACGGTGCGCGGCGCACGGCGCTGATCGTCAGCACCATCGCGGATGTCGCGGCAGGGTTTCTGGTCCTGTGGATCCTGCTTTTCCTGCTCGAAGCCAACCAGGCGAACGTATTCGTCGAATTCGTGCACGGCACGGCCGACTGGCTCGGCTGGTGGGCGCAGGACATATTCACCATGGACACAGAGGGCGTACGCGTCGTCCTGAACTACGGCCTCCCGGCCGCCATTTATCTGCTGCTCGGCCACGGAATCGCCGCCCGGATCAATCGCGCGGCCTGACGCGCCGCGCCTTCGCTCCTCCCTCGCCACCGCGCTCGTGCGTCGACGGGGTGGCGGTCGGGAGGACCGAGGGAACCGCGAACGGGGTGGGTGCGGGAGTGCGCCCCGGCGCGGGGCCCGCCGGGCCGCCGGGCGGGATCGGCGGCGCTCGCCGGGGCGGCGTCCCTGACCACAGGATCGGATGCCGGGCGGTGCCCGGCGAACCAGTCGGCCGCCTGCTCGGCGGTGGGCCGTCGGGCGGGGTCCTTGGCGAGCAGCCGCATCACGTAATCGGACAGCAACTGCGGTATCTCGGCGCGTAGTTGGCCGGGCGGTGGCGGGACGGCGTCGACGTGCTGCTGGTGGCGGTCAGCGTGCCGGCCGCGTCGGTGAACCGGGCGATCCCGAAGTCCGCGATCTTGGCCGTGCGCCCGGCGGTCAGCAGTACGTTGGCGGGCCTGATGTCCCGGTGGACGACGCCGTGCCGGTGGGTGGCGGCGAGCCCGGAAGTGATCTGGGCGGCGATGCCGACGGCCTCCGCCGCGGGCAGGGTGACGCGCAGGGCTTCGAGCGCCTGGTCCGCGGCCCGCCACACCTCGCCCATCGCGCCGCGCCCCAACAGGCCCTGTAGCCGGTACCGGCCGACCAGCTGCCCCGGCACTCCCGTCCCGCCCGCCATGCCGTTCACACTCCCCGTGGTCCGGCCCCGAAGGGACCGGTCGGCGCCGCCGGATTCTGGGTGCGGAGGCAGGCCGATGTCGGGGGGAGAATCGGCCTGCCTCCGCATGTCGGCGTCTGCACCTCCGACCTGAGGGTCGACGCCATGACCCGCTCGGGGGTCACTCTTGTCTGCGCGCCGTGCGCCGGAACTGTCACGGGGGAACGGCGATGTGCACGGGCTCGACACGACCGTGAAGACGCGCACTCAATACGACCCCACCGTGTTCCGCGGGATGACACCTGGGCTCGCAGCCCTTCCCCGATGCCTCGGCCACGGGAGACGAAGTCATCCGTGGCTAGGCACGACGCAGGGCGAGGAGTGCCATGCCGGGGATGTCCGTGCGCTCGACATGGGCCCAGTCGGCTCCCAGTTCCCGCAGCTCCTCCTCGTCGAGGGCGATGCCGCGGCGCTCCGCGGGTGTCTCGGTGGCGAGCGGGGTGATGACGACCAGGGTGCCGCCGGGCCGCAGCCGGTGACCCAGCGCGTGCAGGGTCCGTGCACGGTCCTCCAGGAACGCGACCACGAGTCGCAGGGTGATGAGGTCGTACCCGGACTCGTGCAGCGGGCCCCAGTCGTCCCGTTCGATGTCGAGCTTCAGCCACCGTTCCACCGCGGGGTGGTGTGCCGCGCCCTCGGCGAGTGCGTGCTCGGCCCAGTCGGTGGCGTCCACGGTGTAGCCCAACGACGCGAGGTGTGCGGCGAGTTCGCCGGTTCCGCAGCCCACGTCGAGGGCCCGGGGGTCCGTCGGTGGTGCGGGCACGTGGGCGGCGAGCCAGGACCGCTCGGCGTCGTCCAGTGGGCGATAGCGCCGTCCGTCGGCATAACCGTGGTTCCAGTCGTCCTGTGTGGCGAACACGGGGTGGTCCCTTCTGCGGCGGGGCCGGCGGGGCCGGCGGGGGGCGGCGGAGCGGGATGGGGTCAGTTCGGTTCGGCGACGGCCGGCCGGGCTGGGCCGGGGACCGGGTGGTGGGGGAGGTGTTCGTACTGTTCCGCCTGGAGGCGGTACATGTGTGCGTAGCGGCTGGTGGGCTCGGCGGCGAACAGCTCGGCGTGACTGCCCTGTTCGATCAGGCGGCCCTCGTCCAGGACGAAGATGAGGTCGGCGTGCCTGACCGCCGCCATCCGGTGCGTGACCAGAACGATGATGCGGTCCGGTCCCGCGAGGGCGAGGATCTGGTCGAACGCGCGCTGCTCGGCGTCCGGGTCGAGCGCGGACGTCGGTTCGTCCACGATGATCATGCAGGCGTCGCGGAAGTGCGCGCGGGCCAGACCGATCTTCTGCCACTGGCCGCCGGAGAGATCGCTTCCGCCGCGGAACTGCTTGCCGAGCAGGGTGTTCATGCCGCGGGGCAGCGCCGCGATGTCACGGTCCGCGCCCGCGTACGCGGCGGAGGTGCGCAGCTCGTCGTCGGTGGCCTCGCGGCCGGGCTGGCCGATGCGGATGTTCGCCGCGGCCGTGAACGGCCAGCGTTCGAAGCTCTGCGTGAGCAGGCTGACGTGCGCGAACAGTTGGTGTCGGTCGGCTTCGGCGATGTTGATGTCATCCCAGTGGATGTGTCCCTCGCCGGGCAGGTGTAGTCCGCACAGCAGGCGGACCAGCGTGGACTTTCCGGAGCCGTTGGGCCCGACCAGGGCGATGACGCTGCCGAGCGGGATGGTGAAGGAGACGTCCTTGACCGCCGGTTCGTCGCGGCCGGGATAGCGGAAGCTCACCATGTCCAGGCGGATGGACCGGGGCCGGTCGGGCAGGGGGAGGCCGCCGTCCGGGATGGCCCAGTCGTCGGCCCTCACGAGGAAGTCCGCCAGGTCGTGCACGTACAGGGACTGCTCGTGGAGTTGGCTCATCGTGCTGACCAGGGCGCCGATCCCGGCGGAGCCCGAGTTGAGCGCCATGGCGGCGGTGCCGAAGGCGGCCACGCTCATGTGCCCCGACAGGCACAGCCCGATCATCAGCATGAAGGTCAGCAGGTAACCGACCCCCTGGAGGGCGGACGCGGCCAGTTCGGTACGGGCCTTGTCCTTGGCCAGGCGCTCCTGCTCGGACTCGGCGGAGTGCGACATCCGGTGGAAGTGGCGCAGCAGGAAGCCGCCCACACCGTGCACGCGCACCTCCAGCGCGGCCGTGACCGAGGTGAGGAGGGTGGACAGCACGCGGCTCGCCCGCAGGTGCTCGATCCAGGTCATGGTCGAGAAGTACCGCTGCTGGGCCACCCGCATCACGCCCCAGCCCCGCGGCGCCACGATCAGGATGAGCATCGGCAGCAGGACCGGGTTGAGCGCCAGCAGCACCCCGCCGGAGGCGATCAGCGAGAACACACTGTTGATCGCCGAGACACTGGAGCCGATCATGTGCCGCGCCTCGTTCGCCCCGTACTGCGCCCGGTCGATCAACTCGCGGAACGCGCCGTCCTCGATCGCCGCCATCTCGACGCGCTCGCAGGCCGCCAAGTACTGCTCGGACGCGGCACGTTCGACCTTGGGCTCCAGGCTTCCCGCTGCCGAGGTCGACCAGGACGCCAGGACGGCGTTGACACTGTTGACGACGACGAGCACGGCTCCGGCGGGCAGCGCGTGCCGCAGGCCGCGCACATCGGCACCGGCCGCGAGCACCGCGTGCAGGGCCGCGTTGACGGCGAGCAGCTTCAGCGCGGCCGCGATGCCCTGACCCACCTCGGTCGCACCCACGGTGACCAGTGAGCGCCGGTCGGCACGCCACGCCAGGGCGATGGTGTGTCCCACGAGGCGGGGCAGGGACTTGAGCGCACCCCACAGGGTGAGGTCGAGGCGGGCGTACTCGTGCTTGCTCCAGCCCATGTCGTAGCGCAACGGGCCGCCGAACAGCTCCAGTTCGGACTCCGAGACCTTCGGCTCCTCGATCCGCGGGCGCCGCAGAATCCTCATCCGTCCGCCTCCCGCGTCGCAGGCACCTTCGTTTGACGCCGCATGCGGCCTCCTCGTTCAGCGAGCCGGACAGGTGCGCACCTGCCGCTACGGTGCGGCTGCCCACGGGGCGCATTGGCCGGTTCGCCGAAATGCGAAACGTCAGCGACGAACGAGGTCCACGGGACGCGCGTCCCGCACTTGACGGGGCCCGCACTTGACGTCCCAGGTCCGGGAAACTACTTTCCTCTCAGGAAACAAGTTCTGCTGGAGCACATCGATGGAGGGTCCCATGCCCGAGCCCCACGAGCCCACAGCCCACGAGCCCACGGCCGACGAGGCCGCCAGGGCGGCCCAGGCGTTGCAGAGCATCGAGCAGCGCCGCGCCCAGGCCCACGACGGCACCGGCGCGGCACGCTGGGTGGACGTGGTGTTCGGCGTCCTCACCTTCGCGGTGCTCGCCGCTCCCGACTTCTTCGGTTCCGGTGTCACCGGCTGGACCACGCCCGCGTTCTCGGCGCTGGCCGTCCTCTACGTCGTGCTGCTCAACACCCGCCGCGGCTCGGCGATGCTCGGGCAGCGCGCCCGGCTGCGCAGGAGCGAGATCTCCGGACGCTTCGCCCTGGTCTCCCGGCTGGTGCTCCTCGTGCTCGCCGCGGCCGGCATCGCATTCGCCCTGCTCCAGCCGGACTTCGGCGTCCACGTGCCGTACTGGCGGACGGCGCTGGGCGTGGTCCTGGGCGGCGCGCTGATCCTCTTCGGAGGGCGGATGCAGCGCGCGCTGGCATCGTCGGCGACACGCGAGCCGCACACCACGGGAAGCACCCTCAATGGCCACATTTGAGTACGACGCCGTCCTCCTCGACCCGACCCGGCTGACGATCGTGTCGCTGCTCGCGGGCGTGGAGTGGGCTGAGTTCGGCTGGCTCCGCGAGGAGGCCGACGTCTCGGCGTCCGCCCTGTCCAAGCAGGTCAGCACCCTGGAGACGAAGGGGTACGTCGAGGTCAAGAAGGGCTACGTCGGCAAGCGGCCGCGTACCTGGGTGAGTCTGAGCGACGCAGGCCGGGGCGCCCTGGAGAACCATGTCGCCGCACTGCAGCAGGTCGTCGAGGCGTCCCGGCGGCGCGCCGACGGGGCCGGTACGTGACGCGGGCCATAAGCAGGCCCGATAGCCCCCTCGCGGATTCCTGCCTTCCGCCCCCGTGAGCCCCGTGTTTCTCTCACATGTACTCACGCCGTGGTGAGAGTGAGAGGAACCCCCGTGACAGCACTGCATACCGCGATAGCCATCCTCGTGGTTGTTCTACTCATTCTGGTGCCGAAAGTGGAACCGGTGATCGCCCTGGTCATCGGCTCGCTCTATCTCGGCATCGCGACCGGCCTCGTCGCCGGGCTGCTGCATGTGCCGCTCAGCACGATGCTGGTATACGGCTTCGTATGAGACGCCGCCGACGATGCGATCACCGACACCATCGCCTCCGGAGACACCGGAGCCACCGGCACAGTGCTGACGGTCAAACACCTCCTCCCGCTGCTACGCCCCTCTGTCGGTGCGGACGTGGTCAAACTGGTCTCCTCGGCCGCGGAAGCCCGTAACCACCGATCCCAGGCACACCCCGCGTTCTACGCGGCCAAAGCCGCCCAGGCCGGCTTTCGCCGACATCCTCTTCCACCGGTTCCGCCCTGAGCGCATCCGTGTCATCTCGCTCTACCCGCCGGACTTCATGGACGGCGACCTCCTGTTCGCGATCGGCCAACCGCGAGACTGCTTCATCCGCTCCTTCTACTTCGAGCAGAGGTAGTCATCCGCCCAGCCCCAACGCCCACAGTGCGCACCAGCGCTCCTTGCTTGCTGGGACAACCACCTGAGGAGCGCGAGCGGCCCTGGCCCTCGGCGCCGTGTCTGACTGCGGCAGCGGCCTACCCGCAGCACCGCCCGCCTTCCCCCTCGAAGGACATCCGCATGCATGGTGGAAAGATGCCTGAGAAGCAGCCGCGTTCAGTGGATTCCGCGGACGAGCCAGGAGGTCACATGCGGCGCGGAGAGATCTGGTGGGTCGAGTTCGACGAGCGACGCCCGGTCGTGCTGCTGTCCGGCCAGACGCCGTCCGGGTTTCGGGCGATGCAGGTCGTCACACCCGCGGGAGTCGACATCAGCGAACTGGGCATCGAGGTGGTGATCGGTGCGGCGGAGGGACTGCCCTTCGAGGGCGCGGTCAGGGTCGCGTTCCCCCGCCCGGGTTTCACCCCGTGCACCTGGCTGACCACCGTGACTCGCGAGGACCTGATCGAGAGAGCCGGTGCCCTGTCCGCCGCAAAGCTCAACGCGATCGACGAAGCCCTGCGCATCAGCGGTGAGGTCTGGTGACTGCGGCGCGAGGGCTCATATGACGTTATATCGTCAGCCGATATCGGGGCCCGTAAGAGATGCGGCTGCGTCGCCGAGGGGTGAGTCCATGAGCAAGCCATCGACGGCAGGGCCGCAGGAGTTGCAGCGGCGGCTCGGGGTGTCCGACGCCGTGGTGATCGGCCTGGGGGCGATGATCGGCGCGGGCATCTTCGCCGCACTCGCGCCGGCCGCGCTCGCGGCCGGTTCCGGGCTGCTGATCAGCCTGGCCTTGGCCGCGGTGGTCGCGTATTGCAACGCCACCTCCTCCGCCCGGCTCGCCGCCCGCTACCCGGCCTCGGGCGGCACCTACGTCTACGGCCGCGAGCGGCTCGGCGACTTCTGGGGCTACCTCGCCGGGTGGACCTTCGTGGTGGGCAAGACCGCTTCCTGCGCGGCCATGGCCCTCACGGTGGGCTGGTACGTGTGGCCCGGCCAGGCGCATGCCGTCGCGGTCGCGGCGGTGGTGGCGCTGACCGCGGTGAACTGTGCAGGGGTGCAGAAGTCGGCGCTGCTGACCCGGGTGATCGTGGCCGTGGTCCTGACGGTGCTCGCCGCCGTGGTGGTCGCCTCCCTCGCCTCTTCCGCGTCGAGTGCGGCCCAGCTCGGTGTCGGGGACGACGCGACCTTCGGCGGGGTGCTCCAGGCGGCGGGCCTGCTGTTCTTTGCCTTCGCCGGGTACGCGCGCATCGCCACCCTCGGCGAGGAGGTCCGCGACCCGCAGCGCACCATCCCCCGGGGTATCTCGATCGCCCTCGGTATCACCCTGGTCGTCTACGCCGTCGTCGCCATCTCCGTGCTGAGCGTCCTCGGCCCGAAGGGTCTGGCACAGGCCGCCGCGCCCCTGTCGGACGCGGCCCGAGCGGCGGGCGCCGACTGGCTGGCGCCGGTGGTGCGCGTCGGTGGGGCGGTGGCCGCGCTCGGCTCGCTGCTCGCGCTGATCCTCGGCGTCTCGCGCACCACCCTGGCCATGGCCCGCGACCGGCACCTGCCCCACGGCCTGGCCGCAGTCCACCCGAAGTTCAACGTGCCGCACCGAGCCGAGCTCTTGGTGGGCGCCGTGGTGGCCGTGGTCGCCGCGACGGCGGACATGCGCGGGGCGATCGGGTTCTCCTCCTTCGGCATCCTGGCGTACTACGCCATCGCCAACGCCTCCGCCTGGACCCTCACCCCGGACGAGGGCCGCCCGGCCGGAGTGGTCCCTGTCCTCGGGCTGGCCGGCTGCCTCATCCTGGCCTTCGCCCTCCCGCTGTCCTCGGTGATCTGGGGTGCCGCGGTCCTGGCCATCGGCGCCGCCGCCTACGGGGTCCGGCGCGCGGTGGCCCCCCGCACGCCGTGACCCGGCGGTCATCCGGTCGGCTGGGCGGCGCGGCGGAAACGGGTCAGCGCCCGGCGGCCGAGGAACACTGCGCCCAGCCCCAGCGGGACGGCCACGACGGCACCAACGAGCCCGTTGCCGGTACCGGGCCCCCCGCTGGAGGTGGCCAGGTGCAGCACCGCGAGGACCGTGCCGACAGCCCCTACCGCGATGGCCGACCTACCGCCGGTGCGCGCGCTGCCAGTGCCGGTCCGGCCGCCGGCGCGGGCCAGGGCCAGCCAGCCGATCACCAGACCGAGCAGCCCTGCCCCGAGGGCCAGGTTGGCTCCCGTCCGTCCGTCGCCGATGATCCCGCCCTCGGCTGCCGCTATCAGTACTGCCGAAGCACTCATACCGCTCTCCTCCTTCTCCGTCGCTGACTCCGAGCCGTGATGCGCCTTGAGAATGCGCCCCGGCCCCCCTGCCGGTCGTCCCGCAGGCGCAGGCACTTTCCCCTGCCGCAGGTGTGGCAGCCAGGTACTGCGCTTACGGCAGGAGGCGCGCATGTACCGCGCCCGCAGCAGTCGTCCGCTCGTCCGTGAGCCGGGCTCGCCCGCCACCGCGTCCGGCTACGGTGCCTCCATGAACAAGGGGCGGTTCACTGTTCCGGCCAAGGTCACCGACTGGTCGATCGCTGTGGGGGTGGCGGCACTTCTACTGGGCACCGGGCTGTCCGGGCCCCACCCGTCCGGGGGCCGCGAGGCGCTCGGCCTGGCGCTGCTGGCAGCCGGCGCGCTGGCGCTGGCCGCGCGCCGCCAGACACCGCTCGTCGTGCTGGCCGTCGCCGGGCTGTCCGCGGTGGGTTACCAGGCGGCCGGGTTCGAGGTGCTCGCCGTCTCCTACCTGGTCGCGGTGTACAGCGCCGTACGCGCCGGGCACCGCGCCGTCACCCTGGCCGCGTCCATTGGCCTGCTGGCCGCACTCCTCCTCACCTCTCTGGTCTTCCCGGGCGGTCCTGCGCGCGAGGTCGTGACACAGGCCCGGACCACCCTGGAGATCGCCTGGCTGATCGCCGCTTTCGCCGCAGGGGAGGCGGTGCGGCAGGCCGAACGGCGGGCGGACGAAGCCGAGCGCACCCGCGAGGAGACCGCCAGGCGGCGGGCCGACGAGGAGCGGCTGCGCATCGCGCGGGAGCTGCACGACTCGCTCACCCACCAGATATCGGTCATCAAGGTGCAGTCCGAGGTCGCCGTCCACGTGGCCCGGCGGCGGGGTGAGCAGGTGCCGGAGGCCCTGCTGGCGATCCAGGAAGCCGGCCGGGAGGCGAGCCGGGAGCTGCGCGCGACCCTGGAGGTGCTGCGCGACGACGACCTCACCCCACCGCACGGACTCGACCACATACCGGACCTGGTGAAACAGTTCCAGACGACCGGGTTGGAGACGGCGCTGAGAGTCGAAGGGCACCCGCACGCCGTGCCGGCCGCGGTAGGCCGCACCGCGTACCGGATCGTTCAGGAGTCGCTCACCAACGTCTCCCGGCACGCCGCCGCCACCACCGCCTCTGTCCTGATCGACCACCGGCCAGGCGCCCTCGCCATCCGCGTCGACGACGACGGAAAGGCCACGCCGGACATCGCGCCGACGCCTGGCCTCGGGTTGCGCGGCATGCACGAACGCGTCACCGCCCTGGGCGGCCGCCTGCGCACCGAGCCGCGCAGCGCGGGCGGCTTCACCGTCCAGGCCGAACTCCCCTTGGGCGGAGCCTCATGATCCGGGTCCTGCTGGTCGACGACCAGCCGCTCCTGCGCAGCGGCTTCCGCGCGCTGCTCAACCTCGAAGACGACATCGAAGTGGTGGCCGAGGCCGCCGACGGCGAAGAGGGCCTGGCGCTCGCCAGGAAGCATCTGCCCGATGTCGCGCTCATCGACATCCAGATGCCGGTCATGGACGGCATCGCAGCAACCCGGCGCATCGCCGCAGACCCGGCTCTGGCCGGCGTACACGTCGTCATGCTGACCAACTACGGCATGGACGAGTACGTCTTCGACGCGCTGCGCGCCGGCGCCGCCGGGTTCCTCGTCAAGGACATCGTCCCGGAGGACTTCCTGCACGCCGTACGCGTCGCCGCCCGCGGTGACGCCCTGCTCGCGCCCGCGATCACCCGCAAACTCATCGACCGGTACGTCACCCAGCCACCCCCCAACCGCGCCGGCGACGGCCTGGAAGAACTGACCAGCCGCGAACGCGAGGCGGTCGCCCTCACCGCACAGGGCCTGTCCAACGACGAGATCGCCGCCCGCATGGTCATCACCCCGCTGACCGCCAAGACCCACATCAACCGGGCCATGACCAAGCTCCACGCCCGCGACCGCGCCCAACTCGTGGTCCTCGCCTACGAATCCGGCCTGGTGGCCCCGCGCACCTCCTGACCCCGCGCCGCTGACCGGCCAGGCGCTACGGCACCTCGTCGCCCAGTACCTCGCGGGCCAGCTCCCTGAGTGCCCGGCGGTCCTCCGCCAGAGCCTTCTTCCCAGCCTCGGTCGCCCAGTAGACGCGTCGGGTACGGCCGTCGACCACCCGCTGCTCGGAGACCAGCAGCCCATCGACCTCCAGCCGGTGCAGCGTCGGGTAAAGGGTGCCGGGGCTGATCCGGTAGCCATGGGAGGCCAGTTCCTCGGTCATCCACGCACCGTGAATCTCCTCCTCGGCCGCGTGGTGCAGGATGTGCAGCCGCACCGCGCCCCGCTGAAACTCCCGCACCTGGGCACCTCCGGCAGTGACGAAACCGATATCGGTATCCGATCCTATGTCGATGTCCCGATCCGGACACTCCACCGGGTGCAGCCGCCGCTGCTGCTACGGTCCAGCGCCATGAACACTGACGACTGGACGGCGTTCAGCGCCATTGCTGGCGCGGTCGGGGTGGTGGTCGCCGCGGTCATGGCGTACTGGACGACCCGCAAAGCGGCGGCGGCCGCCGCGGACTCGGCTTACACCGCGCGAGAGGTGGCGAAGATCGAACGCGACCGCTGGCACCGCGAGCTGACTCCCGAGCTGACCTTCAGCCTGATCCGCGTGGGCCCCAACCGTCTGAGGCTCACCACCACACTCGACGGCCCGGTCGGCCTGGATCACCTCGACACGATCACCCTCACGGTGCGCGACGAGGCCGGACGGGATCACTCAGCCAGACCGCATGACGACGAAGCAATGCGTACGGAGCTGTCGTCGGTGATCTGGGGGGGGGCCGCCCGATTCAGCCCCGGGGTCGACGGGGTTGCCGCGCCCGGCCGCAAGAGCACTATCCGGAGCCTGGAGCGCGGCAACTTCGTGTACCGGCAGATGGACAACTCCGAGCCGCCGAGCTGGTTCCAGGACCCGGGAGACTGGGTGGACGGGTACTGGGACGCGAAACTGCGCCTGCACGCGGTCTGCGAGGTGAAGGGGCATAAACCCTGGATCGTCGTTGCCGAGGTCGAGAACCCGGGGATGGAGTACATCTCCGACGGCTCGGACCAGATGGAAATTCCGGAGCAGTACCGCTGAACCACGGCTGCCCGGCGGCGAGGCCCCGGCGGCCCCAGCGGCGCCACAGGATCCCGGCGGCAGGCCCTCGCCGAGCGGACGCGTCACCAGCCCTACCGCACCTAGATCCACGCCGGGTACGACCGGCTCGTAGCGACGGACCTTGTCCGGCGAGATAAAGAAGTAGCCCCCGTGGTCCCCGACTGAGACAGGTAGCGAACCTGGACCTAACCGGTGACGTTCACGTCGACGCTGTGGTCGCAGTGGTGCGCGTGAAGGACGTGCTCCTTCGTGGGGGCCGCGGTCAGCCCGCTGTCGTACGTGATTGCCCAATCCCTCGTGGACCACAGTGGATACGAACAGGCTCCCGTTTCAACCCGGACGGGCGCCAAAGAAACCCTCAACGGTCGCGGGATACCGGTCGGCCGACGGGGCGGGCCGTGGGCAACGAGGCGCACCTGCAGGAGATGCCCAGCAGACCGGGTGACGGACACACAGGCATTCGCTGCCTGGCATGCCCCTTTCCGAGCAGGTTCTGAGTGCGAAAACAGGGGCATTCGGCTGTCATGGGAGCTTCTGGATCGGTGACGGCGCAAGGTCTCGGACGGGCTCGACGCGCGGCGAAGGGCCCCGCGGTCGCGATGGCGGCCCGCGCGGGCTTTGCGGGGCGCGGCGTCCTCTACCTCCTGATCGGATTCCTCGCCCTGCGTATCGCCTTCGCCGACGGCGGTGGCAAGCAGGCGGACCGCACCGGCGCGGTGGCGGAGATCGCTGAGAAGCCCTTCGGCATGGGCCTGCTGTGGCTGCTCGGTGTCGCGGTGGCCGGAATGGCCGTATGGCGGTTGTCCGAGGGGGCCTTCGGCCAGGCCGGGCCGGACGGGAGGAAGGCGAGCAAGCGGGCGATGGCCGCGGGCCGCTGCGTCTTCTACGGCTTCGTCGCGTACTCCGTGCTGTCCTTCGCGGGCGGGGAGAAGTCGAGCGGCGGAACGAGTTCCGACGAGAGCTCCAAGGACGTCACGGCGAAGGCGCTGGAATGGCCGCACGGGCAGTGGATCGTCGGCGCCGCCGGGCTGGCCGTCGCCGCGGCCGGCGTCTGGATCGCCGTACGGGCGGTCCTGCGCACGTTCCACAAGCACCTGAAGATGTCCGAACTCTCCTCCCGGGCCCGCAAGTGCGTCGACCTCCTCGGCGTATTCGGCGGCACCGCCCGCGGCGTGGTCTTCACCGTCGCGGGCGCCTTCGCCGTCACCGCCGCCGTGCGGCACGAGCCGGGCCGGGCCAAGGGCATGGACGACACGCTGCGCTCCTTCACCGACACCCCGGCCGGCCCGTGGCTGCTCGTCCTGATCGCCGCGGGGCTCGTCGCCTTCGGGTTCTTCTCGTGGACCAACGCGAAGTGGCGCAAGGTCTGACGGGACGTGCCGGATGGCACGCGTAGCCTTCCGCGCACGACGACCTCGCACTCCAAGAGGCGCGCGCAGTGGTGGCGGCCGGCGATCCGGCTCACCTGCTTGTCCGTGTGCGGTCCCGGCGCGAGCTTCTGCCGACGGCTCTGCCGACGGCAGAACACCGGCCCGACCGGGCCCGACGATCACTACAGTCCAGGCTCATGACGACGGTTACCACGCGCACGATCGCATACGCGGCCGACGGCCTGACGATGATCGGGCACCTCGCGCTCCCGGCCGGTGTCGACCGCCGGCCCGTGGTCCTGGTCGGGCCCGAGGGGGTGGGGCTCAGCGACGTCGAACGCCGCCGGGCCGATGCCCTCGCCGAGCTGGGATACGTGGCGCTGGCCTTCGACCTCCACGGCGGGCGCTATCTGGGCGACCCCGAGGAGATGCTGGCCCGTTGCCTGCCGCTGCTCGCCGACCCCGACCGGATGCGGGGCATCGGCCACGCGGCACTCGACGTCCTCCGCGCCGAGCCGCGGGCCGACCCGGACCGGATCGCCGCCGTCGGCTACGGCACCGGGGGCGCGATCGCGCTGGAACTCGGGCGCGACGGCGTCGACCTGCGCGCGATCGCGACGGTCAACGCACTGACCACGGGCCGACCGGGCGAGGCGGCGCGCATTCGCTGCCCGGTGTGGGCCGGGGTCGGGTCGGAAGACCCGATCATGCCGCCCGCGCAACGGGACGCATTCACCGCCGAGTTGCAGGCTGCGGGCGTCGACTGGCGCCTCGTGGTCTACGGCGGCGCCCTGCACGCCTTCCATCACCCACCGGTCGACCACATCGTGCGCCCCGGGGTCGGCTACCACCCGCAGCACGCGCAGCGAGCTTGGCGGGACGTCGTCGACCTGCTCGCCGAGTGCCTGCCGATAACGGAGTGATCCGGTCGTCAACCACGATCCAGGACAGCACACCAAGCCGGCCAGAGCAGGTGTCAGAGACGGATCTGAGCCCTACGCGCCGTTCAGGGTGCCCAGCAGGGGCAGCAGCCGCTCCCGGTGCAGCTTCAGCCCGGCCGGGCTGAAGGCCTCGGTGTCGGCCATGGTGAACCCGTGGACGGTGCCGGGGTAGATCTCGGAGGTGTAGGTGACCCCCGCGGCATCCAGCCCACGGTTCAGCCCGCCCAGTGCGTCGGGCGTCAAGTCGCCCTCGGCGTGCCCGAGATGGACCCGCGCGGTGACGGTCTCGAAGAGCCCGGGTCCGTCGACGCCGACGGGAGCGTGGAACGCGGCGAGGGCGCCGACCCGCCCCGGAAAGGCCGCGGCGGTGCGCACGGCGTACAGCCCGCCGATGCAGTACCCGGTCACCCCGACAGGCCCGGCGGCGACCTCGGCCTGGGCGCCGAGAAACCCGAGATAGCCCTCGGCATCGCGCAGCACACGCTCGCGGGTGTGCGCCTGGATCAAGGGCATCACCGCACCCATGACCCGCTCCCGGTCCTGCGCCCCGATGAACTCGGGAAGCTCGGCCACCGGCGCGGGCCCGTGCCGGTAGAAGACATTCGGCACGAGCACGTAGTACCCGTGCTCCGCCAACTCCTCGGCCATCTCCCGCAGTACGGGCCGAATCCCGAACCCGTCCGGGTACATCAGCACACCCGGGTGCCGGCCACCGCCCCCGGGAAAGGCGGCGAACCCGTCGGCCACGCCGTCCGCGGTCGAAATCTCCAGCGTCTTGACTGTCATGAACTCTCCTACCGTCGTTGCCAGTTGAACCTGCGGTCAACACGACGAAGGCGGAGCTCGTGCAACGGGGCCCGCACCGGCCCGTACGGCGCTCAGTGGAGCACCGGGTCACCGATCCGTGCGTGGCGCGAAGCCGTCCCGGTAGTCATGGCCGTGGAGCCTAGCCCAGGTCATCAGCCTGGCGCCACGGTTTCCACGGGCGGGCCACGCGGCCAGCGCCCGTGGTCGTGCACAATGCGGCGATGGACGAACCCAAGTTGGAACTCGCGCTGCAGAGGTACCAGGACGCCGTCGCCGCCCTCGATGCGGCCCGCACGGATCTGGAGGTCGAGGCGGCCGCGGCGCTGCGGTCGAGTGGGGCGACGCCCGAGGACTGGTCGCATGTGTCACGGCTGACCGGCTGGACCGAGCAGGAGCTGCGGCGCCTGGTCGACGCGGCTCACCAAGTCGACCTGCCGTAGGGCTTCCTCGGTCTCATCGACGCGGCGCGCCGACCGAGCAAGGTGGGCCCGGCCTTTCGCGGTCGGGCCCACTCTTTTGTTCTGATGGAGGCGAAGCGGCACACGGAGGGGAAAGGCGGAGCACGTGCGGAACCGGATCCGAAGCTGTGGTCAGTGGTCGGCGAGGGCGGTTCGCTCGTCCGGGCACGAGCGCGACACCGTGCTCTTCGTGGGCAAGTGCGCGCTGGCCGCGACACTGGCGTGGTGGGTCGCACACGATGTCATGAAGGCGATGTCTCCGGCGTTCGCGCCGTTCTCCGCGGCGCTCACCATGAACGCCACGATCTACACATCCGTGTGGCAGGCGCTCCGTTACGCCGGTGCTGTCACGGTCGGGGTGGCGGTGCAGGCCGCGATCGGCTTCACCGCGGGACCCGATCTGCTCGCCTTCGTACTCGTCGCGCTGATCGCCCTGACCATCGCCCAGTGGCCGGCGCTGGGGGAACAGCGCTCCCAGGTCCCGACGGCCGCCTTCTTCGCCTTCTCGACCTACGCCGCGGCCACCACCACGGCGGACAAGGCGAGCCAGCTCGGGCAGATCATCCTGCTCGTTCTCGTCGGCTGCGGGATCGGCCTGATCGTGCACCTGTGCATCGCGCCTCCGTTGCGCTACCGCAGCGCGGAACACGGCCTGCGCACCCTGGCCGCCGAGCTCGAGGCGCTGCTCGACGACGTGGCGGACGGCCTGTGCAGCGGCGACGTGGACGCCGACCGTGCCGAGCAGTGGCAGACCACCGGCGGCCGTCTGCAGGACGCGGTCGAGAATGCCCGGGGCGGGCTCAGCATGGCCGAGCACAGCCTGCCCTTCAACCCGCGACGCCTGCTGCCCGCGCACCGGGGCTACCTGTCGTTCGACCGCTACCGGGACTCGCTCGACGCGCTGGAGCGCGCGGTCTACCAGCTCGGCTCACTGACCCGCAGCCTCGGCCGGTGGCGCGAGAAGGAGGACGCGTACACCTACGCACCGGTCCTCGAGAGGTACGCGGACTTCGCACGCCGGCTGCGCGACATCGCCCATGTCGTCGCCGAGATCGACAGCGACACCCTCGCGGAGCAGGCCGACGAGATGTGCAGGCTGGCGGGCGCGGCCCAGGAGGCGCGGGAGCGGATCGCGGAGGCGGCGAGGCAGCACGACCTGCCGCTGGCCGACGCCACCCGCCCCTACGGCGTCCTCGTCGTCGAGGCAACCCGCTTGATGGAGGAGTTCCAGCACACGTGCGACGTCCTCAAGGTCACGGCCGACAAATAAGCGGGCCCACGGTGCGATCCCCGCCCACGTAGGGTCGCTCAAGGGCGAAGACGGGCCTACTCGGTGGCGAGCAGCTCGGCGCGAAGCTTCTTCAGAACGCGCGAGATGAGACGCGAGACATGCATCTGGGAGCAGCCGAGCTCGTCGCCGATCTCCTGCTGGGTGCGTTCCTCGACGTAACGCAGATGCATGATGGTGCGGTCCCGTTCGTCGAGTTCGGCGATGAGCGGAGCCAGAGCGTGGAAGTTCTCGACGAGTTCGAAGCGTTCCTCGTCGAAGCCGATGAAGTCGGCGAGCGCGGTGCCGGTCTCGTCGTCCTCGTTCATCGCGGCGGCGTCCAGTGACACGGCGCTGTAGCCGTTGACCGCCTTCTGTACCTCGGCGACCTCGGCGGGCTCCAGCTGCATCAGCTCGGCGAGCTCCTGAGTGGAGGGCGATCGGCCGAGCCGGGTGCTCAACTCCTCGGCGGCGCGCGCCAGTTCGACCCGTGCCTCCTGCAGGCGCCGGGGCACGTGCACGGCCCAGGTCGTGTCGCGGAAGAACCGCTTGATCTCGCCGGTGATGTACGGCACGGCGAAGGAGGTGAACTCGACCCCGCGGGCCAGTTCGAACCGGTCGATGGCCTTGATCAGGCCGATCGTGCCGACCTGGATGATGTCCTCCATCTCCTCGTGCCCTCTGTGCTTGAAGCGCGAGGCGGCGTACCGCACCAGGGAGAGATTCATTTCGATCAGTACGTTGCGGGCGTACTGGAACTCGTGTGTGCCTTCCTCGAGTTGGGTGAGGCGCTCGAAGAAGTGCCGGCCGACCTCGCGGGCGTCCATGGGAGTGACGGACCCTGGATCGGTATAGGCGCGCTCGATCAGACTCTGCTGGGTCCGTGAGGCCGGGTACCTGGTGTGTGCGGACGCGGTCACGGTGGTCATCGCGGGTGTCCCCTTCGCTGGTTCGGACGGGTACTTCGCTGACCCTCTGTGTTCCCAGGTGCGGCCCGGGCAATCCTGGGGACCCTCCATATTCTCCGGCGAGTTCGTTCACTCGTCGGTCACAGGCCCGCCGGTCCCGGCCGCCCGCGGGCTACGGGGCGGGCAGCCGAGCGGCGTCGAGTGTGACCGTGACGGTCTTGCCTTCGTCGCCCAGCGCGACGTCGACGTGGCTGCTCAGGTGGCGGACGATGCTCCAGCCGAATCCGCCGGCCCGTTCCGGCGCACGGGGCAGCCGGCGCGGCGGGGCGGTGCTGTGATCGCTGACGCGCACCGTCAGCACCTGGTCGTCGACGTGGGCGTCGAAGTCGCTGACGCCGCCGCCGTGCAGCATGGCATTGGTGATCAGTTCACTGGTCACCAGGCAGGCGTCCTGGCGCAGTTGGTCCGCTCGGCGAGCGGGCAGCTTCTCGCACAGGGGCTGGAGCATCGACCTGACCCGATTACGGGCTTCGGGGCAGGTCACGCGCTCCGCCTGTGCCGTTGGAGCGCTCATGGGTTAGCCGTCCCTTCTTCGTGCAGATCGTGGCTCTCGCTGAGTGTGCTGTTCGCATGCCCGATCCCCGGCGCCGAAACCTGCGCCGGCCATCGCGACCGAAAACGACACCGCGACGCACGGGGGACGCGGGCCGGGGGTTCCTAGTGGTCGGCCGGTTCGCCGACCACGCCCCTAGTTGTGCTCTTCGTCGATGGTGACGGCGGCGCCGTTGTCGAGCTTGACGACGACCCGCACGCCGCCCTTCTTCGCAGCGGCCTCGAGCTCGCCCTCGGTGCAGCGCTTCATTTCGCCCCCGGCCTCGCCGCAGATCCAGCCGTTGCCGTTGATGTTCGTGGCGGTGGCGCTGAAGAAGGAGATGGTGTTCCCGTCGCTGTCGAGCAGCGAGTACTTGCCCGGGGCCAGGTAGCCGAGTTCCCCGGAGCGGAGGCCGCTCGGCTTGCCGGTGTCCGAGTCACTGCCGCCACCGCTGCTGGAGTGGTCCTCGACGATGCTGACCGCCGTGCCGTTCTCGATCTTCACCGTGGCGGAGACGCCCTTCTTGGCCGCGGCCTCGAGCTCGTTCTCGCTGCACGGGGTGGCCGCCTGGCCCTCGGCGTCGCCGCAGATCTCGCCGGCACCCTGGATGTCGGTGTCGGTCGAGGTGAAGAAGGCCTGCTCGGTGTCCTTCAAGTCGGTGACGGTGTACTTGCCGGGCGCAAGGTAGGAGACGTTGCCGAACCAGGTGCCGCTCACGCCCTTGCCCTGCGACGAGCTTCCCGAGCCGCTGCCGGCCTGGGACCCCGTGCCGTCTGCCGAATCCGCCCCGTCGTCGCCGGACTTGCCCTTCGCGTCAGAGGCCGCGGTCGACGACCCGGAACCGCTCGCCTTGTCGCTTGCGTCCGCGCCTCCCTGACAGGCCGTCAGCAGAGTGGTCGTGGCCATCAGAGCGGCGGCGGTGAGGACGGCCTTGCGGCGGTGATTGCGAAACATGATGTGGTTCCCCCGTTGCTGTGTGGATGTACGGCCGGTCGATCGGCCGGGCTGCACCCTTGATCGATCTTGATCCTGCCTGACCGGATGTGCTCGGGGGAAGCGCGGTTACGAGGTGATGACGATCTCGGCGTGCCCCTGATACACCGGGCCGACCGCCGGCGGATGCGGATCGTCGCCGGGGACGTGAAGGATCATGCGGTCCGCGGTGCCCCCACAATGGGTGCATGCCGGAAGCCTCGTACACCCCGCCGCGCTTCCCCTGGGCCTGGCTCGCGGCGAGTGTGTCGCTGATGGCCGGGATGGTGGCCTGGGGCCTCACCGTGTATCCGCGCCTGCCCGCCCGCATCCCGCAGCACATCGGCGGCGGTGGTGTGGACGCCTGGACGGACAAGTCCGTGGGCAGCGCGTTCATGCTCGTCTTCGTCTACGTGGGGGTGACCGCGCTGTTGTCCGTCACCGCCGCGCTGCTGCTGCGGGTCACGCCGGCCTCCGAACTGCCCGATGGCGAGCCTCGGTTCGCCATCACAGGCAGCCAACGCCCCGCGACGCGCACCGGAGCCCGCCGGATGGCCGTGGCGGTGCTCGTCACCAACTTCGGGGTCGGGCTGTCCTTCGTCGTCTGCCACCTCGTGCAGTGGCGTACGACCGTCGCGGCCGAGGTCCCGTGGTGGTTCTTCGTCGGCATATTGGCACCGATCTTGGGCGGGGCGACCCTTACGGCGGCCGTGGGTCTGCAGGACCGCAGGGCGGGCAACAGGCTTCGCACCGCCGCCGGTTCAGCGCACAGCGCCCGCTCTATCGGCACGTGACGTGGGGGCAGACATCGACTGCGGCGCGCTCTGCAAGAGGGTGGAGGACGTCCGAACTGCTCGACGGTCGTCGGCCGGCCCGCTGGTGACGCCACCGCCCACCGCCCTGCTGCTGGATCACGTACTCGCCGAGCAGACCGGGACCGGCAGCGGTGCCTTCAGCCCCAGCCGCCAGATCGGAGGCGCCCTGGCCAGCAGGAGCCCGGGCACCGCCCGAGGCCGCGAGCTGTGATCGTGGATGCCGTCGCCGACCATCCGGCCGACGCGGCGGGCGCGCCCTGGGGCCTGCTCAGTCCTGCTGCTCGACGATGCTCTTCAGCACGCTCGTCGCTCCCATGCCGTTGGGCCAACCAGAGTAGAACGCCAAGTGCAGCAGAGCCTCCTGCAGCTCCTCGTCGGTGACGCCGTTCTGGCGGGCGAAGCCGAGGTGGAACTGCAGCTGGTCCATCTTCCCGAGCGCGGTCAGCGCGGCGATGGTGACGAGGCTGCGGTCGCGCTTGGACAGGCCCTCGCGCTCCCAGACCTCGTCGAAGAGGACCCTGTCGGTGTAATGGACCATCCCCGGAGCGAAGTCGCCGAAGGCATTCTTCCCTCCGGTCCAGCCGGTCCAGCCCGTGCCTGTGTTCTCAGCCATGATCGCTCCCTGCCTGCGTCGACGTCCGTCGGTGGATCTCTGAAGGTGTAACGCCCATGACATCGCCGCACATGTCGAGCGAGGGAGTCCCCGGTGAGGGGCGTACTGGCAGGGCATCCCTCACAGCGGCTTCGCGTCGTAGCGTGGAAGCCATGGACGCCAGGAACGATGCACGGGAGTTCCTCATGTCCCGTCGAGCGAACCTCACTCCCGAGCAGGCCGGCCTGCCGGTTTCCGGTCACCGGAGGGTGGCGGGCCTGCGCCGCGGCGAGGTGGCGATGCTCGCGGACGTGAGCCCGGAGTACTACGCCAAGATCGAGCGCGGCCAGCTGGCCGGTGTCTCCGACGCCGTCCTGGAGTCGCTCGCCCGGGCGCTGCAACTGGACGACGCCGAGCGCGAGCACCTCTTCGACCTCGCCCGGTCGGCCAATGGCGCGGCCCGGCCCGTGCGCAGGCGCAGGTCGAAGAAGTGGGTGCCCCGGGACAGCCTGACCCGGGCGCTGCACGCCGTCGACCACGGGCCCGCGTTCGTGCGCAACGGACGGATGGACGTCCTCGCCACCAACGCCCTCGGGCGTGCCTTCTACGACGAGGTCCTCGACGGCCCCGGACAGGGGAACCTGGCGCGCTACTGCTTCCTCGACGAACGGGCCAAGGCGTTCTACCCGCACTGGGAGGCGGCCGCGGACATCACCGTGTCGATCCTGCGCACCGAAGCCGGCAGGGACCACCGGGACAAGCAACTGCACGACCTGATCGGTGAGTTGTCCACGTGCAGCGACGCGTTCCGCACCCGGTGGGGAGCACACAACGTGCGCCGCCACGGATCGGGCACCAAGGAGTTCCACCACCACGAGGTCGGCGACCTCACGTTGACCTACGAGGGGATGGAGCTGACCGCCGAGCCGGGCCTTTCCTTCCTCATCTACACCGCCGAGCCCGGCTCGCCCAGCCAGGAGCGCCTGCAACTGCTCGCGAGCCTCGCCGCGATGTCCACCGCAGGAGAGCCCCGCAGCGCGCACCCGACCACGATCCAAGAAAGCTGACCATGCACACCAGAACACTCGGAACACTCGGACAAGGCCTGGAGGTCTCCGCGATCGGGCTCGGCGCGATGGGCATGTCCCAGAGCTACGGCCCCAACCCGGGCAGCCGCAACGACATGATCGCGGTGCTGCGCTCCGCGGTCGACGAGGGCGTGACCTTCTTCGACACCGCCGAGGTCTACGGTCCCTACGTGAACGAGGAGCTGGTCGGCGAGGCATTCGAGCCGATCCGCGACCAGGTCGTGATCGCCACCAAGTTCGGATGGGACATCCAGGCCGGCCGGAGCGTCGGCCTCAACAGCCGTCCCGAGCAGATCCGCCGCGTCGCGGAGGAGTCCCTGAAGCGGCTCCGTACCGACGCGATCGACCTGTTCTACCAGCACCGCGTCGACCCCGACGTACCGATCGAGGACGTCGCGGGAACGGTCGGTGAGCTGATCGCCGAGGGGAAGGTCAGGCACTTCGGGCTCTCCGAGGCCTCGGCCGCCACCCTCCGCGCCGCACACGCCGTCCACCCCGTGACCGCACTCCAGAGCGAGTACTCGCTGTGGACACGGGACCCCGAGGCCGAGGTGCTGCCCACGCTCGCCGAGCTCGGCATCGGGTTCGTGCCGTTCAGCCCCCTCGGCAAGGGCTTCCTCACCGGCACCGTCGACACGTCCGTGACCTTCACCGACGGAGACATCCGCCAACGGGTCCCGCGCTTCGAGGCGGAGAACCTGGCCGCGAACCAGGCGCTCGTCGACCATGTCCGGCGGCTCGCCGAAGGCAAGGGCGCGACGCCGGGCCAGATCGCCCTGGCATGGCTGCTCGCGCAGCATCCGTGGATCGTGCCGATCCCCGGCACCCGCCGCACGGCCCGCATCCAGGAGAACAACGCCGCGACGGCCCTCGCGCTGTCCGCGGACGAGGTGGCCGACCTCGACGGCCTCGCCCAGCGGGTCGGCGTCAGCGGCGATCGCTACAACGCCGAGCACATGGGCTACGTCAACCGCTAGGCGGAACACGCTGAAACAGCGCGACGCACCGAAACAGCGGGACGTGACGCACCGAAACAGAAAGAAAGCACGAGCAAATGACTGCCAACGGACTCGACCAGATCTTCCCGCTCGGCGAGAAGAACGACGCCTACGCCCAGTACTTCACCGGCCAGAGCTACCTGGCCCCGCTCGCCTCGGGAAGCGTTCCCGTCAGCAACGTCTCCTTCGAGCCGGGCTGCCGCAACAACTGGCACATCCACCACGGCACGGGCGGCGGCGGGGACCAGATCCTGCTGTGCACGGCGGGCAGCGGCTGGTTCCAGGCCGAGGGCGATGATCCCGTCAGCATGGAGCCGGGAACGGTGGTCCGCGTCCCGGCGGGCACGAAGCACTGGCACGGCGCGAAGGCCGACTCGTGGTTCTCCCACGTCGCCTTCATCACCCCGGGCGAAGACGTCAGCAACGAATGGCTCGAGCCCGTCACCGACGAGGTGTACGGCGAGCTGCCGAGGAACGGAGCGACCGCATGACCATCCTGAACGAGACCTACAAGCTGTCCAACGGCGTCGAGATCCCCAAGCTGGGGCTCGGCACCTGGTTCATCGACGACGACAAGGCGGCCGAGGCGGTCCGCGCGGCCGTGGAGCTCGGCTACCGCAACATCGACACCGCCCAGGCCTACGGCAATGAGCGCGGCGTCGGCGAGGGCGTGCGCAGCGCCGCGGTACCCCGCGACGAGCTCTTCGTGTCGACGAAACTCGCCGCCGAGATCAAGGACTACGACGAGGCGGTCGCCTCGATCGACGCGTCACTTCAGAAGCTCGGCCTCGAGTACATCGACCTGATGCTCATCCACAGCCCGCAGCCGTGGAACGACTTCCGCGGCGGCGACTACGCCGAGGGCAACCGGGCAGCATGGCGCGCGCTCGAAGAGGCGCATCAGACCGGCAAGATCCGCTCCATCGGGGTGTCCAACTTCCAGCAGCAGGACCTGGAGAACATCCTTGAGGGCGCGACCGTCGCGCCGCACGTGAACCAGCTGCTCGTCCACGCCGGCAACACCCCCTCAGCGCTGCTGGACTACTGCGAGGGCAAGCAGATCCTCGTCGAGGCGTACTCGCCGATCGCCCACGGAGCGATCCTGAAGAACGCCGAGGTCCAGGCGATGGCGGAGAAGTACGGTGTGTCCGTCCCGCAGCTGTGCATCCGCTACACCCTGCAGCTGGGCACGGTGTCGCTGCCCAAGACGGCGAACCCGGAACACATGCGCTCCAACGCCGAGGTCGACTTCGAGATCTCCGGCGATGACATGGACGCCCTGCGGGGCCTGCGCGACGTGGACTACGGCGAGCACAGCGCATTCCCCGTCTACAGCGGCAAGTAATGCGGGACGCCGCCGCCCCACGACGGCCGCCTACAACGGCAGCGCACCGCGCTGGCACGGGTCGGCCATGACGCAGCGAGTCGGGCTCATCCGCCTCTGCAGGCAGTCGTCGAGCATCCGCCTCACCTGGCAGTTCCGCGCCGCCGCGTCCGGCCATCGCGGTCGACGCGCGGGCTTGTCGCTCCCGTGTCGAGGGCTAGGCTGACAGTCGTCGAAGCCCCGCCGCGCTCAGGCGCGTGCCGTTGCAGGCTTCTGACGGCCCCCGGTCCCCGGGCCACTGCGAAGACCGAAGACCACTGTCGGGGTGGTCCGGGCCGCCGTGCGCCGACTCACGGCGGCCCGGCCTCCGTCCTCGCGGTTTCCGGCCCAGGCGCTCCCGCGCGCCTCGGCCGGCCGAGGACGGATTCGCGCGAGAACGACGCGGTGAAAGGGGAGTAGCCGCGCCGTCCCCGCACTAGCGGCCGCCGCCCGGGGCATGCCCCGGACGGCGGCCGCCGCCCATGCCCAGATATCTGTCGTCGCGAACGTACTCCCCAATGTTCCTGCTGGCCTAGGCTGAAGGCAGGTGCTTCTCGCTGTGCCCCGGCCCGGCGCGCCCGACCCCGAGGGGGCGTCATGGCAACGCCTGCAGCGGAGAGCAAGGCGGTGGCGCTTCAGATGCGCGTGGGCCTCGCCGGAGTGCGGGAACGTGCACTCCAGCAACGTCAACAGGCTGAGCGGATGCGCGAGAAGGCCGCCCTGATGCGTACGCACTGTGGGTCGGTATGAACCGGTTCCGGTTTGGTTGATGGCCCCGTTGAAGGCGCGCCGGTCGACGGAAGCAGGCCCGTCGCCACGGGTACGGCGACGGCCTGGGGGCTTGGAAAGCCATCGCCGTAGGTCAAGTCCCGTACTGGTATGGGTTGATGACTCCGCCGAGGAGGCGTGTGCGCAGGAGCTTGTACTGCGTACCCAGGGACAGGACTGGCGGTGCTTCCGGGACTTCGGGTGGCTGTTGGTCTCGTGCCCTGTGCGGGCGTTCAGATCACGTTCAGGGTGTGGTCTGCATTGAGTTCGGACACGGTGCCCCCGTTGAGCGTGCACTCGGTGATCTCGGGCGAGAGGGCGGTCATGGTCTCCACGAAACCGTGCCCGGCGAGCAGGCCGTCAGTGATCTTGCCGGTGAACGTATTCGTGAACACGGCGCCGACCAGGTTGGAGACCCGGTGGGCGGAGACCTTGCTGGTCTTGCCGTTGTTCCACTTGATCTCCCAGGACACGTCGCCCTCCGAGCCCAACTGAAGACAGGACCGGCGCGTCACGTTGCTGTCCTTGTGCGTTCCACTCGTGACGCCTGCTGCCGCACCGGTGCCGACGCACCCCGTGTACTTCTGGTCGATGGTGCGGGTGGTGTCGACTTCCGTCCGTGAGATGGGCGGGTCGTAAGTCGTCTTCGATGTTCCGGTCGGACAGTGCAGCGTGTCGAGAGACGCGGTGTCGGCCGAAGCCGGGGTGGCCGCCATGCCGGCGGTGCAGACGGTGAAGACGGTCGATGCGATCGCGAGAGAAGCGAACCGGGACACTGGAGCTACCTCCGGGACTGTCGAGTTTGCGGAACACATCCATACCTCGCGATCAAGACGCCATACCGCGAAACGCAAAGCCTCTGCCCAATAGGCGCAGAAGGTAGTTGCGTCCCGGCGGGCCGAGAGAGGGGCGACGCACATGTGGGCCCCCGGAGACAGTGGACCGGAACGCCAGGCGAGCATGGCGCGATGCGCGGTCTCCAACACCATCCGCGGTGCGACGTCCAGTCCTGCGGCGGCAGATGGTTCGCTCGCGGTGTCACGGGATCGCCGCCACTGCTCGAGGAGGCATCCCTCTGGTCTGGCGGCTGCCCGACAGCACGCACCGGGTCCGGCCGTCGTGGTCGTTGACCGTGGCAGGAGCAACTGGGTGCGGCCAGTGGTTCAGATCAATTCAACCATTGATTCGCTGAAAGTTGTCATTCATGATGTGCCTGGCGTCATCACCGATCTCCGTCAGCCCGTCACTGCCGCCACGCGCCGCGCCTCCCAGTACCCAGGAGACAGCTTTGAGTTCTGCCGTGCACACCCCTCCTCCTGGCGGGACACGGACGTCCCGGCACGCACATGCCGAGGAACCGTTCACCAGGTTCCACCTGAAGGTGACCGCCACCACGTTCGGCGCCAACTTCTCGGACGGCTACGCCCTGGGAGTCATCGGCGCAGCACTGCCTGTCCTGAACACCACGATGGGCCTGTCCGGTGTGTGGTCGGGACTGCTGGGCGCGTCGGCACTGATCGGGCTCTTCCTGGGGAGCGTCCTGCTCGGCTCGGTGGCGGACCGGATCGGCCGACAGCAGCTCTACCTGTACAACTTCGTCCTCATCACGATTGCCTCGGCACTGCAGATGTGGGTCCACGACCCGGCCTGGCTCTTCGTACTGAGGCTGCTCATCGGGTTCGGCCTCGGAGCCGACTACGCGGTCGGGCCGACCCTGCTCTCGGAGTTCTCGCCACAGCGGCTGCGCGGGCTGCTCCTCGGCTCGCTCACCGTGCTGTGGACGGTGGGCTACGTGACGGCGAACGTCTTCGGCGCCCTCGTCCCCGCCACCGACCAGGCCGCACATCTCCTGCTCGCCAGCGGCTCGCTGCCCGCACTCCTCGTACTGCTCGTGCGGATCGGCATCCCCGAGTCACCGAGCTGGCTGGCCACCCAGGGCCGCTACACGGAAGCTGCCGAGATCCGCCGCAAGTTCCTCAAGCAGGACATCGACCCCAACGCTGCGCCGCCGACCCCGAAACAGGGCGCCCCCAAGGTCCGCTACCGGGCCCTGTTCGCCCCCGGACAGGCCACCAAGACCTGGTTCGGGATCGTCTTCTACAGCGCCCAGGTTCTTCCGTACTTCGCGATCTACACCTTCACCGCGCAGATCCTCGGGACGCTGAACATCGGCGACACCACCATGCAGAACATCGTCATCGACGTCGCTCTGCTGTGCGGCGGAGTGCTCGGACTGTGGCCGATGATGCGCATGGGGCGCCGCCCCTTCACCATCCACAGTTTCCTGATCCTGGCCATCGCGCTCGGCGCCATGGCGGTGCTCAGCAACGCGGGCAGCTGGGCCCTGATGATCCCGTTCGTCATCTACACCTTCGTCATGGCCGGCGCGTCGAACATCACCCAGGTCTACCCGGCCGAGCTGTTCCCGACGGCGATGCGTGCCTCGGGCGTCGGCTTGCTCAACGGCAGCAGCCGGATCGCCTCCGCCCTGGGAACCTTCCTGCTCCCGGTCAGCCTGGACTCCCTCGGGGTCAGCTGGACCATGGCCTGGATGACCCTCGTCCTGCTCGCCGGCTGGGCGGTGAGCCTCGCCTGGGCACCGGAAACCCGCGACACCTTGACCGCGGAGGAGTGGCACCACTGAAGCAACGCACCGGCACACACGCGTGCTCGTGGGCGGCGTCCTCACCGCGGCCCACGTCACCGCGGTCGCCGACGGCCTGGCCGATGTCACCGTTGTCTGGATCCGCCGACTGCCGCCCACGCTCCTGGTCGCCCTCGAAGCCCGCTGGCACTGCTCCCTCACTCGCCACGTACTGTCCGACCCTGGCCCCGGCCGGCACACCCGTGGTGTCCATCGATCACTAGACGGGTCTTGCCCCCTGCAGGGGGCAAGATGTCAGTGCTACGAGTCCGCCTCGCCGTCCCGTTGGTCATCGCCGGTCGGCGTGGCCATCGCGTAAGGATGCACGTAGCGGCCTTCGTTGAAGGGTGTGAACCAGTCGGCGAGCCCCAGCGGAGCGACCCTCGGCGCCCTGCCGATGGGGCTGTCCTCGATGCCGTCCGTGGCGTCGTCGTACAACCACGCGTGGTCCATGTCCTCGTACACCAGGTCGGCGAAGCAGTCGAGGGCCTGCTCGACGCCGGTGTCGAGCAGGCCGAAGGTCTCCAGGCAGACCTTGGCCTCAGTGAGGAGGAGCCGCAGGGCCAGTTCCTCGGCGACGCAGCTCAGCTCGGTGAAGGTGCCCTGAGTGAACCGGGTGGTCATGGCGATCACGGTGACCAGGAACCGGCGCGCGAACTTGGCGTCATAGCGCAGGGCGTAGCGGTTCGGAAGGCCCTCCAGGTGCCACAGCACGTCCTCGCACTCGGCGACGTTGGTGTGCCCTTCCGTCAGGGTGTGGACGTCCATGAACAACTGATCCACCAACACGTCCGTGGCCCACATCAGGGACCCGGCGGCCAGCTGCGCATCCTGATCGGTGGTGCCCTCGCAGCCGCCCACCCCCTCGTCCTCAGCGTCCTCTTCGCTGAGCACGCCGAACGGGCCGGGCCCGAACGCCTTGAGTCCGGCCGCAAGAGCCAGCATCTGATGGCGAACCTTCTCAGCATCCGCCGCGATTTCCGCCGGGCTCGCGGCGGTTGACCCGGGTGTCTGGGCGAGGTGCGCGCGGCGTGCCGCCGGGTCGGCCGGCGGGCTGTTCGGGCCTGTGGCGGCGTCGAGGCTCTCCTGGGCGAGGTCGGGGTGGAGCTGTACCTCGCACTTGTCGATGGTCCAGTCCGAGAGCAGGTCGGAGCGCTCCAGGAGTTCCTCCACCAGCGACCGAACTGCTTCCTCCGCGGTCTCCAGCGTGGGGGCGTGCGTGAACACCTTCAGCACGGCGCCGCCTGGGTAGACGGCGACGACGGAATCGATGACCTCGACCTCCACCGCCGCTCCGTCCGGGCCTTCGATCCCGTCCACCGCGTCGAACCCCTGCTCCAGCAGAGCGATCGCTCCCACGCGCTGCAACTCGTCCATCTCCGGGGCCCCACCGGCGATCCGGGCGTCCACTGTCACGGCATACATCACACGACCAGCCTCGCAGGACCGGCCGGAGGGGAGGGGGTGATTGCGAGGAAGGGAAGGTGCGAACTGTCCCTCGCCGGCTCGTCGGCTCGTCGGCTCGCCCCGCATCTGCGACCGTGCCGTCTCCGGCTCGCGTGTCGCTCCGTGCCATGGGTTTCGTCGATGCTCCGTGTCAGCGCGCCGAACGGGAGACGGGGGGCCGGCCTGGCGACCGTCTGCACGTGGCCCCGGACGTTCCCCTGGCCCGCGTGAGGAGTGGCTGCTGCGTGCGGTTGGGTAGTGCAGCGCCTCAGGCCGGGGCCGTGGGCTTCTTCGATTCGGCCGATTCGGCGGCGCGGTATTGGGCGTTGATGCGTTGGGCTTCTTCGAGCTGGTCCTCGAGGATGATGATGCGGCAGGC
>NZ_JAOZYC010000092.1:0-321 GCF_035798155.1 Streptomyces endophyticus | reverse complement strand
GATTCGACGCCGGTAGCGAAACTCTAGGTGCATGCCGAGTTGGTAACAGAACTCGTAAATCCACTGTTGCAACTTTCTATAGTTGCCAATGACGAAACCTACGAGGGCTACGCTCTCGCTGCGTAAGCAGCTGAGCCCGCTCTTCTGGTAGCTTCGGCTCCAGCAATCACCAGGGGATGCCTGTAAACCCGAAGTGATTGTCATACAGAACAGGATCGCCGCGTAGTACGTTGTGGACGAAGTGGCTAAAACTTACACAACTCGCCCAATGCACCCTGCCCGTCGGGCCGCTGAGGGTTAACTTAATAGACACGGCTAAGC
>NZ_JAOZYC010000091.1:0-337 GCF_035798155.1 Streptomyces endophyticus | reverse complement strand
CCGGTTGCGAAACTTTAGGTGCATGCCGAGTTGGTAACAGAACTCGTAAATCCACTGTTGCAACTACTTATAGTTGCCAATGACGAAAACTACGGCCAGGAATTCGCTCTCGCTGCGTAAGCAGCCTTAGCCCTGAGCTTCTGGTACCTTCGGGTCCAGCAATCACCAGGGGATGTCTGTAAACCCAAAGTGATTGTCATATAGAACAGAATCGCCGTGCAGTACGTTGTGGACGAAGCGGCTAAAACTTACACAACTCGCCCAAAGCACCCTGCCCGTCGGGTCGCTGAGGGTTAACTTAATAGACACGGCTACGCATGTAGTACCGACAGCGGAG
>NZ_JAOZYC010000090.1:0-448 GCF_035798155.1 Streptomyces endophyticus | reverse complement strand
GAATCACGCCCTAGGAGCGCACTGACTGCAGGCCCCTGCTCCAACAGTCTGTATCCGACATCCGGTTTTCCGGTTCCTGAAGAACCACCCCATGCGCCGCTCACGCAATCGCTCCTGCGATTGATCAGGTGCCCCGGGGTCATCCGAAGACCGTCCCATGGAAACCATGGCCCCAGGTGCCTGTTTCGGAAACTCCGCCCAGAAACTTCAGACACCCGATTGATCTGCTGACGACTCACCGATGGCGCGAGCATGACGGCTTTGTCCGCATCACCCATCCCCGGCCCTGACAGGTCACGCGTCCGCTCAGCTTGTTCAGTCTTCGGGCTCCATTCGCCAAAGCTCTGATCCCTTCCGATGTCTCTTCCAACAGGATTGGACGACAGGAACGGGGTAACTTCTCAACCTTGATCCCGACAGATCCCCACGCACTGAATCACCGTCCAGC
>NZ_JAOZYC010000089.1:0-488 GCF_035798155.1 Streptomyces endophyticus | reverse complement strand
CCGCCCGCGACCAGCGCGAGAACGACGACACCGACCACGGCGACCGCCGGGCGGGGACGGTACGACCAGATCTTCAGCCCCTGCGTGCCCCGCAGCTTGTTCAGCGCGCGGCGGCCCAGCGGGGAGACCTGCTGACCGAGCGAGCTGGTCATGCGGTCCAGGTAGATCGCCAGGATGACGATCGAGATGCCGGACTCGGCGCCGAGACCGACGTTGAGCTGGCCGATGGCCTCGTTGACCGCGCCACCGAGACCGCCGGTGCCGACCATGCCCGCGATCGCGGCCATCGACAGGCCCAGCATGATGACCTGGTTGACACCGGCCATGATCGTCGGCAGGGCGAGCGGCAGTTGCACACGGAACAGGGTGTTGCGCGGCGTCGTACCGAACGCGTCCGCGGCCTCGACCAGTTCCTTGTCGACCTGCCGGATGCCCAGCTCGGTCATGCGCACGCCCGGCGGCACCGCGAAGATCAGCGTCGCGACGAT
>NZ_JAOZYC010000088.1:0-140997 GCF_035798155.1 Streptomyces endophyticus | reverse complement strand
TGCGGTACCCGGGCTCAAGACTCCGCCCGGGCGATCCTGATGGCGCTCGGCTCCTCCGTTTCTTCCCTCTGGGATCACTCACTTACCTACTGCGGGTACTGCTCGGTGGCCTGCGGTAGCGCCACTTTCCGGCAGCCAGCCCCGTCGCCCGTCCTGCGTCTGCTCTGGCTTGGAACCCCACTGCCGAACTTCCCGGTGCGCGCGTCCGCAGCCGACGCCTTCACCGAGGTGCTGCTCACTCAACTGCACTGCTGGATCCTGCACTTGCGGGTACTGCCACTGCGGTACTGCTCACGGCGGCCCCTGATCACTGCGGGCCACCCGGTCCGGTCGCCAGCCCCGTCGCCGTCCTGCAACAACCCTGGCTTCGAAACTCCACCACCGCACCGTCCTGCGAACTGCAACTGCGGTACTGCTGCCCTGCAGTTCATCTCTGCCGGGCTTGCTCGATCTCGGCTACAAGAGAAACCATAACCACACCACCCACCAATGTCTACTCCAGCCACTACAGATTTCCGCGTGTTCGACGGTGAGGTAATCGACCTCGAACAGTGATGGGGCGGGCCGGCAATACCGAGGCGCCATCGCGGTCGCTGACATTCGCCGGGCTCACACAGACCGCCAGGGCCAGACCGAGTGTGTCGACCAGGAGGTGGCGCTTGATACCCAGCACCTTCTTGCCACCGCCGTAGCCGTGCCAGCCACCACGCTCGGTGGCCTTGACGCTCTGACTGCCCAACACCCCGTCACTCAGCGTCGCCTCACGCCCCTGTCCGGTACGCTCCCGCTCCCGCAGCGCAGCAGGAATCTCCTCCCAGAGCCCCTCCATTCGCCATTGCCGCCAGTAGTGAGACACGGTCTGCCACGGCGGGAAGTCGTGTGGCAGCAACCGCCAAGCGCAGCCGGCCCGAACCCAGTACGCCAGTACATCGAGAATCTCCCGACGTGGATGCTTCGGCGGCGGCACGAGCGGAGCCGACACCGCCCACTCGGTGTCGGACAGATCTGTTGGGTAGACACACCGATGCCCGGCCGCCGTCACGGGTGGGTCGTGGTGTCGCGGGCCGCGAAGGCGGCCGGGGTGAGACCGGTGCGGTCGCGGAAGAAGCGGCCGAAGTTCGCGGCATCGGAGAATCCGAGGTGGGCGGCCACGGTCCGGGCGTCCCACTGCGCATGTCCCAGCAGGCGCCGGGCTTCGAGCAGGCGCCGCTCGTCGATGAGCTCACGCACGCCCTTGCCGGTGGCTTGCCGAGCGGCGCGGCTGAGGGTGCGCACCGAGCAGCCGAGCAGCTCGGCGTAATCCGTGGCCCGGTGCAGTTCGCGGAAGTGCAGCTCCAGGGCGTCCATGAACCGGCCGTACGTGTCGGCGCGACCCGTGTCGGCCATCGCACCGGTGGGCGTGAGCCCGGGGGAGTCGGTCAGGCGCAGCAACAGCGATTCGAGCAGGCTGCGGCGCAGGGCGTGGTGGACATCCAGGGGGCGGCGCCCCAGTGCCCGGTGTTCGTCCAGGAGTTGGAGCGCCGTCTGCTGGAGCCAGGCGGCGTCGTCGGGGTGCGGGCTCAGCACGGCGGGGGCCGCGTGTGCGGTGAGCGGGGCGAGCAGGCGGGCGATGTCGGGCCGCAGTACATCCGGTTCGAACAGGATGAACGAGCCGCGGGCGGCGCCGAGCGGATGCCAGCACTGCGTGTGCCCGGGGCGTACCCACAGCCACTGGCCGGGGGCGACGGTCCGCGTGAGGTGGTCGACGTCGTGCCGCAACTCGCCCTCGGTGACGGCGATGAGGTAGTGGAAGGTGGCGCGGCCCGGACGGGGCGGGTTCCACGGCCAGTCGTCGTGCTCGGCGAAGAAGTCCTCGACGGTACTCACCTCGAGGCCGTACGGGGTGCCGACCGGGGGCTGGAAACCGTACAGCGGAACTGCGGTCGGTCCGGCTGGGCAGGCCTGTCCGTTCGCCGTGGGGTGTCGCTTGTCGACCATCATATGTCCGCAGCCTACTGCCCTTTTTGTCGACTTCGAGGGAAGGATGGGGTGTGCCGCAGCGACCACCCCGTGAGGAAGACAACGCCCCATGACCATGAACGGATCGACCCTGCACAAGACCGCCGCCGACTGCGCCGAGGAGCTTCCCGGAGCCCAGCTGGAGCATCCCTTCGGAGACGACTGGGAGGTCTTCAAGGTGCGCGGCAAGGTGTTCATGCTGATGACCGAGGTCCCGGGGCGCCCCGTTGTGATCCTCAAGGCGGACCCCGGCGAGGCCCACGCCCTGCGGGAGCAGTACCGCCACATCAGCCCCGGCTACCACATGAACAAGAAGCACTGGATCACGCTGGAAGCCGGGGAAGGCGTCGACAAGGAGCTGGTCCAGGAACTCGTCACCGACTCCTACCGGCTGGTCGTCGCCCGCCTGCCCAAGGCCCAGCAACCCGTCGACCCGCACACCTACGGCGCCGGCAGGCAGGCCGCCTCGTGAGCGCGGGAGGCGACCGGCTCCAGGACACCGCCCGCCAGGCGGCCCTGGCCCTGCCCGGTGTCAGCCACGGATACCCCTTCACGCCCGCACTCGACGTGTACAAGGTCGCGGGCAAGGTGTTCCTCATCGTCACCGACGACCCGGACGAGCAGATCATCACGGTCAAGTGCGAACCCGAACACGCCCGCGCACACGTACACACCCACGCCTCGATCACACCCGGCCGCTACCTCGACAAACGCCACTGGATCTCGCTGGGCCCTGGACCCGGCATCACCAAGAGACTGGTCACCGACGCGGTGGAGGACTCCTACAACCTGGTCGTCGAGCGGCTGCCCGGGCGCGACCGGCCCCTTGCCGGATGAGCGCCGCAAGCGGGCCCACGACCCGCTGAGCCCACGCCTGTCAGTGCCCCGTGCAAGGCTTGCCACAGCTGCACGCTCGCACACCTCCGCCCGCGATCCGAGAGACCGATGGAACCGACCGAAGCGACCCTGCCGATCTTCGACGAGGAGCCCACCCGGCCACTCGCCGACCGCCTGCGCCCCACCCGCCTTGACGAGGTCGTCGGCCAGGACCACCTCCTGGCCCCGGACGCCCCTCTGGGCCGCATGGTCGCCCAGCAGCACCTGACCTCCGCCGTCCTGTGGGGCCCGCCCGGCGTCGGGAAGACGACCATCGCCCGGCTCCTCGCGGACGCCGGCAACCTGGCCTTCGAGCCGGTGTCGGCCACCTTCTCCGGCGTCGCCGAGCTGCGGAAGGTCTTCGCCGCCGCCCGCAGCCGCCGCACCATCGGCCAGAGCACTCTGCTGTTCGTCGACGAGATCCACCGCTTCAACCGCGCCCAGCAGGACAGCTTCCTGCCCTACGTCGAGGACGGCACGGTCACCCTGATCGGCGCCACCACGGAGAACCCGAGCTTCGAACTCAACGGCGCCCTGCTCTCCCGCACCCAGGTCCTCGTCCTCAAACGCCTCGACGAAGCCGCACTGTCCACCCTCCTCGACCGCGTCGAGCACCTCACCGGCCACCAACTGCCCCTGGACGACGACGCCCGCCACGCCCTGATCGCCATGGCCGACGGCGACGGCCGCTACCTCCTCAACATGGCCGAGCAGCTCCAGGCCCTCCCGGACCCCGGCACCCCCCTGGACACCGCCGCGCTCGCCCACCACATCCAGCAGCGCGCCCCGCTGTACGACAAGGCGCAGGAGGGTCACTACAACCTGATCTCCGCGCTGCACAAGTCGATGCGCGGCTCCGACCCGGACGCGGCCCTGTACTGGCTCGCCCGCATGCTCGACGGCGGCGAGGACCCGCTGTTCGTGGCCCGCCGCCTGGTCCGTTTCGCAAGCGAGGACATCGGCATCGCCGACCCGCACGCCCTCCAGCAGACGCTTGCCGCCTGGGACGTGTACGAGCGACTCGGTTCCCCTGAGGGCGAGTTGGCGATCGCCCAGGCCGTTGTTTACCTCGCCACGGCCCCCAAGTCCATCGCCGTCTATCGCGGCTTCAACGCGGCCCACCGATCCGCCCGCCGCACCGGCTCACTCATGCCGCCCGCCCACCTCCTCAACGCCCCGACCCGGCTGATGAAGGACCTCGGCTACGGCAAGGACTACCAGTACGACCCCGACACCACCGACGGCTTCTCCGGCGCCGACTACTTCCCCGACGGCATGGACCACGAGACGTACTACCAGCCCACCCGCAACGGCTACGAAGCCCAGATCAGCGAACGCCTGCGCCACTGGGCCGCCCTGCGCAGGCAACGCCGAAACCCCGAGGGCTGACGCCCGTTTCGGCCCCGCCCGGTGTCCCGGTGTTGGAGCACCGGGTGCCGAGACCGACGCCTTCACCGGCGCGAACCCGCAGCCCCGTCTGCGGAGTTCGCGCCCTGTATGGAGGTGCCGTCAGCCGGTCGGCGATTGCCTGGGCCGCCCCAGCCCACTGTGAGGTCAGACCGCCATGCTGCCCATCTTCCAGACCGTCAGGGACGCGACGGTGCTGCCCTCGCCGAAGAGACGCAGGCCGAGCGAGTCCGTGCGGGACGGGTACGCCCGGGTGGTGATCGAGCGGTGGGTGTTCGCGTACGCCTCGATGATCGAGCGGTCGACGAACACGTCCAGGGTCAACGTGCCGTCCACCAGGGTGAGTTGGCCCTTCTGGACGCCGAGGTCCGGCACGGCGCTGGAGACGTTGCCGGAACGGGTCCGGTCCACTCCGAACTCCTTGGCTGATGTGTCGTAGAAGAGACGGGTGCGTTCTTCGTCGCCCGGGCTGCGCAGCACGTCGAGGCCGAGCGTGGCCGCGCTGCCCGCCTCCAGTGTCAGCTTGATGTGGAGCAGGTCGCCTTTGACCGGGGCGAGGGCGGTGTTCGCGTCGGAGAGGGAGGTGGGGGAGTCGATGCTCACGAGGGGCGCGCCGTCGTGGAGGCCCGCCACCTCTGTCACGGGCTGGAAGGCGAGTTCGCCGTCCGCCCGCTGGGACAGCACGATCGGCAGGCCCGCGTTGTGCGCCCAGCCGGAGTCGTAGTGGCCCTGTTCGGAGCGGCGGTCCTGGGCGATGGTGAAGACCAGCGAGCGTCCCTTGTCGTCGATCGTGCCGCTGGGGCCGGTGAAGTGGTCGCCGTAGTCCAGGAGTTGGGGATCGGTGGTGTCCGGGTTCCAGGTGCGGGAGCCGGCGTCCCAGGTGCCGACCCAGTAGAAGACGTACTTGCTGCTGTACTCGCCGGGCCCCGCGGGGAAGGCCGGATTGACGAGGAGAGCGCGGCGCTCGCGGCCCTGTGCGTCCTTCCCGATCGGCAGGAAGGTCGGCAGTTCCCACACCTGCCCGGTCTTCGGGTGGGCCGCCACGTCACCGACCATCAACGGCCCTCGGTACGTCCAGTCGGTGAGGTTGGTGGAGGTGTAGAGCAGTGCGGTGCCGCCGATGTCGGTGCCCGAGGAGGTCTGGACGCCGGAGCCCACCAGCTGGAACCAGGTGTCGCCCTCCTTCCAGACGAACGGGTCGCGGAAGTCACCGAAGCGGACCTTGCGGCCGGCGCCGACGTCGAGGTCCTCCTTCTGACTGATCACGAGCGTGGGGTGCATCGTCCACTGCGCGAAGTCGGGGTCGCTGGGGTCCGCGGGGCGGGCGAGGCCGACAGCCTGGTTGGGGCGCTGCGAGTCGTTGCCGGCGGTGAAGAGGAGGGCGGGGACGCCGTTCGCGTCGAGGGCCGAGGCGCCGGACCAGACGCCGTCGGGCGCCACGCTGTCGGCGGTGGGCGCGAGGGCGACGGGCAGGTCGCGCCAGTGGACCAGGTCCTTGCTGACGGCGTGTCCCCAGCAGATGTTGTGCCAGTACGGGCCGTGGGAGTTGTGCTGGTAGAAGAGGTGGTACTGGCCGTCGACCTGGATGGGTGCGTGCGGTTCGTTCATCCAGTGGTTGGGTGCGGTGAAGTGGAAGGCCGGGCGGTAGCGGTCGCCGTCGTAGCGCGAGCGGTTCATCGTCAGGGCGGCTGCGGCCTTGGGGATCGTGCCGCCGTCGAATGTCTTGAGGTCTGCCTGGTGGTTCGCCGCGACCTCGGCGTCGGTCAGGGCGCCGCCGTGCAGCTTCAGTTCGTCGATCAGGCCGTTGAACATGTTGACCGCGAACGTGCCGTTGATGATGGCGGGTTGGTTGTGCCGGCCGACGAGCAGCGGGACGTCCGCCTTGCTCAGTCGCGCGGTCGTGGGGATCGCGGTCTGGGTGACCGGTTCACCGTTGAGGTACAGCCTGAGCGCACCGTTTGCGGGGGAGAAGACGGCGGCGATGTGTGCCCACTCGCCCGCGGCCAGCGCGGCCGACTTCGGCACGGTGACCTCGTGCCAGGCGTCCGACGTACCGATCGCGAACTGCCAGACGCCGTGCCGGCCGACGCCCAGGCAGAAACCGCGCCGGGCGCCCTTGTCCTGCTGGTTGATGATGACGGAGGGCTTGCCGTCGTCGCCCCACTCGAAGGCGCGCGGCGCGACCCAGGCTTCGACGGTCAGCCCGTCGGTGGGGAGCGTGGTCTCCGCGGCTCCGCGTGCGATCCAGGTGGAGTAGCCGTCGAAGAGCAGAGCGCCGGAAAGAACCCCGTCCGCCCGCTGCTTCGCGGTCCACAGCGGGTCGCTGTCCGGCTTGTAGACAGCGTCGTTGAAGACGTAGTTGATCGGGTTCGTGGACTGCGTGACCTGTTCCCGGGTGGCCGCGCCGGTCCCTTCGGTGAAGTCCCAGTAGGCGGTGAGGCCCGCGGCCTTCGGTCGGCGTTTCCGCGCCGAGGCGGCGGCGGGCTGAGCAAGCGGAACGAGGGCGCCTCCGGCGGCGACGGACAGGACGCGCAGGACTGTTCTTCTCTTCATGGCGGCTCCTGAGTGGGCAGTGATGCCAAATCGGTTTACCTCTGTGGATCGCAGGCATCGTTCGGCCGCTGGAGCTGCTAACGCAAGAGCTAACGCAGAGTGGGTTACGCCGACGTGTCTCAAGAGCGTGACCAACTACCCATAGAGGCCACCCTTGTTGATCGTCGGTGTCCGAGACATTGACAGGGCGTGGCGCGAGCAGCATCCTCAACCGCACTTGCTAATCCGATTTAACGGAGGTCTGGAAGCCGATGCCCGGGAACCGCGTGACCATGGCCGACGTCGCCCGCCGTGCAGGGGTGTCTCCGACGACGGCGTCCTTCGCGCTCTCCGGCCGCACCGACATGCGAATCTCGGACGCGGCCCGGGACAAGGTTCTGGCGGCGGCGGCCGACCTGGGGTACCGCCCCAACGTCACGGCGCGCAGCCTGCGTACGAAGTCGAGCCAGACCATCGGCTTCGTCTCCGACACCATCACCACGACCCCCTTCGCGGGCGAGGTGATCCGCGGCGCCCTCGACGCGGCGCGAGAGAAGGACCACCTGCTGTTCATCACGGAGACGGGCGGCGACCGGGCGGTGGAATCCGGCCTGGTCAACGGCCTGTTGGACCGACAGGTCGACGCGGTCATCTACGCCGCGATGTACACCCACTACGTCACCCCGCCCCCCGAACTGCACGGCCGGCGCGTGGTGCTGCTCAACTGCCTGGCCCCCGGCTTCGACGCGCCGTCGGTGATCCCGGACGAGATCGAGGCGGGCCGGACGGCGGGCCGGACGCTGCTGGCCGCGGGACACGCCGGCGGGATCTGGGCCATCGGCGGCCATCAGGCCATCCCCGCCTCCCCGGACGGCAACTTCGCGGGCCTGGAACGCATGCGGGGCCTGCAGGAAGTCCTGCGGGACGCGGGGGGCAGGCTCGACGGCGTGGTCGAATGCGACTGGAATGCCGAGGACGGCTACCGGGAAGTGTCCCGCCTGCTCGCCGAAGGCCACCGCCCCCGCGCCCTGGTGTGCTCCACCGACAGGGTCTCCTTCGGCGCCTACCAGGCGCTCGCCGAGGCCGGCCTGTCCGTCCCGCAGGACGTCTCCATCGTGTCCTTCGACGACCAGGACATCGCCGGCTGGCTCAAGCCGACGCTCACCACGGTCGCTCTGCCGCACCTTGAACTCGGCCGCAGGGCCGTCGAGTTGATCCTCGGCGACAGCCCTCTGGGTGCATCGACCCACCGCGTCCTCATGCCCCTGCGGGAGCGCGCTTCCGTCGAGCGTCCCCGGCCGACCGACTGAGAACAGCGTCTCAGCACATGCGGTGGGGCCGGGCTGCCACCCGACCCCACCGCAGCTCATCCGTGCCCTTCAACTCAAGAACGGACGAACCTCAATGCGCAGAACCATCGTAGTCGCGGCCTGTGCCGCCCTGGGGCTGACCATCAGCGGTTGCTCAGGATCCGGCGACACCGCCTCCTCGTCAGGCTCCTCGTGCGACGGAAAGATCGACGGAAAGCGGACGATCAGCACCTTCTACCACGGTGGAGGTGCGGAGAAGAAGACGTTCCTGGGCGTGGTCAAGGACTTCAACGCGAGCCAGGACCAGGTCACCGTGAAGGTGCAGAGCGTCCCCGAGGGCACGTACAACGACGCCGTCCAGGCCGCCTCCGCGTCCGACAAGCTGCCCGACGTCCTCGACTTCGACGGCCCCAACCTCTACAACTACGCCTGGAACGGCGACCTGATACCGCTCGACGACTGCCTCAAGGCGGGAACCCGCAAGCAGCTGCTGCCCTCGATCATCCAACAGGGCACCTACGACAAGAAGTTGTACGGCGTCGGCGCCTTCGACTCCGGCGTCGTCCTGTACGCGTACAAGTCCGCCCTGAAGAAGGCAGGCGCCCGCATCCCCACCGGCGTCGACGACGCCTGGAGTGCCGCCGAATTCACCGACATCCTCGGCAAGTTGAAGAAGGCGGGCTACGCCAAGCCCCTCGATACACACATGTGGTACGGACGGCAGGGGGAGTGGTTCTCCTATGCCTTCAGCCCCATCGTCCAGTCCGCGGGCGGTGACCTGATCGACCGTGAGGGATACCAGACGGCGGCCGGAGCGCTGGACAAGCCCGAGGTCGTCAAGGCGATGAAGACCTTCCAGTCCTGGTACACGAAGAAATACGTCGACACCGAGGCCCAGGACGACACCCCGTTCCTGAAGAAGACCAGCCCGATCGCCTGGAACGGCATGTGGGCCTACAAGAACGGCTACAAGAAGGCGGCCGGCGACGACCTCGCCGTCCTCCCGCTCCCCGACTTCGGCACCGGCTCGAAGACCGGCATGGGCTCCTGGCAGTTCGGCATCACCCGCAAGGCCGAGGATCCCGACGCGGCCGCGGCGTTCCTGGAGTACCTGCTCACCAAGAAGAGCCTGCTCACCATGTACGACGCCGTGGGCGCGCCGCCCTCGACCACGGCGGCGCTCAAGGACACCGACATCTACGCTCCCGGCGGCCCGATGAGCCTGGTGACCGACAGCCTCAACCAGGCGCCCAAGGTGGCGGTGCCGCGTCCGCAGACCCCGGCCTACCCCACCATCACGCAGGCGTTCTCGCAGGCCGTCGATGACATCAGCCTCGGCAAGGACGTTCCCGGCGCCCTGAAGAAGGCGGTCGACACGATCGACCAGGACATCAAGGACAACGACGGCTACCCCGTCAAGTGAGACGCACTCCCAGGTGAACGGCCGGTGCGGCGGTGTGCCCGATCCCGCCGCCGCACCGGCGCTCCACGCTCCACCACCGCACCACGTCCCACGCCTTGAGGTGATCCACCATGTCCCACACCACCCTCGACAAACCTGCGCCGGGGGCGCCACCGCCCCCGGCGAACCGGCCGGCCCGGCGCCGCACACTTTCCGGGGCGAGCAGTCGGGGCCGCGTCGCCGCACTCCTGTTCTCCGTCCCGGCCGCGGCCCTGCTGGCCGTCTTCCTGATCTTCCCGTTCGTCTCCGCCGTCGTCCTGTCGTTCACCAACCAGCGCCTCGCCTCCCCGCTCCCGGTGGAGTTCAGCGGCCTGGAGAACTACCAACGCATCTTCACCGACGCCCAGTTCTGGCGCTCGTTCGGCAACAACACCCTGTTCGCGGTCATCGTCGTCCCCGTACAGACAGCGGTCGCCCTGGCCCTGGCCGTCCTGGTCAACCGCCAGCTGCGGATGCGCCTCTTCTTCCGCACCGTCTACTTCCTGCCCACCGTGACGGTGATGGCCGTCGCCTCGGTCGTGTGGAAGGTGCTGCTGCTTCCCGACTCCGGCCTCGTCAACGGGGTGTTGGGCACGCTGACCTTCGGACACCTGCACCCCGGCTGGCTGTCCAGCACGAGCTGGGCGATGCCTGCGATCGTGCTGACCTCGGTCTGGCAGGGCGTCGGCTTCCAGATGGTGATCTTCCTGGCCGGTCTGCAGGCCATCCCCGCCTCGCTGTACGAGGCAGCCCGGGTCGACGGCGCGGGCGCATGGCAGCAGTTCCGCCACGTCACACTCCCCGGCCTGCGCAACACCCTGGTGTTCGTGATCAACGTGACGGCGATCTTCGCCTTCCGCCTGTTCGACCAGGTCTACATGATGCCGCAGTTCCCCGGCGGCCCCACGGACTCCACGCGCACGATGATGCTGCAACTGCTGCAGACCGGATACACCCGGCGCATGATCGGCCAGGCCTCCGCCATCGCCGTCGTCTTCTTCCTGTTCGTACTCGCCGTCACGCTCATCCAGCGCCGGCTCGGCCGTGAGGAGCGCGCCGTCCGATGACTCTCTCCACCACTCCCGGACGCGGCTCGACGCGGCCGGCTCCGAAGCGCCCCCGCCCTGCCCACAACCTCCTGCTCCACTACCTCATTTGCGGTCTTGTCGCGCTGGTCATGCTGCTCCCGCTGGCCTTCATGTTCGCCGGAGCGCTCAAGCCCAACGCCGACGTCCTGGCCGACGGCGGCAGTTGGCGCGCGCTGATCCCGCTGCACCCGACGCTGGAGAACTTCACCAGCGCCTGGGAACGCTCGAACTTCGGCCGCCTGCTGCTCAACTCCCTTGTCGTGTGCGGCGCCACGGTCGGACTCGGCCTCGTCGTCAACAGCATGTTCGGCTACGCGCTCGCCCGGCTGCGCTGGACTGGCCGGAACATGGTGCTCGCGGCTGTGGTCGCACTCATCATCATCCCGTTCGAGGCGCTCGCCATCCCCCTGCTGCTGATGATGACGCAGCTGGGATGGCTGGACACCTACCAGGCGCAGATCGTTCCCTTCATCGCCAACCCGTTCTTCATCTACCTCTTCTACTCGTTCTTCCTCGCGCTGCCCCGGGAACTGGAAGAGGCCGCCCGGGTGGACGGGGCCGGTCCCTGGCGGACCTTCCGCAGCATCATCGTGCCGCTGTCGAAGCCCGCGTACGCCTCCGTGGCGATCCTCAGCTTCCTGATGACCTGGGGTCAGCTCCTGTGGCCGGTGATGGCCACGCGCAGCGAGGACGTACGGCCGCTGCCGGTGGGCATGTCCGTCTTCCAGACACTGCCGCCGCTGCAGTGGGGAGACATCATGGCGTTCGCCGCGATGATGACCGTCCCGACCCTCGTGGTGTTCCTGATCTTCCAGCGCGCCTTCGTGCAGGGCGTGGCGGCGCAGGCGGTCAAGGAGTGACCAGTATCGAACCTTTCGAAAGGCGGCCCATGGCCGACGACCGCATTCGGGACCCGCACCTGCCCGAGGTGCACCTGAGGCCGCCGGCCAACTGGATCAACGACCCCAACGGTCTCGTCCACCACGACGGTTGGTACCACGTCTTCTTCCAGCACAACCCGCAGGCGCCCACCCACGACCGCGTCCACTGGGGCCACTACCGCAGCCGGGACCTGCTGCGCTGGGAACCCCAACCCCTCGCGTTGTCCCCCGACTTCGGGCTGCCCGACGAGGACGGCTGCTTCTCCGGCAACGCCGTCTCGCACAACGGCCGGATCACCGCCTTCTATTCGGCCCACCGGGTCGGCCGCCCCTGGCAGCCCGTCGCCGCGGCCGATTCGGGCCCGGACGGGAGCACCTTCGTCAAGCGCCCCGAACTCCTGGTGGCGGACCCGCCGTCGGGCGTGACGACGTTCCGCGATCCGTACGTCTGGCGGGACGGCGACCACTGGCGCATGCTCGTCGGAGCCGGATACGCCGACGGCGACGGCGCCGCCCTCTCGTACACCTCACCAGACCTCACCGACTGGACCTACGAGGGGCCTCTCCACCGCCGGGCGGACACCACACCGAATGCCCCCGCGCTCCGCACGGGGGAGGCATGGGAGTGTCCCCAACTGGCCGTCTACGACGACGGACGCGCCCTGCTGCTCACGAGCGCCTGGTACCAGCGCACGGGTCCATCGCACGTGGTGGCCTGGCCCGGTCACCGCGAGGGCGGCGACTTCCGCTTCCCGGCCACCGCGACCCGTTTCGACCACGGACCCGACTTCTACGCCCCTGCCCTGATGCGCGCCCCGGACGGACGGTGGCTGTTGTGGGGCTGGTCCTGGGAGGCGCGTGAGGACTCGTGCGCCAAGGAGGCGGGCTGGGCCGGAGTCCTGACCGTCCCCCGGGAACTGACCCTGCGCCCCGACGGAGGCCCGCACCAGGCGCCGGCCCGTGAGCTGGACGGTCTGCGTACGAGTACGTGGCTGAAGGCCACGCGCGCACAGCCCGGGACCACATCGGTGCTGGGCAGTGTCGGCCCCGCGGCCGACATCAGCGTCCGCCTCGGCTTCGCCCAGGAAGCGGCCTGGGGGCTGCGGATCATGTGCGGGGCGGGAAGGACCGATGACGACGATCACGCCGATGACACCGGCTACTTGGACCTGGAGATCCGGGACGGCGCATTGACGGTCGACCGCGGAGGCGCCTCCGCCGATACCCGCGCCCACGTGGGCGCTTACCGGATGCCACTGCCCGAGCTCACCCCGGGCGAGGAAGGGGAGGTCGAGCTGCGGATTATCCTCGACCACTCCATCGCGGAGATCTTCAGCGGCTCCGGTGAGGCGCTGACCCTGCGCTTCTATCCGGCGCGGAGCGACACATGGACCCTGGTCTCCCGCGGCATCGCGAGCGATCCGGTCGAGGTGACGCTGACGGCGCACGCGCTGAGGACGCCGGAGGCCGCCGCGGGCGCGTAAGGCGCGGTTGCGGCACGGAAGTTCGGGACCGGGACCGGGACCGTACGTTTCGCGTCAGCCGCGTACGTATGGTCCCGTCGACCGTCCACTCGTTCAGTCCTGTGGGGCTCGAAAAGTTATCGCCGCAGGTCAAGCCGCGTACTGGTACTGGCTGATGACTCCGCCGAGGATACGTGTGTGCAGGAGTTTGCACGGCGTGCCCACGGGCAGGACTGGCGGCGCTTGTGGGGCTTCGGGTGGCCGTTGGTCTCGCGACCTGTGTGGCCGGTGGGAGTTGTAGTGCTTCTGGAATTCGGCGAGGACGCGTCGGGCGTGGGCCTCGTTGATGACCAGAACGTGGTCGAGCGCCTCTCGTCGGATCGTGCCGATGACGCGCTCGCAGTGGGCGTTCATGCGCGGCGCCTGGGGTGCACTGAGCAGCACATCGATGCCTTCAGTATCGAAGACGGCGTCGAGGGCGTCGGTGTACTTGCTGTGGCGGTCGCGCAGCAGGAAATCGGAGCGGGAGGCTGGCGAAGGACGGTGCGGTCGATGTCGGTGAATGTGGGCCTGCCGACCTGCCGACCTGCCGTTGCAGGACCAGTAGCTGGTGCCGCAGCGGCAGTACCTCCACGTCCGTCTCTCGGTCGCTCGTCGGCAACAGGCGTGGCAGGGCGAGGGCGTTGGACACTGCGAGCTAAGCCGCGCGCAGCAGCGCGGCACAGGTCATGATGTCGTTCCTGGGCACCCGCGGGGCTTGACCTGGTCAGAGGTCGGTGTCGTGCACGAGGCCGCCGGGCAGCGGGCCACGGTCAGCCGCGCAGTCGCACGCGATAAACCCGGCGACGTCGGCGATCGCCGCCGGGATACTGGTCGCCCATGGATGAGGTCGAAGTCGTCGTCGCCCATTCCGAGCGCGCGACCCTGCGCGTCGGCGACGTGTTCCTGAAGGTGGACGCCGACCAGGCGCGCATCGACGCCGAGGTCGAGGCGATGTCCCTCGCCCCGGTCCCAACCCCGGAAGTCCTGTGGTGCAAGCCGCCCGTGCTCGCGATCGCCGCACTTCCGGGAACGACGCTCGGGCGCCTCGGTGGGCCGTCGACCGGGTCGCCGGCGGCGTGGGCCGCGGCGGGCGCCGCCATCCGGAAGCTGCACGACGCGCCCCTGCCGGCCCGGCGGGGCCAGGCCGGCCGGAGCATCGCCGCGCTGACGGCGGAACTCGACGCCGAATGCGCGTTGCTCGTGACGAACGGTCTCCTGCCCGCCGGCCTGGTCACCCGCAACCGCCAGGTCGCCGAGGCCGCACTCCGGCCGTGGACTCCGGCGTTCACACACGGCGACCTGCAGATCGCGCACGTCTTCGTCGACGGCGACGAGGTCACCGGCATCATCGACTGGTCCGAGGCGGGCCAGGGCGATGCCCTGCACGACCTCGCCACCTTCACACTCGGACACGAGGAGCACCTCGACGACGTCATCGCCGGCTATGGCACCGACATCGACCTCGACGTGATCCACGCGTGGTGGTCGTTGCGAAGCCTGCTGATAGTTCGCTGGCTGATCGAGCACGGCTTCGACCCCTTCGCGCCGGGCTGTGAGGTCGACGTGCTGAGATCCCGAATGTGAGGCTGCGCGGGCCCGCGTGCGGTGAGCGCGTTCTGACACATCGCACGGGCCATCCCCTGGGGCCCCGCCCTTGCCGAATATCTCGTCCGCCTTGGTGGGAGCGGGTGTGCCGGGGTTTGGCGGATGGCGGCTGCGGTCGCTGGAGTCGGCGCTCTCGCGCGGCTGTCGACCACGCGGCGAGATGATCGACCGTGCTGCTGCGACTGACCTACCTGGCTGTGACGAACGCGTTCGTCATGCTGTGCCTGCTGCCGATGAGCAACAGGAGAAGGAGGTAGAGGTCCTCGCCCTGAGTCATCAGATCACGGTGCCGCAGCGCCAACTCGGCCAGGAAACTCGCAGTTCATCCGAGTGATCGGGCATTCCTGGCAGCGCTACCCCTCGACGAGTTGGGCGTCCGCATGAATCGGCATCGCGCCCGTACACAACACCGTCGCCCACGTCGAAATCACCAGCTGTGCCGAGGCGGAAGGGTCGACTGTACCGGCCCTTCTGGCTGTGTATCCCTTCCTGCCGGTGAGTTCACGAGTGCACGTCCAAAGGGTTGACCACGCGTCACGCGGCCCATACGTTCACCTCCGCAATCTCTTGCAGCAAGATGCTGAAAGCGCCTCAATGTCCGTGTGGGCACGGAGCGTTGACCTTCGACTCAGGAGAATCCATGGCCAGAAGATCCATGGCCGCGGCCGCTGCGTTCGCCGTCCTGGCGGGAGCCGCCGCGGCTGTCACGGTCCCCAGCCCGGCGCAGGCGTCCCCGCCCGGAGACAAGGACGTCACCGCGGTGATGTTCGAGTGGAACTTCGCCTCCGTCGCCAAGGAGTGCACCAGTACCCTCGGTCCGGCGGGATACGGCTACGTCCAGGTATCGCCGCCCAACGAGCACATCCAGGGTGGCCAGTGGTGGACCGCGTACCAGCCCGTCAGCTACAAGATCGCGACCAAGTTCGGTGACCGGAACGCCTTCAAGAACATGGTGGACACCTGCCACGCGGCCGGTGTGAAGGTCGTCGCCGACACGGTCATCAACCACATGGCCAACTCCTCCGGCACGGGCACCGGCGGATCGGGCTTCAGCAAGTACGACTACCCGGGCACCTACTCGGGCGCGGACATGGACGACTGCCGCTCCGAGATCAACAACTACGGGGACCGGGGGAACGTCCAGAACTGCGAGCTTGTGGGCCTGCCCGACCTGGACACCGGTGAGGACTACGTACGGGGGCGGATCGCCGGCTACCTGAACGACCTGCTGTCCCTGGGCGTGGACGGCTTCCGTATCGACGCCGCCAAGCACATGCCCGCCGGTGACCTGGCCAACATCAAGTCGCGGCTGAGCAACCCGGGCGCCTACTGGAAGCAGGAGGTCATCGGGGCGACCGGCGAGGCCGTGCAGCCGAGTGAGTACCTGAACAACGGCGACGTGCAGGAGTTCTCCTACGGTCGCGACCTGAAGCGGGTGTTCACCGGCGAGAAGCTCTCCTACCTCAAGAACTTCGGTGAGGGATGGGGCTACCTCCCCAGCGGCAAGGGCGCGGCCTTCGTCGACAACCATGACACCGAGCGCAACGGCTCCACCCTGAACTACAAGGACGGCGCCAACTACACCCTCGCGAACGTGTTCATGCTGGCCTGGCCCTATGGGGCGCCCGACGTGCACTCCGGGTTCGAGTTCAGCGACAAGGACGCCGGCGGGCCCAACAACGGCCAGGTGAACGCCTGTTACACCGACGGCTGGAAGTGCCAGCACGCCTGGCGTGAGATCGCCAGCATGGTGAAGTTCCGCAACACCGCCCGCGGGCAGTCCGTCACCAACTGGTGGGACAACGGCAACAACCAGATCGCCTTCGGCCGCGGGGACAAGGCCTACGTCGCCATCAACCACGAGGGCTCCTCGCTCACCCGCACGTTCCAGACCTCGCTGCCCGCGGGTGACTACTGCGACGTGCAGTCCGGCAAGGGCGTCACCGTCAACTCCTCCGGGCAGTTCTCCGCCACCCTCGGCGCCAACACGGCCCTCGCGCTGCACGTGGGCGCGAAGACCTGCGGCGGCGGGTCGACGGACCCCGGCGACGGCGGGAACACGGCCACCCGCGCGTCCTTCAACGTCAACGCCACCACCGTGCTGGGCCAGAACATCTACGTCACCGGCAACAAGGACCAGTTGGGCGACTGGAACACCGGCAACGCCCTGAAGCTGGACCCGGCCGCCTACCCGGTCTGGAAGCTCGACGTGTCGCTGCCGGCCGGAACTTCCTTCGAGTACAAGTACCTGCGCAAGGACGCGAGCGGCAACGTCACCTGGGAGAGCGGCAGCAACCGCACCGCCACCGTCCCGCCCTCCGGCGCCGTCACGCTCAACGACACCTGGCGCGGCTGACCCACTTGCTGCACTGGCCGCCCGGCAACCTGCCTCTGCGCCTGCCGAAAACTCCATCCGTGCACCTCAATCGGCATGCTGGTACTCGTGGAGGACTCCGCCGAGGCGGTCTCTCCGGCGCGCCTTCAGTTGGGTGATCTGTGCGTTGGAGAGTGGTTCGGGGGGCAGCGCGTAGGGGTGCTGTCTGGTCTATCGCTTGGTGGGGCCGGTGGGCGTTGTAGTGCAGTTCGAATGGGAGGAGCGCGTGGCGTAGATGGCGCTCGTGGGTGACGGTCTCGATGACGTCGCAGGCCAGGAGAGCGTCGGCCTGGGAACGCAGGAAGTCGGCCCAGGTGGTGGCGGCCCGGTCGAGTGCGAGGTCGATGCCCTGGTAGGTGAGGATCTCCCAGACGGTGGAGGCGGCGATCTGGATGCCGAGGGTGGTGAGTTCGCCGTGCACTCTGCGGTAGCCCCACGATGGATTCTCCCGCACCAGGCGCAGGATGAGTTTGCGGATCGAGTGGGCCGTGGGCGGTCGACCGGGTTTCTTCGTCCGGCAGGTGCGGGCATGGCGCCGCTTGGTCAGGTCGCGGTGCCAGCGCAGCACGGTGTCGGGCTGGACCAGTAGTCGTAGCCGGTGCAGGGCCTGACGGGGTAGTGGCGTCAGCAGGGCGGCGGGGAACGCCCGGTCTTCCGGAGTGAGTTGCACCCGGCCCGAACCGAGCTGCCGCTCGAGAACGGTGATCTCGTGGCGAAGGGCGAGGATTTCCACGTCCTTGGCGCGGTCGCTCATCGGCATCAACCGCAGCGCGGCGAACATGTTGGTGACGGTCAGGTACGCGAGACGAAGCAGCACGGGTGCTCATGCTGCCGCACCGTCGAAGACGATCCTGATCTGCATGGACGACATTCTCGGGCAGGCGCAGAGCCGCGGACGCAACGTCTCCACGCCAGAGTGGCCGGATTCACGCGGCGACAGAGGAAACAGGCCAGCCGTGCCCGAGCCGTACACAGCAGGGATACGAACAGCAGCGGCACGCTGTCCGCGACCGCGGCGAGCACGACGCCGAGGCTGCTGACCGCGCCCGTCCGGCGCGCGGCAGCAGCCCTGGAGGGCAGGCCCCCTCTCTTCTGCCCTCCAGGGTTTGCCAAGGGCCGCGTGCCGCACCCTCGTTGGTGGGGCGACGGGCTGCTCGGCATCCGCAGGCGGAACCGTCAGTCAGCTGTCCTCATCGGCCGGAGCCCTCGCATCGGCCGGGGCCAGTTTCGTGCAGTCCCGGTCGCGGATGGTCGCCGCGTTCCAGACGTCCAGCATGTTGCCGGCGTACAGGTGGTGGATGGTCTTGTCCTCGATCCGCGCGGTGACCTCGTCGTTCTCCTCCAGTGACGAAGGGGTGAAGTTGGCGCTGCCGGTGAAGGTGACGTACCGGTCCTTGCCGAGGTAGTTCCCGACGATCGTCATGTTCTTCCCGTGCGTGCCGTGCTCGCGCTGGGCGGCGCGGAAGCCGCGGATCTGCGGACCGGTGTAGCCGCCGTCCTTCTTGGTCAGCGCCTCGCACGCCTTCTCGGAGAGCTGGTTGACCACGATCTGCACCCCGCATCCCGTCCGCCCCATCTCCCAGAGCTTCTTGGCGAGGTCCGTCTTCGCGAGCCACCAGTGGTCGATCCGGATCAGCGCCCCCTTGTTGCAGTCCACGCCCTTGAGGATGTTGACGAATGTGTTGGCGCCCTGCCGCGGGTGGAAGTACGTCTTGACGTTCTTGTACGTGGCCGGCTTGCCGCCCTTCGTGTTGTAGTAGTCGTCGTTCTTGGTCTCCGCCCGCAGGTCGTAGAAATAGTCGTGCATGCGGTCGTAGAGGCCGTCGTTGCCGACCCGCGTGTAGGCGCTGTTCCAGCCGCCGGTGCCGCCCACGGTGTCGTCGCCCGTGAGGTTCGCGGTCGTGATGAAGGTGACCTTGGACTGCCGCAGGGTGTTGGAGAACAGGGCGAACTTGCTGTGCTGGTACGCGGAGCCCTTGTTCCCGATGCACCCCGAGCCCTTGGAGCAGAGCTTCGCCCAGGTGGAGTCCTTGCCGTCGTTCTTCATCGCGTCGTCGAAGCCCCCGTAGATGTCCGGGTGCTTGTTGAGGGTCCGATAGTCGGCGATCACCTTCACACCCACGCCCCTCTCGGCGGCATCGGTGAGGCTCGCGGCTACGTCCTCGTCGCGGAAGAGGAAGGTGCTCAGGTAGATCGAGCCGTGTTCGGATCCGTCGATCAGACGGATCAGCTGGTCTTTGACCTCGGTGCCACCCGGCTTGCTGAACACCGCACTTGTGCCGAGGTCCGGCGGCGGCGCCGCTGTCACGGTGGTGGGCGCGCTGAGCCCGAACGCCGCGAGAATTCCGGCAGCGACGACAAGGAGAAGTCTGCGCATGCCGGTCACCTCTGAATCTGTGCTGCCGCGTCGGTGGCCGGTGCGGAGCGCGGCGGGGTCGTCGTACCACCCGGTTCGCGCGCCACGGTCGTGCGCACGACCGTGAGGGCCGTGGTGATCTTCGGACGCATGACGGTGAGCATGAGCAGGTCTCCTTGTCTCCGTGCGCGCGGCCGTCCCCACAAGGGCGGTCACGCTTGGTCGTTCGGTCGTCCGGCCAGGCTCGTGACGCGCACCCGCGACCCGCAATGTGTTTCGGCCTGGACCGAACCATGCGGACGGGGGAGTCTCTCTGTGCCTTGTAGGCTCTCCCGGCTCGCGGCATTGGGTGTCCTTGTTGACCAGCGACTCTTCGTCAGTCTCAAGTTGAGGACACTGGCGGCCTGTCTCACGACTACGGTATTTCCTCGATCGCTTCGTGGTGTTTGGTCCAGGTCGACCGGGCCCGTACTGAGTCAGTGCGCGAGGCAGATAATCCACTGCTGATCATGGTTGCGTCGGAGAGCTTCGCAGGGTGACCGTCTCAGGCCCCCAGCAGGCCGGTGACGGTACGGGTCCACTGGGGGAACACTGGCGGTCAGGCGAGGTCATTCCCGCTGACGTGGGGCGCGGTCTTCAGCGACGTCGATCCGATGACCATCTGTCACGGGAGGACTGCGTCTCGACTCAGCCTCGTTCCTTCGACGCGTTGCCCTCGATGACCTCGACGACCTTCTTCGCCGTGGCTTTGGCCGAGCCCGGGTTCTGGCCGGTGACGAGAGTGCCGTCGGTCACGACGTAGGAGACGAATGGCAGTGTTGCCTTCTCGTAGCGTGCGCCGCGCTGCTTGGCCTTCTCCTCTGCGTTGTAGGGGACCAGCTTGTCGACGCGGGCGAGGACCTCCTCGGTCCAGGCGAATCCCGTCATCTTGCGGTCGGCGATGAGGTAGGAGCCGTCGGAGAGTCGGGTGTTGAGCAGGCCGCAGTAGCCGTGGCAGACCGAGGAGACGATGCCGCCGCGCTCGTAGATCTCGCGGGTGATGCGCTGCAGTGCCTCGCTGTCGGGGAAGTCGTACATCACCGCGTGACCGCCGGTGAAGTAGATCGCGTCGTACTCGGAGGGGTCGATCTGGTCCGGGCTCGCCGTGTTCTCGAGCAGCGCCATCTTTCCGGGGTCGGCGCGCCAGGTCTTGGCTGTCTTGTCGTAGTTCGGGAACTTCAGCGATCGCGGTTCGAGAGGCACCGCGCCGCCGGCCGGGCTGACGAGCGTCTGCTCGTAGCCGTGTTCCTCGAAGACGTGCCAGGCGTGCGTGAGCTCGGAGAGCCACAGGCCCGTGGTGTGGGACGGGTCGTCGTAGTGGCCGACGTTGGTGACGACGTTGAGGATGCGCTTGGTCATGACTGATCTTCCTTCATGCGGACCGGGACGGCCAGGTGACGGGCCGTCGTGGCCGGTGGTCGGTCAGCGGACGCCCAGGGCACGCAGCGTCTTGAACGCCCGGGTCAGGAGCCGCGCCCACTGCTCGTAGTTCACCGCGCCGGGCGGGGTGAAGCCCTGGAGGCGCTGGTGGGCGACGGTCTGGGCCTCGGTGTACTTGAGCAGTCCCTCGGCGCCGTGCCGGCGACCGAGGCCCGAGTCGCCCATGCCGCCCATGGGGGCGTCGATGCTGCCCCAGGCGGCGGCGAACGCCTCGTTGACGTTGACGGTGCCGGCGTGCAGCCGTCCCGCGACCTTGCGGGCCTCGGCGCCGTCGCGGCCCCAGACGCTCGCGTTGAGGCCGTACGGCGTGGCGTTGGCCATCGCCACCGCCTCGTCGACCGACCGGTGGCGGTGGATCGACACCACCGGGCCGAACGTCTCGTGGTCGAACAGCGTCATCTCCGGGGTCACATCGGCCAGGATCGTCGGCTCGTAGAACAGCGGCCCGAGGTCGGTCCTGGCCTTGCCTCCGGCCAGCACGGTCGCGCCTTTCGACACGGCTTCGTTCACGTGCGAGCTGACGGTCTCGAGCTGCGCGGGGGTGGTCAGCGAGCCCATGTCCACCGAGAAGTCGTAGGCCGCACCCAGGCGCATGGACCGGACGCGTTCGACGAACGCGGTGACGAACGCGTCGTGGATCTCGTCGGCGACGTAGAGCCGTTCGATGGACACGCACAGCTGGCCGGCCGAGGGGAAGCAGGCGGCGACGGCGCCGGCGGCGGCCTTGTCGATGTCGGCGTCGGCGAGGACGACCATGGCGTTCTTGCCGCCGAGCTCCAGGGACGCGCCGATCAGCCGCTCACCCGTGTCGCGCGCGATCCGGCGCCCGCTGGCGGTGGAGCCGGTGAACATCATGTAGTCGCCGCCGGCCATGAGCGCGTCTCCGATGGAGCTGCCACGGCCGACCACCATCTGCCAGACGTCGGCCGGCAGTCCGGCCTCGCGCATGAGGGCCAGTGCCCACAGCGCGGTCAGGGCGGTCTGGGTGTCGGGCTTCTGTACGACGGCGTTGCCGGCCATCAGGGCCGGGATGGCGTCGCCGGCGGCCATGCTGAGCGGGTAGTTCCAGGGCGAGATGACGGTGACGACGCCCTTGGGATGCCGCAGTTCGGTGGTGTGGGTCAGCACCGGGATCGCGCCCTTGCGGCGCTTGGGTGAGAGCAGCCGCTGTGCGCTGCGCGCGTAGTAGCGAGCGGTGATCGCGATGTCGCTCACCTCGAGGAACGCGTCCCGGCGGGTCTTGCCGCTCTCGGCCTGCATCAGGTCGAGGGCCTCCTCTTGCCGTTGGAGGACGAGGTCGTGGAAACGCAGCATGATGCGCTTGCGGTCGGCGACCGGGGTGGCTGCCCAGCCGGCCTGGGCGGCGCGTGCCCGGGCGAAGGCGTCCTCGACGTCGTCGGGGGTGGAGACCGGCAGGTCCGCGAGCGGTGCGCCGGTGTACGGCGAGGTCGTGGTGACCCGCTGGGCGCGAGCACCGGCGGCCACCAGGGTGGCCAGGCGGGCGATCCGGGCCGGCGTCAGCGAAGGAGGCAGGGCGGTCTGGACACGGCCGGTGTTCGTGGTGGTGGTCATCTCGTCCTCAGCTCCGGTCCTGGATGGAGGTGGGCACGGGCATGTGCAGCGCCAGCTGGCCCTCGGTGGTGACGTCGAGCTGGATCGTCCGTATCGGCTTCAGTGACCGCAGGTCGTCGCTCACCCGGCCCTGACCGAGCTGCAGGTCCAGGCCGCGGGGGAAGCGCGTGGTTCCCGAGGAGAGCATGTTGATCTGGCTGGTCGTGGAGTGCCAGGCGCCGTCGATCGTGGTGTAGGAGGTCAGCGTCGAGACGTGCTCGCCGCTGGGCCGGGCGGTCTGCTTCGGGGTGGGCGCCGACAGAGCGAGGTCGAGACCGCCCCGGTCGTTGGTGAGCCTGGCGGAGGTGCGGTCGGTGTCGATGTCGACGTCGAGCCCGGCGACCCACTTGGGGAACCCGTAGCCGTCGTGGCCGCGCACCTGCGCGATCTCGGTGTTGACCGGAAGCGAGAGGACGTAGGAGTGCAGGCAGTCGTTCTTGAGCCCGGTGACCAGGTCGAGCAGGCCAAGCCCGCCGTGCCGCGCCGGCTTCACGGCGACGCCGACCGCGGCCTCGGTGTAGAAGTCGATGTCGCACACGTCGTAGCGGAAGGTCATCACGGAGACGATTCCGAGCCCCGGGGCGAGCTCGAGCGGGTCCAGCTCCCGGGGCAGGCGGGCCCGGATCGCCTTGGTCGGCGCGAGCATCGTGAGCCGGGTCGTGGAGATGCGGTAGTAGAAGTTCGGCGTCAGCGTGGGTCCGATGCGGGAGTCCACGCGGTTCTTCGGCATCCGACGGAAGAAGTCGACGCTGCTGACCCGCGGGTCCCGCTCGACCTCGTCGAGGTCGGTGTCCATGCGGAACCGGTCGTAGAGGCCGCCTTCAGGGACGGTGACGAGACGCCCTCCGAGATCGACCTCTACGGTCCGGTCGGTCAGGTTGCCGGTTGATGACATGGGCTCTCTCCTCCGATGTGAGCGGCGCTAACACCGAGGGTCGCACGGGATGTGAGCACCGTCAACAATGAATGGCGCGAGGCGTGCGAGGGGCGGGCAGTGCGCGTCAGGAGCCGACCGACGCGATGGCGAGGAAGGCGCCGCGCACCCGGTTGGCAACCTCCTCGCCCGATGCGGCCTGCAGCTTGCCGTCGAGGTACAGGGAGGCCAGCCCGTGCGCGAGTCCCCAGCCGGCCGTCGCCAAGGCCGAGGCGTCCGCGTCGGGGAAGACGCGGTCGAGTGCGTCGGCCAGTAGCTCATGCAGGGCGTCGGCGGCCTTGATCCGCTCGTCGTCGGCGTCGTCGCACGGCTTGCCGAACATCACGCGGAACAGGGCCGGGCGCCGCAGTGCGAAGGCGACGTAGGCGACGGCGAACTCGGCGAGGTCTGGGAGGGAGGCGGGCAGGCCGCGCCCGCCGTCCAGATCAGCCAGCAGGTCCCGGAAACCCTCGACGGCCAGCGCGGACTCCAGGGCGTCGCGGTCCTTGAAGTGGCGGTACGGCGCGGTCGGCGACACGCCGGCCTGGCGTGCGATGGCGCGCAGCGAGAAGGGCTCGCCGCCCTCCAGCATCTCCATCGCGGTCGACAGCAGCGTCGCCCGCAGATCGCCGTGGTGGTAGCTGCTCTTCTCTGATGTTGACATCGCTTACTTCGCCCTCCTATGCTTTGTTAGCACCGTAAACATACCGTACGCTCGAAGGACCGAGACTCGATGTCCCCACGCACGGATGCGCGCCGCTTCGACGTTGTACTCCTCGGCGCCACCGGCTTCACTGGCGCTCTGACCGCCGAGTACCTCGCGGCTCATTCCCCTTCCCGAGCCAGGCTCGCCCTGGCCGGACGCAACCAGGCCAAGCTGGAGGCCGTTCGCGACCGGCTCGTCCGGATCAACCCGCAGCTGGACGACGTTGCGCTGCTCCATGCCGACTCCTCCGACCCGCAGTCCCTGGCCCGCGTGGCCGAGTCCGCACGGGTCGTGATCAGGGTGTACGTCGAGCACCACGCCACCGCCGAGCGGACCGGTGCCCGCATCGTTCACGCCTGCGGCTTCGACTCGATCCCGCACGACCTCGGTGCGCTCTTCACCGTCCAGCAGCTGCCGTCCGATGTACCAGTGACCCTTCGGGGAGTCGTCCGCACCAACGCCACCATCTCCGGCGGCACCCTGCACTCCGGTCTCGGCCAGCTGTCGCGACCGCGCGCCATGCTGCCGGCCGCGGCCGGACGCCGCCGTCTCGAGCCGCGACCGCACGGCCGGCAGGTCCGCACCCGCATCGGCCGCCCCCGTCGCGACCGCACGCTCGACACCTGGCTGATCCCGCTGCCCACGATCGACCCCGACGTCGTACGGCGCTCCGCGCTCGCCCGCCCGGACTACGGGCCCCACTTCACCTACTCCCACTACGCCGGGGCCCGACGCGCCGCGACCGTCGCCGGCACACTGGCCGGCTTCACCGCAGCCCTGGCAGCCGTGCAGATCCCGCCCCTGCGCCGCGCCATCGGCCGGCGCATCCCCCAAGGAGAGGGGCCCTCTGCGGAGCGGCGCGATCGCACCTGGTTCACCGTCGACATCGTCGGCGAGGGCGGCGGTCAGAGGGTGCACACCCAGGTCAGCGGCGCAGACCCCGGCTACACCGAGACAGCCAAGATGCTGGCCGAGTCGGCGTTGTGCCTCGCCTTCGACGACAACCCGCCCACCGCCGGCCAGGTCACCACCGCCACCGCAATGGGAGAGAACCTGCTGCGCCGACTCGGCGGCGCCGGCATCTCCTTCACCGTGATCACCTCGCAGACGGCGACCCATGCCGGACGCTGACAAGGGCGGCACCAGCACGCCGATCGTCCTCATCTCACCGGCGATGGCCATCGGCTCCCGCTACTACCGTTCCCTGGTCGCCGAGTTCGAGCGACACGGGTGGCAAGCCCGAACGCTGCGCCGGCGAGGCTTCGAGCGCGGCGAGCCACGAGCGAGCCGACGCGAGGACTGGGCCTACCGCGACGAAATCGACGACATCGCGCACGCCGTCGCCGCCGCGCGGGCGCAGTCACCCGCACAGCCCGTGCTCCTCCTCGGTCACAGCCTCGGGGGACAGCTCGTAGCCGGACACGAGCTCACCCGCCCGCCGGCCGACGGGGTGATCACGGTCGCCGGCGCGATCCCGCGCTACCGGCACTACCCCTACGGGGGGCTCCACGTCGCTGCCATGGCGGCGCTGATGGTCCCGGCGATGACAGCGGCGTTCGGCTACCTCCCGAAGCCGGCCTTCGGCGGCCCCGGGGCGCGCACCCTGATGCGGGAATGGGCCCGCATGGTGCTCACCGGCCGACCGCCGTACGCGGCCGACCAGCCAATCACCACCCCTGCCCTCGTCATCAGCCTGGGCGACGACGCGTTGTCGCCGCTCAAGGCGGTCGACGACCTTGCGCATCGCCTCTTCTCGTCCACCTCGGTGACACGCTGGCACCACACCAGCGACCAGGTGCCCGAAGGGGCGACCCACGACCATGTCGGCTGGGTCCGCACCCCGGCCACGGTGGTCGACCGCATCGTCACGTGGTGGCACGACGCCGCTCGCAGTTGAGTTGTCGTCACCACCCGCACCATCCATCTCAAGGAGACCAGAGCCATGCAGACTGTTCTCGGCGCCGGCGGACCGATCGCCGACGAGCTCGTGAACGAGCTCCACCGCAACCACACCAAGGACATCCGCCTCGTCAGCCGCAAGCCGGTGAGAGTGAACGACACCGACGAGCTCATGGCCGCAGACCTCACCAACGCCGACGCCACCAGCCGAGCCGTCGCGGGCAGCGACATCGCCTACCTCACCGTCGGCCTGCCCCTGGACTCGGAGCTGTGGGAGCGACAGTTCCCCGTCATGATGCGCAACGTCATCGACGCCTGCGCCGAACACGGCACGAAGCTCGTCTTCTTCGACAACACCTATATGTATCCCGGAACGCCGACGCCCCAGACCGAGTCGACAGCATTCGCACCGGGCGGACGCAAGGGACGGGTCCGCGGAGAGCTCGCCACCATGCTGCTCGAGGCCATGCGCGCCGGACGGGTCGAAGCCCTGATCGGCCGAGCGCCCGAGTTCTACGGTCCCGGCCGGACGACGAGCTACACGAACTCGCTGGTGTTCGACCGGATCAAGGCGGGCAAGCGGCCGTTCGTCCCCATCGACGCCCATGCCAAGCGTTCCCTGATCTGGACCCCCGACGCGAGCCGCGCTCTCGCCCTGCTCGGCAACACGCCGGATGCCTACGGCCAGACGTGGCACCTGCCCATCGACCCGGACCGGCCGTCCTACGCCCAGCTCGTCGAGATCGCCGGCGAAGTCACCGGCCGCAAGATCGGCTACACGGTGCTGCCGATGCTCGCCTTCCGCCTCGGGCGCCGCTTCGTCAAGCCGCTCGACGAGATGTACGAGCTGCTCAGCCGCTACCGCGACGACAACATCTTCGACAGCTCGAAGTTCGCGGCCCGCTTTCCCGACTTCCAGATCACGAGCTATCGGGAGGGCGTGGAGCGGATCCTCGCCGGCTGACCCGCCGACGACTCCTCTTGCCGGTCGACTCGTGCCGCGATGCCGAACCGGCGCCGGTACTCCGACGGCGCCACGCCCGTGGCGCGCTGGAACAGCCGCCGGAAGTTGGACACGTCCAGGTAGCCGACGCCGAGGGAGATCTGGGCGACCGGCTCGTTGGTCAGCTCCAGCAACTCGCGTGCCTTCGCGATGCGCGCCGCCTGGACGTACTCCGTCGCCGTCAGGCCCGTAGCCTCCTTAAACCGCCGCTGGAAGGTGCGCGGGTGCATGGCCGCGATCCGCGCAAGGTGCTCGACGGAGTGCGGCTCGTCGAGGCAGGCGTGCAGCCGGGCCTGCACCGCGCGGATGTCGCTGTCGCCGTGCTGGAGCCGTGGCGTGAACTCCTGGTAGAGGGACTGCCGCCGGCGCGGTGGGTCGGCGAGGACGAAGCGTGCCGTGTGCAGCATGACGCTGGGACCGAGCATCCGGTCGACGAGGGTGAGGCCCAGGTCGACCCACGCCAGGATCCCCGCGGCCGTCATGATGTCGACGTCGTCGATCACCATGCGTGAGGGGTCCACCCGAACCTTCGGGTATCGGCGCGCCAGCTCCTCGGCGAACGCCCAGTGGGTCGTGGCATCCCGGGAGTCGAGCAGGTGCGTCTCGGCGAGGAGGAAGACGCCGGCGCACACGGCACACAGAGTGGTGCCCTGGGACCGGAGTCCGACGAGCCAATCGGTGAGCTCGCCGGCCGACGTCATCAGCTCGGGTACGACGAGGCTCGGCGGGATGATGACGTGGCTGAGCCGGTGCGCAAGCTCAGGATGAGTGTCCGAGGTGCACACCATGACCGGCCCGTCGTCGGTGGCGGACACCGTCCAAGTGCTGACCCGGATCACGCTCGGCGGGTCGGCCGACTCCACGGCGTACTCGCTGGCGACACGGAAGATGTCCCGAAGGCCATGGATCGCCGACACCTGACAATCGGCGTACTCCAGCAGGCCGACCTCACCGACGACCCGCGCTCCGGTCTCGTCGATGTGTGGACCTGTCGCGGTCGGGCTCATCGTGTCTCCTCGAAGTCCGTGGTCGGCACAGCGATGGGCGGCAGACCCCGTCGAGTCTGCCGCCCATGTTTCTGGGTGCGGTCACTCCTGGTGGAGCGCCTCCCGCAGCGTGTCGACGGACAGCTTCCGTGCGACGTTGGTGGCCGGGGTGTCCCGCAGGCTGTCCAGCAGCATGAAGTCGTGGACGGTCCCGCTGATGCGGACGGCTGTCACCTCGACGCCGGCCTCACGGAGCTTGTTGGCGTACAGTTCGCCTCCGTCCCGCAGGACGTCGGCCTCCGCCGTGATGACGAGAGCGGGCGGCAGCCCCTCGAGGTCCTCCAGGGTCGCCCGCAGCGGCGAGGCGTACTTCTCCTCACGCTTGGTCTCGTCGGTCGTGTACGCGTCCCAGAACCACTTCATCCCGTCGCGGGTGAGGTAGTAGTGCTCCGCGAACTGGTGGTAAGACTGCGTGTCGAAGTCCGGCCCGGTCACGGGATAGAGCAGGATCTGCGCCTTGAGCGCGAGCCCGCCGCGGTCCTTGTTCATCTGTGCGAAGACCGCGGACATGCAACCGCCGACCGACTCGCCGGCGACGGCGACGCGGGAGGTGTCGAGGCCGTGCTCGGCGCCGTTCTTCTGCAGCCACTGACCGACGGCGTAGTTCTGCTCGACCTGCGTCGGGTACCCCTTCTCGGGCGCCCAGTCGTAGACCGGGAAGACGCCAGCGGCTCCGGCTCCGACGGTGAGCTCGCGGAAGAGGCGGTCGTGGGTCTTGTCGTCGCCGAAGACCCAGCCGGCGCCGTGGATGTAGAAGACAACGGGCAGCGGGCCCGTGGTGCCCTTGGGCTTGATGATGCGGGTGCGGACGGTGCCCCACTCTCCGGCGTCGACGTCGACCCACTCCTCGTCGACGTCCGGGCGCTCGACGCCCTCGCCGTTCTGCAGGTCGCTGAGGATCTTGCGCCCCTCTTCGGGCGGAAGCTCGTAGATCCGCGGGTGTGGGTCGGTGGCGTCGGCGAGCTCCCTGGCCTCGGGCTCCAGGTACGGCGTGGTGGGGGCTGGAAGGTCAGTCATCGCTGGTCCTTTCCTCGAATGCCGGTCGCTTGCCCCATCGACGCTACGGACGGTCCGCATCCAGGCCGAGTGCCGCGAACGACTCTCTTCGAGGTGATCGCGACACCCGTGCCGAGATGCGGCCTGAGGAGCGGAGAATCGGGCGAGCCGAGAACAGGAGACCTCGGAGTGCGGCCCGTCGGAGCTCTCACCTCAGCAAGTCCCAGTCGCAGCGCAAGCGGCTCCGCCCATGGGTGCTGCTCGTGAATGGACATGGCGCATCTCCAGTGGAGGACTCCTCTTCCCTTCAGGGTCCGATTCGTCGGTGTTGATCGCATTCGGTGATGCGGGGTGGGAGCGGTGTACGCATGCGCACGGAGCGGGCCCCGCAGAGTCGCCGCTGGGTCGTCTGACGTCTGGGGGATCGCCTGATGAACGCCACCCCCACCGCTGACGCCCAGCGAACCGAGCAGTCCGAGGATCGCACTGGCGGCTGCCTCTGCGGTCGCCTCCGCTTCACCGCCCTGGGCCCTGCAGCCTTCCCCCACACCTGTGCGTGTGAACACTGCCAGAAACTTGGCGGTACGCCCGTGATGTGGTGGGTGGGCTTCAAGACGATCAACTGGACCGGCGAGGGTGGTGAGCCAACCTGGTACGCGACCTTCCCCGGTGAGGCGAAGCGCGGCTTCTGTCCGACCTGCGGCAGCCGCGTCGCGGCGATCGACAGCGACATCCCGGAGGGCTGCATCGAGATGTTGAACGCGAGTGGGAGCGGTTCGGCGAGGTTCGCGGGTGTGGTGCGCTCCCGGTGAGGTGCCGCCGGGCTGTGTCTGTGCCGACCCCATTACGGAGCGGCGCGCCCAGGCTGACGCTTCGTGCGATGGCGGGCGTGACCAGGGAACCCGCGGGGCCGCGTCGGCCGGGGCGGCGAGTATGTGCGGTTCTCCGCGATCGCCATGCACACGCGGGCCACGCCCGGCGTGTAGACCATGGACAGGTCGTCACGGTTGCGGATGGGGTGCTTGGACTGCATCTCGATCTTGCCGCCGAGGTGCATGAGGAACGTACGGTCGGAGACCTTCCCGAGCGTGACGCCCTCGATGCCGAGGCGGTCGGCGTCGGAGGAGATGACGTCGAGTGCGGTGACCGAGCCGCCCAAGGTCTCCACGGTGGCGGTCAATTGCGACACGGTGCCGCCGCCCGCGGGGACTTCGAGCGGATGGTGATCGCGTAGGAGACGCTGGGCGCGCTCATCGGATCGTTCCTCGTCTGGTGCGTGGCGCCGGGGCGGTCAAGGCCCCGTGGCCAGGTAGGTGTTGGTGGGTGGGTCAGTTGTCGGCGCCGACCTTGGTGGTGTCGAGGGCTGCGGGCGGCGGGGGCGGCGTCCTGTCCTTGTCCGGGTGCAGCACGGAGTGGGCCTGTTCGGCGTCGAAGTCCTTCTCCCACTTGCCGATCACGATGGTGGCCACCGCGTTGCCGAGGACGTTGATGAAGACGCGGCCCTCGTTGAGGATGCGGTCGACGCCGACGATCAGGGAGAGGGCGGCCAGCGGGATGTGGCCGACCGCGGTGACGGTGCTGGCGAGCACGATGAACGCGCCGCCTGCGATGCCCGCGGTGCCCTTGCTGGTGAGCATCATGACGCCGACCATGACGAGCTGCTGCTGCCAGGAGAGGTCGATGCCCATGGCCTGGGCCAGGAACATCGAGGCCATCGTGAGGTAGACGGCAGAGCCGTCCAGGTTGAAGGAGAACCCGGAGGGGATGACGATCCCGACGACCGGGCGGCCGACGCCGAGGGTCTCCAACTTGCGTACCAGTTGCGGTAGGACGGCTTCGCTGGAGCAGGTGCTCAACGCGACGAGGAGTTCGGTCTTGAGGAAGCGCATGAGACCGAACAGGCTCAGCCGGCAGGCCCGCATGATGGCGCCGAGGACGACCAGGACGTAGACGACGCAGGTCGCGGTGAACAGCAGGATCAGGTAGGCGAGTTGCTTGAGGCTTTCGGCTCCGTATGTGGCGACCACCATGGCCAGGGCGCCGAAGGTGCCCAGCGGCGCCAGGCGCATCACCCAGCCGACGATGCGGAACACCACGTCGGACAGGGCCTTGATGCCGCGGGTCAGCGGGGCGCCGTCCTCGCCTGCCATGTTCAGGGCCACGCCGAAGACGATCGAGACCATGAGCGCGGCCAGGATCGCGTCGCCCGTGATCGCCCCAAGGAGCGAGGTGGGGATGAGGGAGGAGATGAAGCCGGTGAAGGTGGCGTGCTCGGTGGCCGTCTCCGGTACGTCCTCGGCGCGCAGCGTGGAGGGGTCGACGTTCAATCCTGCGCCGGGCTGGAAGATGTTGGCGACCGCCAGGCCGATCAGCATCGACACCAGGGACAGCACCAAGAAGTAGCCGATCGCCTTCACACCGATCCGGCCGGCCTTGCGCAGGTTGTCCATGGAGGCGATGCCGGTGGTGACCACGCAGAAGACGACCGGGACCACGATCATCTTGACCAGTGCGATGAACCAGTCGTTGAGCGGCTTCAGTTCCTCGCCCATGCCCGGTGCGAGCAGCCCCACGGCTATACCGAGGACGGCGGCCAGGACGACCTGGAACCACAGTTCACGCAGCAGGCGGTTCAGCCTGGAGCGGGGTGGGCGGTCGGTGGCGGCGGTGGATGTCATCGTAGGTGCTCCCTTGCACGACGATCGTGTGTTGCCCTGTCCCGTGGGGTGCCGGGAACGGTGCGCTGCGGCTCGACGCCCCCGGGGTCGTACGTGGCGCGTGGGTGGAGCTGCGCCGGCGCGACGGCGCCCGCCTCGGAGCGGGCGCGCGGTCGCGGTGCGGTGAGGCTCAGCTGTGCAGGGCGCGCAGCACCTTGTAGAAGGCGGCCTTGCCCTCGAAGCCGATGCCGGGGATATCGGTCAGGCCGACCCGGCTCTTCTCGACCACCGCGTTGTCGGCGAAGCCGCCGGTGGGCTGGAACTCGCCCGGGTAGGACTCGTTGCCGCCGAGCTTGAGGGCGGCCGCGATGTGCAGCGAGAACTGGTGACCGCCGTGCGGGACGCAGCGCCGCGAGGACCAGCCGTGCTGCCCCAGCATGTCCTGGATGCGCAGGTACTCGGTCAGGCCGTAGCTGAGCGCCGGGTCGAACTGGAGGGTGTCGCGGTCGGGGCGCATACCGCCGTAGCGGATCAGGTTGCGGGCGTCCTGCAGCGAGAAGAGGTTCTCACCGGTGGCGATCGAACCGGCGTAGTGCTCGGCGACGGTGGCGTTCAGGTGGTAGTCGAGCGGATCGCCGATCTCCTCGTACCAGAACAGGTTGTACGGCTCGATGGCCCGCCCGTACTCCAGCGCGGTCGCCAGGTCGAAGCGGCCGTTGACGTCGACGGCCAGGCGGGAACCGTCGCCGTCCAGGACCTCGATGACGGCCTCGATGCGACGCAGGTCCTCGGCCAGGTCGGCGCCGCCGATCTTCATCTTGACGACGTCGTAGCCCTGGTCGAGGAAGGAACGCATCTCGTTCTGCAGGTCGACGAGCGTCTTGCCGGGGGCGTAGTAGCCGCCGGCGGCGTAGACGAACACCGAGTCGTCCGGCTGGCCGTCGCCGTGGCGTTCGGACAGGTACCGGTAGAGCGGCTGGCCCGCGATCTTCGACGCGAGATCGAAGAGGGCCATGTCCACGACGCCGACCGCGACCGAGCGCTCGCCGTGCCCGCCGGGCTTCTCGTTGCGCATCATCACCTCCCACGCCCTGGCGGGATCCAGCTCGCCGGCCTCGTTGAGAAGGCTGCCGGGCTCGGCCGCGGTCAGGCGGGGGAGGACCCGGCGGCGCAGGATCTCGCCCGCGCTGTAGCGGCCGTTGGAGTTGAAGCCGTAGCCCACCACTGGCTTCCCGTCGCGGATGACATCGCTCTCGATCGCGACGATCGAGCAGTCCATGGAGGAGAAGTCGATCCACGCGTTGCGGATCGAGGAGCTGATGGGGACGACGCCCTCGTACACGTTGGTGATCTTCAAGGCGGCGGCCTTTCTCGTAACTTATAAGATGTGACGGCTGTTAGAGTGAGTGGCGCCACCGGGGGATGTCAAGGGGTGGGGGGATCTCGGGAAAGGGAACGGTCAAGAGGCCATGCCGAGCCAGAACATGTTCCTCAGCAAGAGCGACCTCGCCTACGCGGAACTGCGCGACCAGATCCTCAACGGAAGCCTTCCGGCCGGATCCCGGCTGGCGCAGTACGACCTCGCCGAGTCGCTGAACATGAGCATCACCCCGCTGCGTGAGGCGATTCGCCGCCTGAGCAGTGAGGGGCTGCTCACCGTGGAGACCCACCGTGATGTGCGGGTGTCGACCATGACCGCCGACGAGGCCCGTCAGCTCTTCGAGGTTCGCCTCTCGCTCGACCCCACGGCGGCGCAACTCGCCGCCAAGCGCCGCACGGAGGCGGACATCACCGCGATGCGGGCGGCCGTCGACCAGTTGCTGCCCGTGACCCGCCAGTGGGGCGAGGGAGCCCTGGCCGCCCACCGCGTCTTCCATCAGACCCTCTACCGGGCCTCCCGCAACGATGTCCTCATCAAGATGCTCGACGACCTGTGGGACAAGTCCGACCGCTACCGGCGTCTCGGCCTCGATCTGCCGCCCGGCGACGAACCCCGCACCCGGGACCTCGAGGAACACCGCCGTCTGGTTGACCTCATCGTGGACGGCCAGGCAGACCAGGCCGCCCAGCTCATGCACGACCACATCGCCAACAGCCTCACCGCTACGGCCATCAGCGCCCTAGAGGGCCGCGAGAAACGGTCGTAACCCGCGCGGGGCACGGCGTCGCGGAAGAGGCGCCCGGCCCGGCCACTGCGCGTATCCGCCCATGTGGGAAAGCCGATGGGCATCCACCGGATCGAGTGCTTTCTGGCGATCGTCGAGTCCGGTGGCTTCAACCGCGCGGCCACCATGTTGTCCGTGTCGCAGCCCTTCCCGTCCCCGGCCGTCCGCGCGCTGGAGCGTGACCTGGGTTCCGAGCTCTTCCACCGGATCGGGCGGCGAGCGGTGCTCGCGGAGGCGGGCCGGACTCTTATCGAACCGGCCCGCGCGAACCGCGCGGGGCAGCTGGGCGTGGCGTCGATGCCCTCGCAGGCGGTCGCGAACCCCTCGCCGTACTGATCCGTGCCTCAGCAGCCGCCACCCGGAGGAGTTGGTGGCCGTGAAGGCAGCCTTCACCCCCGCGTTGGTGCCGCAGCGCCCGTGTCTCCACGTCTTTCTTTCGGTCGCTCATCGGCAACAGACGTTGCAGGGCGAGGGCGTTGGACATGAGGAGCCTCGTCATGAACGTCTTCGTCATCGGTGCCACCGGCTTTGGTGGCGGCGCCTGGCCCAACTTCTGTCCGCCGAAGGCCATACGGTCACCGGCCTGGCCCGCACCAAGAGCGCTGCCGCCATCCTCGACTCGGGCCCGGGCGACCAACTGCTCAGCCATCTCCCGGTCCAGCTCGGCTTGCCTGGCCAACCCCGCCCCCGTCCGTGCGTTGTCCGCACTCTCGCGGGGGTTTCCACGCTTGATCCCCAAGGGGTGGAACTGGAGACCGCCGGCAACGATTGAAGGTGTGTCAGAAGCCCACGCTGTCACGGACGAGGACGACCACGCCCCGATCGGGGAAGGCTTCGCGTTCCAGGATGAGGATCTTGCCGATGAACGAGGTCTGGCCGTAGTTCTCGTGCAGCCGTCGCCATTCCTTGGGCAGGCTGTAGTCCCGGATGCGGCGCAGCCCGGTGGCCACGTCGGGGACGATCTTCTGTGCGCCGACCACCCAGACCGCCTTGCGCGCACCCGATGCGTACGGCGCGAGCTGGCTGCCGCTGGCAGAGCCGGCCAGCAGCACGCCGTCCTCGGAGACCGCGTGCACACTGCCCACGACGACATCGGGTGTCGCCCCGAGACGGATGTGGGCGGTCGGGTCGTCGCCCAGATCGCCCGCGGCGGCCCGGACGGAATCAAAACGGCCCGACTCGTCGATGGCCTTGGTGATCCCGGTCAGCCGCAGGGTCTCGCTCGACGCGGTGAACACCGACTCATCGGCCGGGACGAGCGAGAGGACGAGTTCGCGCGCGTCGGTGACGGTGTCCACGATGTGCACGGTGAAGCCGTTGCCGCGCAGGGCCTCGGCGGCGCGGTCGAGCTGTGCCTCGTCGGCGGGCTTGGCGAAGGTCTCGTCAACCACGGGGGCCTGTACGGTCATTGGGTGTCCTTCTGCAGCGGATCGGCTCGGTCTGGTCACTGGCCTCAGTCTGCGAAACCATGGTCCGACCGCGTAAGACGGCACTTTTTACTGCCTCAGTGAGCCGGAGGTAACCATGACAGCCGAGGACGGCGACCCGATGACGGTGCTGGCCCGCCGGGACGACACCACCTGTCGGGTCCGCGACGTCCTGGACCGGGTCGGATCCAAGTGGTCGCTGACCGTCATCAATGAACTCGGGCCGGGCAAACGGCGCTTCACGGAGATCAAGAACTCGGTCCCGGGCATCAGCCAGCGCATGCTCACCGAGACCCTGCGCGGGCTGGAACGCGACGGTCTGATCGAACGCACCGTCCATCCGGTCGTCCCGCCGCGAGTCGAGTACGAACTCACGACACTCGGTCGAACACTGCTCGACACCGTGCGCGGCCTCCTTGACTGGGCGCTGGATCACATCGACGACATCGACAAGGCGAGGGAGGCGTACGACGATCGCTCCTGAGGCGAGCCCACGCCACTCGGGCGGGGCGGGGACGCCCGTTCGTCGAAGCATGGCGAGCGGCGAGCGAACTTGCCTTGTGGTGCAGGCGAATTGACGGGTTTTCAGAGGATGCGCGTCGAGTAGTGGGTCCCGACTGGCAGCCCGTGGTCGGGGCGTACCGGTCAGAGCAGGCCGCCGCCCGAGTGGGGGGTCTGGCCGGTGATCCAGCGGCCGTCCTGAGAGACGAGGAAGGCGACGACCGCGGCGATGTCGTCCGGTTCCCCGAGGCGTCCCAGCGGTGTCTGCGCGCGGGTGGCCGCCAGCCGTTCGGCGCTCGCGCCTGCTTCCAGGGCGTCGGTGTGGGTCGCGCCGGGCAGGACGCTGTTCACGGTGATCCCGCGCGGCCCGAGTTCCTTCGCGGCCGCCCGTACGAGCCGGTCGCGCGCGGCCTTGCCGGCCGCGTACAGCCCGCCGGTCGGCCGTGCGGTGACGGTCGTGCCGCTGGAGATCACGACGATGCGCCCTCCGTCGCACAGTCGTCACGCATCACCCCTCACCGCGCCGCGATACCTGCTGACCTGGCGCCCAGACCCCGTCACTGTCGAAACCGGCACGTGCGGGGCCGAGGTGCAGGACTACTACGACGCACCTCGCATGCTCATCGAGCACCTCCCGCCGTCACCGGAACGCCGGGGCCGCTCACCGGCCGTATCGAGACAGGGGTGGCTGTCGACGGGACCCGCACTGCCCGCATCGGAGTGACCCACGACGACACCACCACCCGCGTCGACGTCGGCCAGGCCCTGCGCGGCCATCGCTTCGCCCACCGCCTGGCCCCCACCGCAGACGCCGCGACCACCGGCGACGTCCCAAGCGCGGACGTGTGGGCCGCACTGAGTGCGTCCGGACTGCTCCAGGCGGAGAGCGGCGATGTCACTCTGGATGTCACCGGTCAGGACGACGTCGTCGTGCCGGCTCTACCCGGACAACGTCGTCCTGCGTTCACCGGCCATCGTGACAGCCCGTCAGCCGCGAGGGGCAACGGACCGAACCGCGTCGTCGTCGGCGTGTCGGCCTGATCGTGTCCCACGTCGATTGACACTGCCCGCCGAGTGACGCTGTCGACCTTGTGTCAGCCAAGCCCCTTTATTTGATGCTCAGTCGGGTGCTCACAGCCTGCCGACAGCCGTGCCGCATTGCGCAGCATGTGCGCCGCGACCTGCTTGCCGAGGGCGAGGCCGGCCTCGTCGGCCGAGCGAGTGTGGAGAGGATCGCTTCCGCCGCCCCCGCGTAGGTGGTGTGGCCGCTGGGGTAGTCGGGATGGGCCGGAGTGACGTGCGGCGGCGTCCAGGTGGGGTCGGGGGCGATCGTGCCGGTGCGGATCGCGGTGACCGGGCGCCAGCGCAGGTAGGCGTACTTGCTGTCGGAGGTGGCGATCTGCGTGTTTACCAGGGCCGCGTGGAACAGGGCGACGCGCAGCGGCTCGGTGCAGAGCGTCAGCGAGGAGCCGAACCAGAAGGTGGCGGTCTCGGTCTGCCGCTCCGTGCGTACGGTGCTGTTCGCGGCCCCGTACGCACGGACTTCGGCCAGGTCGGCGCGGTAGCGCGGAGTCCAGGGCGGGCGGCGCGGGCAGTCGGTACTGGTCGGGGCCGTCCAGCAGGAAGGGTCGGGCGGATCCGGTTGCCGTACTGCGCCTTCGACTTCGTTCGACGAACAAGGGCGTGAACTCCGACCCCCGCGCCCGCGGATGGACGCCGCCTCGCTGGGATCCACGCCACCGATGGCGGCCGACGTCTACGTACCGCCGGAGGCTCTATCTACGTCACGTTGACTAAACTCGACATGATGTAGATTTAAAGATGTGGGCGGGTGTACTGACCGACCACAACCCCCGAGAGAGCAAGGCGAGTGAGATGAAGACATTCCTGATCACCGGCGTGAGCAGCGGCTTGGGACGGGCGTTTGCGCAGGGTGCCCTCGATGCCGGCCACACTGTGGTGGGCACCGTCCGCAAGGAGTCGGACCTGGCGGCGTTCGACGTGCTGGCGCCCGGTCGAGCGCATGCTCGGCAGCTGGACGTGACCGACGACGCTGCGGTGTTCGCGGCCGTTGAGGACGTCGAGGCGTCGGTCGGCCCGATCGACGTGGTCATCGCCAACGCCGGCTACGGCCTGGAAGGTGTTTTCGAGGAGACGCCGCTGTCCGACGTGCGGGCCCAGTTCGAGACCAACGTGTTCGGTGCCGCTGCCACAATCCAGGCGGTGCTGCCGTACATGCGCCGTCGTCGTGCCGGTCACATCATGGCGGTCACCTCGATGGGCGGTCTGATGGCTGTGCCGGGCATGTCGGCCTACTGCGGGAGCAAGTTCGCCCTGGAAGGCATGCTGGAGGCCATCGGCAAGGAGGTCGCCTCTTTCGGGATCCACGTGACGGCCATTGAGCCGGGCTCCTTCCGTACCGACTGGGCCGGGCGCTCGATGACCCGTTCCGAGCGGTCCATTGAGGAGTACGACGCGCTGTTCGCCCCGATCCGCGAAGCCCGGGTCAAGGCGAGCGGCAATCAGCTCGGCAACCCCGAGAAGGCCGCCGCCGCGGTGCTGCAGATTCTGGATGTGCCGAAGCCGCCCGCCCACCTGGTGCTCGGCTCGGACGCTCTGCGCCTGGTCGCCGCCGGGCGGCAGGTGGTGGACGAGGACATACGTACGTGGGAGTCCCTTTCGCGCACCACCGACTTTCCCGACGGCCAGCAGATCGCCTCGAACTGACCACGGCCTGCCTTCCCGGAAAGGGGCAGACTCATGGTGAACACGCACGGCGACGCCCACCCGTACCTGGGCATGTGGATTACCGCCGACGGCCAGGTCCGGCATCAACTGCTGCCCGGCGGCCCGTACGACGAGGCCCGCGGGAGTGTCGAAAGCGCCTGCACCGGCAGCTGTCAGATCACCGGGGACCGGATCTTCTACCAGGACGACTCCGCGTTCAGTGCGGACGGCATCTTCATCGACGGGGTGCTCCACCACGCAGGGATGGCGATGCACTGCGCCGGCGCGGCGCCCAGCACGGCGGGGGCCGTCTGATGGTGGGGCCGGCCGCGAAGCCGCGGCTCGCAGCCGGCCCGAATGCCCTGCCCGCCGACCGTGCTGGCGCGGAGCCGGGAAGCAACGTGAGGGGAATGTAGGTGAAGGCGCAGCGCAGATGCTCGGCGGCCCCGCGCAAGGGTGATCTGCGCGAGCAGGCGATCCTCGATGCTGCCGAGGAGCTGCTCGACGGGATTGGCTTCGAGGCGATGACCATCGCCGGAATCGCGGAGGGCGCCGGCATCTCCCGGGCTCGCTGCACTTCTATTTCGGCTCCAAACAGGACGTGATCACCGCCCTGGTCGCCCGCACGGTGAAGTCCTTGCGCCGGAAGTCGCTGGCGGCCACCGAAGATCCCGCCGCCCCCCGCGAGGCCATCGTGACCGCGATCCGGCGCACCGAGGTGATCTGGCAACGGTCCTCAGCAGGCACCGGAGATGGCCCGCGCACTGTGCTGGATGATCGAGCGGAGCTTCTACCGAGCCTCCAGCGTCTCCCTCGACGAACTCCAGCGAGCGGGCGCCACCTGCCGAGAAATCTGGCTGCGCACCGCCCGACTTGACCGACCCGAGCCCCGGACCGTTCGTGCAGGTGCCGCTCAGCCGGTCATGATGCGGTGCCAGATCCCGATGGTGGTCGCTGTCGCTCGGGCCAGGTCCGGCTCGGGCGAGCAGGCGGCACGGTAGAAGGTGCGTTCCGTCATCCAGCACAGAGCGTGAGCCAGGGCGGCGGCATCCTCGGGGCCGTCACCCCCAGGGACGCCTGCGCGCCGCAGTACCTGGGTCATGGTGCGGGCGAAAGCTTCGACGGTGTCGTTCCAGGCACCAGCGATCACAGGGTGCAGCGCTGAGTAGTCGACGGCCGCACGCATGACGGTGCCGTGGTCGCGCCAGACCTGCTCGACTCCGCGCACTGCCCGCTCCATGGCAGCGTCAGGTGCGGCGGCCTCGTCCTGAGCGGTATCGGCTGTGGCCCGGACGGCTCGTATGGTGCGCTCCACGAGCGCAGCGAGGACTTCGTGCTTGTTGCCGAAGTAGAAGTACAGGGAGCCGCGCGAGATGCCGGCGCCCTTGGCGATCGCCTCGACCGTCAGGTCCTCAAAACTTGTGTGCTGGAGCAGCGCTTCGGCTGTGTCCAGAAGGGCTTGCTCGCGCAGGTCACCCTTCCGAAGCGTCTCCTTGCGCCTTGCCACGGTCTTCTCCCTGATCGGCTCTCTTCCGGCCGGCTGTCCGCTGCGGTCGGCTCAGAATCTACAGTACGTCGACTTTTGTTCTCGCTCGTAGTTACGGGATCGCTCTGGCGGCCCCGGCGGGGCGCCCAGCGGGTCTGGGCTGCGGGGCGTCAGCTGTGCTGGCGCCGCCGCTGTGCCGTCGAGCGGCTGGCAGATGTCGAGCACGTCGAGGACGTGCTGGGTGTCGAGTACGAGGCGGAACATCTCGGAGGGCGGCTGGAGATGCGGTCGGCGTCCGGCTCTGTCGGCAGCCGGGCGTCGAGCCGTTGGCTGGGCTTGCCGCTTTCAGCCGGTGGGGCTGCCGACCTGGTCGCGTTCGAGTGCGGAGCGCAGCCGGCGGAGGGCCCGGGCGACGGCCGTCGTCGTGGACTGGTCGAGGGCGCCTTGGACCAGCTCGCTCAGGCCCGCGATGAAGGTTGCCTCGGCGGCATCGAGGAGCTGTGAGCCGTCGTCGGTCAGCGCCAGGAGTGAGGACCTGCGGTCCGCCGGGTTGGCCTGGCGGACGATCCATCCCTGCTTCTCCAGGCGGTCGGCGCTCTTGCTGGTCGCGCCGACGCCGATGGCGAATTCCGCGGCGAGGTCGGCCACGCGGGCCCCCGGGTGCTCGCGCAGGAACCGCAGGAACTCGAACTGTGACGTCACGATCTCGTGCCGCTCGCGCAGGCGGTCGTTCAGCGCGTTGTACAGGCGCGTCTCGCAGCGGACTAGATCCGCGAAGAATCCCTGGAGGTCGGCGATGCCATCCGTTTTATATGCCACGGCATATAGTGTAGAGGAAGCCATTCCGCAGGAGGAAGCAGATGAGCAAGGAACAGCTGGCCAAGGTCGACGCGATGCTCCGCCAGCCCCGGCCCGAGGGCCGGCGCTCCGTCGAAGAGCTGCGCGCCGGGTTCAGGGCACTCATGGACACGATGGTCGTGCCGGACGACGCCCGCACCACGCAGACCGCGCTCGGCGGCCGGCCCGCCCTGCACGTCACACCGGACAACGGCGCACGACCGGGCACGATCCTGTACTTCCACGGTGGCGGCTTCGTCTTCGGCTCTCCCGAGACCGCGCTGTCGCTGACCGCGCAACTCGTCTCGAAGACCGGGTTCGACTCGTACTCAGTGGACTACCGGCTGGCCCCCGAGCACCCGTTCCCGGCTGGTCTGGAAGACAACCTGAGCGCTTACCGCGCCCTCCTCGACAGCGGTCTGGACCCGTCCGCCATCGCGTTCGCCGGGGACTCCGCCGGCGGCGGCTACGCGGTCACCACCGCCCTGGCCGCCCGCGACGCGGGGCTTCCGCTGCCCGCCGCGATCGTCACCTTCTCCCCGGGCTTGGACGCCACCCGGACCGGGGAGAGCATGACGACCAAGGACGGCATCGATCCGATCTTCACCCGCGAGGCCGTGATGCACACCGGGGCCATGTACCTCGCCGGCCAGGACCCCGAGCAGCCCCTGCTCAGTCCGGCCCTCTTCGCCGACCTGACCGGGTTCCCCCCGCTCCTCATCCAGGTGGGCACCAATGAGATCCTCCTCGACGACTCCACCCGCCTCGCCGCCCGCGCACGCGAGGCCGGAGTCGACGTCATCCTCGACATCACCGCCGACGCCCCGCACGTCTTCCAGGCCTTCGCCGGCGGCACCCTCGACGAAGCCGATCATGCACTCGACCGCGCCGCCCTCTTTCTCACCCAGCACGTCCCCACGCCCTGACGCCCCAACCGCACCAGTGCGACGGGGCCATCACCCCGAGGCCGAGGCCGTTTCATGGGCGGGGGTGCGCGGGCCCGGCATGCTCCGGGCGGTCATGTCCAGGTCGAGGCGCCGATTCACGTCGAGCTCGAACCGTCCGTAGGGGTTCACGCGCGTCCAGACTTCCCCCCGCAGGCCGCCGGTCTGGTGACGCGGATGGCCACCGCCGAGTACAACCGTCGCTAGGAGTCCTCTCCCGCAGTACGGCGATCGTCAAGATCGGCCTCAGCCTGACCATCGGTGGTCGGCCAGAGCCAGAGCACCCAGGCTGCCCAGGCCACCGACGACGTCAAGAAGGACGCCGCCCCCACCACCGCGAACTGGCCCTGTTCATCAGCTGGGCGACCTGCAGGACTACGCCATCCACGACTCCGACGTCATCCGCACCACCGTCGTCGACCTCGCCCTGGCCTCCGTCGGCGGCCCCCGGACCTCGACCGGCGGCGCTCCGAGGCGGTTGCCTCCTGCAGTCCGACGCGTCAGTGCAGGCCGACCAGGTCACCTTCACGAGGCCGTGACGCGAGCTCGGCGCGCACGGTGCGGCGCGTCGCGGCCAGTTCGGGGTCGAGTGTGGGTACGGCGGCCAGCAGCTCCTTGGTGTAGGCGTCCCGCGGGGCTGCGTACACCTGGTCCGCCGGGCCCTCCTCGACGATCCGGCCTTGGCGCATGACGGCGACCCGGTCGCTGACCTGGCGGACGACCGCGAGGTCGTGGGCGATGAAGACCAGGGCGAGGCCGAGTTCCTTCTGCAACTCGGCCAGCAGCGAGGTGACCTGGGCCTGCGTCGTGACGTCGAGCGCGGAGACGGCCTCGTCGCACACGAGGAGTTCCGGTTCGGAGGCCAGTGCCCGCGCGATGCCGACCCGCTGGCGCTGTCCGCCGCTGAACTCGTGCGGGTAGCGCCCGTACTGACCGGCGTCGAGCCCGACCCGGCGCAGCAGCTCCCCGACCCGGCCCCGGATCGCCGCCTCGTCGCGCCACCCCGAGGCACGGAGCGGGTCGGCGACGGCCTCCCCGATCGAGCGGCGGGGGTTGAGTGAGGAGACGGGGTCCTGGAACACCATCTGCACACGGGCCCGGCGGGTGAGGGTGCCGGAGGTGGGAGCGAGGAGGCCGACGAGCATGCGGCCGAGGGTGGTCTTGCCGCTGCCGCTCTCCCCGACGACGCCGAGCGTCTCGCCCCGCCGGACCGTGAGCGAGACACCGTCGACCGCCGCCACGGCGCGGCCGCCCCTGCCGAACACCTGCCGTACGTCGACGGCCTCGACGAGCGGCTCGCCCGCGTCGGGAACCTCGGCCGTCGGTGGTGCCTCCTCGGCCGGCGCGCCGCCCGTGTCCGGGATGCGGGGCACCGCCGCCAACAGTGCGCGGGTGTACGGCTCCCGGGGAGCGTGCAGTACCTCGCCGACCGGCCCCCGTTCGACGGCCCGCCCCGACCGCATGACCAGCACGTCGCCGACGGACTCGGCCGCGACGCCCACGTCGTGGGTGACCAGCAGGAGGCCCATCCCGGTCTCGCGGCGCAGCTGGTGGAGCAGGTCCAGGATCTGGGCCTGCACCGTGACGTCCAGGGCGGTGGTCGGCTCGTCGGCGATGAGGAGCTGCGGCTCGCAGGCCAGCGCCATCGCGATCAGGGCACGTTGCCGCATGCCGCCGGAGAACTCGTGCGGCCGCGCGCGGGAGCGCCGGGCCGCGTCGGGGATCCGGACCCGGTCGAGGACCTCGACGGCGCGGGCCCGCGCCGCCCGCCGGGAGACGCGGTGGTGCACCCGGTACACCTGGGCGATCTGGTCGCCGATCGCGTAGTACGGGTCGAGCGAGGACAGCGGGTCCTGGAAGACCATCGCGGCCTTCGCGCCCCGCAGGGCCCGCAGCTCCCGGTCGTCGGCGGCCTGCACGTCCACGCCCGCGACCTCGATCGATCCGGTGACCTCGGCTCCGGTTCCCCGGTGCAGGCCGAGCAGCGCCTGGGCCGTGGCGCTCTTTCCGGAGCCGGACTCGCCGACGACGCCGAGGGCGCGGCCGGGCTCCAGCGAGAACGACAGCCGGTCCACCGCCCGCACGGCGCCGAAGGAGAGGGAGAGATCGGTGACTTCGACCAGGCTCATGCGAGCACCACCCGTCGGTCGGCCATCGCCTGGAGGACGTCCGCGACGGCATTGGCGAGGACGACGAAGAACCCGGTGACGAGCACCAGGCCGACGACGACCGGAAGGTCCACGTTCTTGACGGCCGCGACGAGTTCGCGGCACACCCCCGGGATCCCGAAGAGCGACTCGGTCAGCACGGCCCCGCCGAACATCGAGCCGATGTCCAGCGCGCCGAGCGCGATCACGGGGGCGAGGGCGCCGCGCAGGGCGTGCCGCCCGACGAGGGTGCGCTCGCCGACCCCGTACGCGCGGAAGGTGCGCACATGGTCCTCGGCGAGGGTCTCCAGCATCGCCGAGCGCGTCATCCGCGCGTACGGGGCCGCGGAGACGAGGGCCAGGGAGATCCACGGCAGCAGCAGGTTCCAGGCCCACTGTTCGGGGTCGTCGGTGAGTGGCACGTAGTCCGGGAACGGCAGGATCTGCAGCGCCGTGACCAGGATGATGATGAGCAGCAGCCCGATCACGAAGACCGGGGTGGCGAGGCCCGCGAGGGTGATCCAGGTGAGGATCCGCTCGGTCGGCCGGCCGCGCCGCCACACCGACAGCAGTCCGGTGCCGACGCCGAGCAGCATCCACAGCACGAAGGCGCCGGCGACGAGCGAGGCGGTGGCCGGGAGCTTCGTCAGGATCAGCTCGGTGACCTGCTGGTCGCTCTGGTACGAGAGTCCGAGGCAGGGCGCCGGGCAGTGCAGGACGCCGGTGCCGGTGGAGTAGTCGCGGCCGGCGAAGAGCGCCTCGACGAAGTGCGCGTACTGCACGTACAGCGGGTCGCCGAGGTGGAGTTGGGTGCTCACCTGGGCCACTTGCGCGGGTGAGCAGCGCGGGCCGCAGGCGATCTGCGCGACGTCTCCGGGGGCCACGTAGAAGGCCGCGTAGACGACGACGCTCAGCGCGAACAGGACGAAGAGCGCGCCTGCGGCGCGGCGGATGAGGAAACCTCTCATGCCTCGGTCTCCTTCTTGTGGCCGGTGCCGATCCGCAGCCGGGACTCGGCGCGCGGGTCGAGTGCGACGCGGACGCCCTCGCCGAGGACGGTCAGGGCGAGCACCGTGCCGAAGAGCAGCAGGGCGGGGATCAACAGATAGGTGGGGGCGGCCTGGTACCAGGTGTCGGCGTCGGTGAGCATCTGGCCCCAGGACGGCGTGGGCGGTTTGATGCCGACGCCGAGGAACGACAGGGCGGCCTCGACGACGATGTTCGTCGGGAACAGCAGGACCGCGTACGTGATGACGGGCGCGGCGAGGGCGGGCAGCAGTTCGCGGCGGGCCACCTGCCAGGGGCCCCACCCGCTGAGCCGGGCCGCGGCGACATGGTCGAGGGACTTCAGCGCGAGCGTCTGGGCCCGCACGATCTTCGACGTACCGGCCCAGCCGACCAGGCCGATGACGACGGCGATCAGGACCGGTCGCGGGAATCCGGCGGGGACGACGGCGAGCGCGCCGAGCGCGGTCACCATGATGGGCAGGGCGACCATGACGTCGGTGACGCGGCTGAGCGCCTGGTCGACGTACCGGTTGCCGAGCCCGGCGGCGAGGCCGATGCCGACCCCGAGGGCCACCTGGACCAGCGTCGCGGCGAGCGCGACACCGAGCGAGACCCGGGCCCCGTACACGACGCGGGCGAACAGATCGCGCCCGGTGAGGGGTTCGACGCCGAGCCAGTGATCGGCGCTCATCCCCCCGAAGGAGCCGATCGGCACTCCGCCGGTGGCGGAGTCGACGAGATCGGGGTGGTACGTGGTGGGGTTCTGCCCTTCGAGGGCGGTGAGCAGTGGTGCGGCGAGCGCGACCAGGACCAACAGGACGATGAGCGTGGCGGCGACGAGGGCCGAGCGGCGGGCGCGCAGCCGGCGCCAGAAGGGGCGGCCCCCGGAGGCGGGGGCGCCGTCGCCGGCGGCCCCCGCGTCCTCGGTCGCCTCGGTGAGGAGTGCGTCGGTCATGGTTACTTGACCGCGACCTGCGAGATGTCGAGGAGGCCCGTCCAGTCGCTGATGACGACGTTCTTGATTTCATCGCCGACGAGTCGCTTGTAGACCGGGTGGAACAGCGGCACGGTCAGGGCCTGCTCGCCGACCTTCTTGTCGAGCGCGCCCCAGCGCTTGGCGGCGGCCTTCAGGTCGGTCAGCTTGTTGATCTCGTCGATCTCCTTGTTGACCGAAGGGTCGTTGAGCTGGGAGGCGTTGAAGTTGGCGCCGCCCTTGACGATCTGGCGCCCGTCGAAGATCGGCGCGAAGAACGGGCCGCCGGACGGCCAGTCGGCGCCCCAGCCGCCGAGGAAGAAGCCGGGCTCGCTCTTCACGTTGTGGATGGTGTCGTTGTAGTCGTTGTCCTCCAGGCCCTTGAGCTTGACGGTGATGCCCGCCTTCTTCAGCGCCTCCTGGAGCGCGGTGGCGATCTCCGGGCTGGTGGCGAAGTCCTTCGCGTTGGAGTGCGTGAGGGTGACGGTCAGGCCCTTGGGGTGACCGGCCTCCTTCAGGAGCTGCTTGGCCTTGGCCGCGTTGCCCGACTTGCCCGCCGAGAAGTGGTCGTAGGGCGTGTAGCCGAAGGACTTCTGGTCGGGCAGGAACGTGGTGGCGGGCTCGGCGAGCGAGGATCCGCCTGCCGCGTTGACCACGGAGGAGCGGTCGACGGCGTACGCGATGGCCTTGCGTACCTTCGGGTCGTCGAACGGCTCCACCTTCGGGTTGAAGGCGATGTAGTTGGTGTAGCCGAAGTGGCCGGTGCCGACGCGGGCGGCGAGGTCCTTGTCCCCGGCGACCTTGGCGAGTTCGGCCGGGCCGAGGTTGGTGTCGGTGGTGACGGCCGCGGCGTCGGCGCCGCGCGAGGCGGAGAGCCGCTGGTTGATGACGGCGGAGTCGAGCCCGGAGCGGACGTCGATCTTGTCGGGGTAGGCCTTGCGCTCCTTGTCGGTGGCAGCCGACCAGTGCGGGTTGCGCTGCAGGACGAGCCGCTCGCCGTCACCCTCGTTCCTGACGACCTTGTACGGGCCCGAGGAGACGGGATGCTCCTCGTACTTGGTGCCCGTGTCCTTGGCCTTCGGCACGGGGGTGGTCTGGGTCTGCGTGGCCAGGTAGGGGAACTCGCCCTCCGGCTTGTTCAGGTGGAAGACGATCGTCTTCGCGTCGGGCGTCTCGATCGAGTCGAGCCCCTTCTTGTCCTTGTACGGGCCCTGGTAGTCGGCGCCGCCGACCAGCCAGTCCCGCAGGTACGGGGCGCCGCCGGAGAGTTCGGCCGCGAACGACCGCTCGATGCCGTACTTGACGTCGGCACTCGTGATCTTCGAGCCGTCCTCGTACTTCAGGCCGTCCTTGAGGTGGTACGTCCACACGGTGGCGTTCTTGCTGGGCGTGCCCAGGTCGGTCGCCAGGTCGGGCTCGACCTTCGCACCGGCCGCGCCGTCCTCCCGGTTACGGGTGGTGAGCGTACGGAAGACGAGCGAGGGGACGTTGCCGCCGCCGGATGTGTAGAGGCGGGCCGGGTCGAAGTCCGACTGCGGTTCGCTGTTGAGGACGGAGAGGGTGCCGCCCTTCTTGGGTGCGGCCGCCGCTCCGGAGGCGCCGCCCTTGCTGTCCTCGGGGCCGCAGGCGGCGGCTCCCACGGCGAGAGCGGACACGGCGAGTGCCGTGGTCAGTCGGCGCGATATGACGGACGGTTGACGCATCGGAAGGTGACCTCTCGAAGTGCTGCCTGGAAAGGGGAACTGCGCAGGCGGCGACGCGAGCGATCACATGCGGCGGTCACGGAGTACGAGAACCGGCCGGGAAGAGGGGTGTTGCCGCGCCTGCGGACGAAAGTGCGCCCGGGCACGGCAGTTCGGTACGGGCCCCGTCCGCGGTGTCGCGGAGGTCGGCCGGTGCGTTCGCGTGCGCTCGGGCAGGCGTCAGCAACAGTGGATGTCGGCGACGCTGAGCCCGGTCACGCCGATGAGAGCCAACTCAATGGTGGCTCGCTCGGAGGTGACGGGGCTGCGTGACATGAGCGGGAGTATGGCTCGAAGGTCGACAGGAAGTCAAAGCGCCCGAAGCCGGGGCAGCAGCCGCTTGCCGATCCGGCGGGGCTCAGCTTTGTAGGGGCTGTCGGAGAGCACGAAGTGGGCGACGCCGAGGATCCAGAAGAGCCGGACGCCGGCCTCGTCCGCGAAGACGCGTTCGGCGGTGCCGGCGAGGTATGTACGCGTGCTGGAACCCGGCGCGGGGACGGTCTGCCCCGGCGTTCTGCATGAGCAGGGGTCAGCAGGGCGATACCGAGTGGCGAGGCGCTCGACCCAGTGCTGGTGGTAACGGCAGAGGACCGGTTCGCGGCGACCGGCAGGGTGCGGGCGTGACGCCGCTTGGTCGGGTCGTGGTGCCGGCGTACGCCCACCGCTAGCCACACGGTCCGCATGAGCTCTACGACCTGAACGCCGACCCCGGCGCCAAGCACAACCCGGTCGACGAACCGTCCCATCCGGCCGAACGCACCGAGCCGGCAGCCCGGATCCCTGCCGACTGCCTTCGAGTCCTATTGAGGCGCATCAGCTTGATTGGTGTGGGCGTGGGTTCGGATGGTGGTGGCGAAGGCTTGGGGGGATTCCAGGTGTGCGGCGTGGGAGGTGCCGGGGATGGTGGTCCAGGGCAGGTTGCAGTGGTGTCCGAGGGCGGTGACGGAGGCGTGGCGTGGTGGGGGCGAGTGCGCGCCGACGGTGAGCAGGACGGGTCCGCAGTCTCGGGGCGGGGGTGTGGGTTCGAAGGCGCGGAACATCGCGAACTCGCGATCCACTACTCCCGGTTCCGTCGGGGCGTCGGCTTCGGTCCATTCCGGGCCGTACAGGGCGCGGCCGAACCCGGTGACGCCACTGGTGCGCAGGCCCTCGGCGACGTGGGCGAGCAGCCCGGGTGCCAGCGAACCGGCGGCGGGTTCGTGGAGGACGGCGGCGCGGAACGGCACGCCGCGGGCGGCGAGTTCGAGGCCGAGCGTGGCCCCACCGCTGACGCCGGCGATGACCGCGTCCGTGCATGGTTCCGCGAGCGCGGCGACTTCGGTGTCCAGGTCACCGGAGCACGGCCGGTCCGGGCAGACCACCTCGTAGTCGGTGAGGTGCGGCAGCATCCGGCGCCAGATCCGCGCGGTGGTGGCGGCGCCGTGGATCAGTACCAGGCGGGGTCGGCTCATGCGTCGGGTACCCGGTAGACGAGGGTGACGCTGCCGCCGCCGGGCGGTCCCTGGTGTTCGGCGCCGCCGGAGACGTACAGCGCGGTGGTGCCGGCCAGCGCGGACAGCAGGCCGCCGACCGCGGCTCTGGCGTGGCGGGTGGAGTGCAGGTCGGAGTCGGTGAGCATGGTGTGTCGCTGTCCTCGCACCAGGCCGTAGGGGTCGGCCTCGGCCTTGGCGAAGACCTGCACGAGTTCCCCGCCTTCGGCGGCGATCCGGTCGAACAGGGTGCGCAGGGAAGCCAGGTCGATGGCGTCGCGCATGGTTCCGTGGACGGCTCGCAGCGGGCTGCTGGCATGGCGGCTGGTGCCGAGTACGAGTACATGGCAGTCGGTCAGTTCGGCGCCGGCGCTGGCCGAGGCACGCGACGACCACACCTGGGTGGTGTCCCGGTCCGCGAGAGCGGCCAGGGCCTGGTCCTCGGAGCATTCACCGAGCGCCAGCGCGACGCCCAGTGCGGCGGCGGCGCGGGAGCGGGCCATGGATTCGTAGGTGTCGTCGGTGACCGGTTCGCTGCCCGTGGCGCGGCAGGCGGCGATGCGATCGGAGGTGAGCAGTGGGCACTTGACCAGGACCATGTCCACCTCCTCGGGGGCCAGACCCAGGCGTTTGGTCAGTTCGGTCACCACGTCGCGGACCGCGGCGAGTTGGGGTTCGCGGCCCACCTCGTCGGGCGCCAGGTCGCGGGTGCGGCCGGCGGCGGCGACGAGGCCGCGGTCGTGGCCGGGGCGGGGGCGTGGGTCGGCGACGATCAGGTTGACGTGCGGGCTCAGGACGCCTTCGGTGCCGCCGGAGAAGACCGTGATCGTGTCGGACGGCAGGACGGGCTCCCAGCGGACGGTTGCCAGGGTGCGGCTGAAGTCGTTGACGCAGCCGTTGCCTTCGGTCTTTCCGACCACGGCGAGTACGTCGGTGGGGGAGTGGCCGAAGGCGCGAAGCGCTTCGAGAGGGGCGAGGTCGCCGGGCCCGGAGGTGGGCATCCGCAGCAGATCGACGGTGGCAGGGGTGTCGGCGGGGGCCGGGGTCATGTGCGCTCCTTCGTGGGGGTGGCGGTGGTGCCGTCGGGATTGCTGCGGACAGGGCGGCGGTTGAAGGCGAGGTGGTGGAAGAAGATGTTGAGGAAGAAGGCGACGATGACGGCGCTGGAGATGGAACCGCCGGCGATGATCCGGAACCACGACGGGAAGCCGTCGTACAGGTGGGGTGCGACGACCGGGATCATGCCGACGCTCAGCGCCAGCGCCACGATCATGCCGTTGTGGGTGCCGTCGTAGTCGACGTGGCTGAGGCTGCGGATACCGGTGAGGGCGATCATCGCGAACATCACCAGGCTGACCGAGCCGATCACCGGTCCCGGGAGCGAGGCCACCACCTCGCCGAGCTTGGGCATCAGGCCGAGCAGAACGAGGAGTACGCCCGCTGCCGCGGTGGTGAAGCGGCTGCGTACCCCGGTCATCCGGATCAGGCTGACGTTCTGCGCGAAGACCGTGTCGGGGAAGGAGGTCGCCACCCCGGCTGCGGCGCTCGACAGGCCGTCGGCGGCCAGGCCGCGCGCGAGTTCGGCCCGGCCCACCGGGCGGCCGGTCATCTCGCCTATAGCCATCAGGTACGCCGTGGACTCCGCGAAGATGACCAGCATGACCACGCACATCGACACCACGGCGGCCACCGGGAACTCGGGGGCTCCGAAGCGGAACGGGTCGGGGACGCCGAACCAGTCGGTGCCCGCGACCGCGCCGAAGTCGGTCATGCCCAGCACGGCTGCCGCGCCGGTCCCCACCAACAGCCCGACCAGGACGACGGTCTGGGCGAGGAAGCCCCGGGCGAACCGGGTGAGCACGACGATCAGTGCCACCACCCCCGCGGCGAGCACGAGTCGGTCCGTCGAGGCGTAGCCGGGATCGTCGGGGTCGCTGCCGGCGATGAGATCGACCGCCTTGCCGACGAGGGACAGGCCGATGACGGTCACGGCCGTGCCCCTCACCACCGGCGGGAAGAACCGCACCAGCCGCGCGAACGGCCAGGCGATCAGCATGCCGAAGACACCGGCGGCGATCATCGAGCCGTAGACGGCGGGCAGGCCGTACGCCCCCTGGATGGTGATCATCGGGGTGACCGCGGTGAACGAGGCGCCCGCCACGACCGGGAGCCGGGCGCCGAACAGGCGGCTCAGGCCCAGGCTCTGGACGACCGTGATCAGTCCGGCGATCAGCAGGTCGGCGGCGACGAGCAGACCGATGGTGTGGGTGTCGAGGCCGGCCGCCGCACCGAAGACCAGCGGTACGGCGACGCAGCCGGAGTACATGACGGCGACGTGCTGTGCGCCGAGCGCGCCGAGGTGGACCAGCGGGGGACGGCGGTCCACCGGGTGGGTCGGCTCACCGGTGGCCGACCCGGTGAGGCTGGTCGCCGCGGCCGTCTTGGTGCTGTCGGTGCTCACACCGGGCTTCTTTCGTCGGATCCGGCTGCCGCGGAGGTGTCGTGGTGATGCAGGTAGATCCGCCAGTCCTGGTACTCGGAGATGTCCGGGGACTCGACTGCGGCGTGCGACTCGCACAGGAAGCCGGTCGCGGTGGTGCCGTCGTCCAGCCGCACCCGGCCGAGCGTCATCGGCTCCGGCAGCGCGGCCAGGAACCGGCCCAACGCCGCCGGGGGCAGGGCCCACAGCTCACCGGCGAAGGACCGCCCCTGGCGGGCGGCGGGGACCCGCAGCAGTCCTGGGCGGGGCGGGGTGCCGGGTAGGGCGACCATCCGATAGTGCGCGGCGGTGCGCACCGGGCGGAGCAGCCGGGCGCCGAGCCGGGTCAGTTGGGAGTTCAGGGGCTGTCCGGTGAGGTGGGCGCCGAAGACGGCCAGCGGCAGGCCCGGCGGGCCCCACCCCGAGTCCGGGCTGTCCGCGGCCGGCTCGGGTGCGAACAGGGCCGCGATGTCGGCGGCGACCCGGTCGGCGAAGGCCCGTGCGACGACGGTGACCCCGAAGGGCCCGCCGTCCACCGTGCCCGCCGGGACCGCCACCGCTGACAGGTCCAGCAGGTTGACGAAGTTGGTGAACCGGCCCAGGCGGCTGTTGACCCCGATCGGGTCGGCGGCCACCTCGGCGAGCGTCGGGTGCTCGGGAGCGGTGGGCAGCAACAGCGCCTCGCAGTCCTCGATCCGCTCCATGGCCTGCCACCGCAACTGCGCCAGCCGTCCCAGATCTTCGGCATAGCGGTGGGCCGGCAGGTGCTCGGCGCCGCCGATGATGCCCCGCACGCTGGGATCGATGTCGTCGGAGTCCGCGGCGATGAACGCGCCTACAGCGGCGAAGCGTTCAGCCGCGAACCCGCCTCCGTACAGCAGCTCGGCGGCCTGCAGGAACGGCTCGATGTCGACCGGAACCAAGGTTGCTCCCGCCGCCCGCAGCCGCTCCGCCGCGTCGGCGAAGGCGGCCCGCCAGGTGTCGCTCAGCCCGTCGAGAGCCGAGGCCTCGGGTATGGCGATCCGGGGCGTCGGCGACGCGGCCAGCGGGGCGTCGGCCGGCCAGGTGCGGGTCGTCGCGGTGTCGGCGCCTGCCGCCATGACGGCCGCCGCCGTCTCGGCGATGCGCAGGCTCGGGGCGAAGACGCTGACGCAGTCGAAGGGCCGGGCGGCGGGCACGACGCCGTCGGTCGGCACAAGCCCGATGGTCGGCTTCAGGCCCACGACGCCGGCGAACGCGGCCGGGATGCGGCCCGACCCCGCGGTGTCGGTGCCGAGCGCGAAGTCCACGATGCCCAGGGCCGCCGCGACCGCTGAACCGGAGCTCGATCCGCCGCTGATCCGGGCCGGATCGTGTACCGCACGAACCGCGCCGTAGGGGCTGCGGGTGCCGACCAGACCGGTGGCGAACTGGTCGAGATTGGTCTTCCCCACCACGATCGCCCCGGCCGCCGCCAGCCGGGCCACCGCCGGGGCTGAGACCCGCGGCTGATAGGCGAAGGAGGGACAGCCGGCCGTGGTCGGCAGTCCGGCCACGTCGATGTTGTCCTTGACGGCGAACACCTGGCCCGCCAGCGGGAGTTGTTCTCCCGCAGCCGTGCGGGCGTCGGTGACGGCGGCTTCGGCGAGCAGTTCTCGGGCCGGGCGCAGCGTGATCCATGCCTCCGGACGCGCGTCCTCGGCCAGCAGCGCCAGCGCCCGCCGTACGCGCGCCGCGGCGCCGGCCCTCACGCGGACTCCTTGAGCGCTGCCAGCAGTTGGTCGCTCGTGGCCACCGCGCCGAAGATGCCACCCTGCATGGTGACCATGTGCAGCGCGGCCTCGTAGTTGCTCCGCTCCGTGGCACTGGTGCAGTCCGACAGCAGCAGGCACTCGTAGCCGCGGTCGTTGGCCTCGCGCATCGTGGTGTGCACGCACACGTCGGTGGTGATCCCGGTGAGCACCAGGTGCGTGATGCCGCGGGTACGCAGCACCAGGTCCAGGTCGGTGGCGTAGAAGGAGCCCTTGCCCGGCTTGTCGATCACCAACTCGCCATCGAGTGGGGCGACTTCGGGAACGATCTGCCAGCCGGGCTCACCCCGGACCAGGATCCGGCCACAGGGCCCGTCGGCGCCTATCTCCGCACCCATCCGCGCCGACCGCCACCGCTTGTTGGCGGGCAGGTCGGACAGGTCGGGCCGGTGGCCCTCACGGGTGTGAACCACCGGCATCCCTGCCGCGCGGGCGGCGGCCAGCACCCGTGTGGTGGGTTCGAGCCCGGCCCGGGTGAGGGAGATGTCGTAGCCCATGGCATCGACGTATCCGCCGGGGCCGCAGAAGTCGGTCTGCCAGTCGATGCACAACAAGGCGGTACGCGAGACGGCGAGGGTCCCGTCGAAGGGCCAGGTGTACGGGGTGGCGTCAACGGTGGCCACGGTCACGTCCTTTCGGGTCGGTGGGGTGTGCGGGAGCCGGAAACGAGGCGTTCCGCAGCGAGGTACAGGGCGGCGCCGGCCAGCAGTCCGGCGACGGCTTCGCAGTACTGCGGCCCCTCGTAGTGCACGAACGCGGCCACCGCGGCCCCACCCGCCCACGCGGCCAAGGCGCTGAACCGCAGCACGGGGCCGTCCGGCCGGGCCTCGGCGAGGCGGCGGAGCAGCAGCTGGTCGGTGATCAGGACCGAGCCGATGGGCGGGACGAAGACGCCGAGCAGCGTCAGCCACGTCTCGAAGTGCTCCCACACCCCGGCCAGTGCCACGATCAGTCCCAGTGCTCCGATGATCAGCACGAGGCGGCGCATCGTGGCCCCGGTGAGCTGACTCCAGCCGACCGCGGCGTTGTAGAGGCAGTGCGCGGACACCGAGCCGAGGTTGACGAAGACGAAGATCACTGCGGCCGAGGTCAACAGCCCGCTGTGGTGGTCGGTGAGCAGGCCCAGGAAGTTCCCGCCCGCCGAGCCGGGATCGGCTGCCGCGCCCGCTCCGACGATCACGGCGCCGACGATCAGTGCAAGCAGGTTGGCCAGCGGGAAGGCGGTGAGCGCAGCCAGCACGGCCTCGCGCCCGTTGCGGGACCAGCGGGTGAAGTCCGCGGTCATGGTGCCGGAGTCGATGAACCCGGCCACCACCATGGTGACGCAGGCGCCGAACGTCAGGGCTCCGCCGGCCGGGGCCTGGCCGCCATAGGACAGTACGGAACCCGGGCCCGAATCGCGCAGCGCCAGCGTGATGGCCACGCCGCCCAGCACCAGGTACAGCGGTGCCGCGATCCAGCCGATCACCGCCAGCGCGCGGATCCCGGCATAGGCGACGGCCACGTACAGCACACCGGCCACCAGCACCGTGACCTCGGTGTTCCAGCCGAGCGCGGTGTTGAGGGTCGCCCCGGTCAAACCGACCTGGAAGGCGAACCAGCCGATGACCACGGTCGCCAGGAACCCCGAGGCGAGGCGAGCGCCGCGGGTACCGAAGGTGATCACGGCTACGCGGGCGAACGTGTTGCCGGTGCGGCCGGCCAGATAGCTGAGCGCACCGACGTAGCCGCCCAGGATCAGACAGCCGAGCAGGATCGCCAGCATGCCGCGGGCGAATCCCAGGCTGTAGACGATCACTCCGCCGAAGACGGCGTTCGTCAGCACCATCGGGAAGCCGAACCAGACCGACGACACCGACAGCAGCGAGCGCCGGTGCGCCGGCGGGACCGGTCGATCCTCGAACTCGTCGGCGAGTTGGGCGCTGCGGGACGGGGGCACGGAAGGGTCGGACGTGCCCGGTGGCCGGGCCGAGTCCGGGGGTGCGGACATCGCGGGACCTCCAAGGGGGGCGGGGAAGCGCGGGTAGCGGACAGGTATGAGCACGGCGGCAGTTGAGCCGGACGGTCGTCGGTCAGTCGCCCCGAAGCGCCATCTGAGCGAGGGCGTGGGCCGCGCGCTCCTCGATCACGTCGAGGGATTCCCCGATGTGTTTGCGCAGCGTGGTGAGCGCTTCGGGCAGGCGCCGTGCCAGCACGTGCTCGACGATCTGGAGGTGCTCGGTGACGGTCCGCTCGATGCGGTCCTCGGTGAGGTAGTCGTACATCCGCACCGGCCGGATGCGGGTGGTCACCGACGTGAGGGTCTCGGTCAGCCGGGAGTTGCCCGAGGAGTGCAGCAGCGCGTGGTGGAAGGCTTCGTCTTCGAGGACGAAACCGGGGTCGGGCTCCGGCATGTCGGCTCGCAGCGCCCGCCAGTGCTCTCGCAGCGGCTCCAGCACCTGCACGTTGTGGACCACCGAGCCGGACTCCAGCGCGCGGGCGATCCCGCGCAGCTCCACGGTGATGCGCAGCTCGTACAGGTCCCGCAGTTCGGCGAGGTTGGGTCGGGCCGCGTAATAGCCGTCCGGGTGGCGCTCCACCAATCCGTCCGCCAGCAGCCGGACCAGTGCTTCGCGTACCGGGGTGCGTGACACCGCGAGCTGTTCGGCGAGCTGCACTTCGACCAACCGGGTGCGCACCCCGAACCTGCCCATCAGGAGCATGCGCCGCAGCTCGGCGTACGTCTCCTCACGAAGATTCCGGCCGGACCGCCTGGGTGATGACGGCTGCGGCGACGGTGTCGACATCGCTGCATACAGTGCTGCATCCATGCCGGGGACCGTAGGCAGCGAATATTTCCACGTGCTTGATCAGGTGTCTCCGCGATGTTTCGCCGAGTTACGGATCAGACCGCCGTGTTACGGCGGCCACTGGCTTCGGGGCGGGGATTTCACCCGACTGGTACTTCGGTAGCCGCCGTACGGGCACGATGATCAGGGCCTAAGTGGCTCCGACAAAAGCTGCTGATCATGAGCGTTTCGGTCTGTCTGCTCGTAGGTCTGGTCATGGGAGAGCGTCGGCCGCGGCAATGGATCGTGTCGGACGAACTGTGGTCGCTGTTCGAGCCGTTGCTGCCGAAGCCGGGCCGAAGAAGGGCGAGGGCAGACCACGGGTCCCGGACCGACGGGCACTGTGCGGGATCCTGTTCGTACTGCACACCGGCATCCAATGGGAGTACCTGTCACAGGAGTTGGGCTTCGGCTCCTCGCACGTGCGGGCCGCCCGGCGGGGCCCAAAGGCGGGCTGAGCCCGCTCGACCGTGCACGGCCGGGCAGCAAGCACCACGTGCTCACCGACGGCCAGTGGATCCCGCTTGCGGTGTCGCTGACCGGCGGGAACCGCAACGACGTCACTCAGCTCCTGCCCCTGCTCGACAAAGTCCCCGCCGTGGCGGGAACGGTCGGACGGCAGCGTGGGATCCGTCCGGTGATCGCCGAACGCGGTCAGCCGCATGGCACCGGACTGGGGTTGCGGATCGAGACATGGTTGTGTGAGTACGCGTCGGCCGCGTACGCCTCATTGCCCTCTGCCGCGGCTGGCAGGATGCGGACGCGGACGCAGAACAGGACGGCGTGTCAGTGGTCTGGGACATGGCAGCCCTGGAGAACCGCCGCTACGGATGGCTCTGACCCCTCGCGAGCCGTGATCACGGGCAGCATCTCGAACGCGTCCTCGAACTTCGGGCGGGTTCTGGCATTTCACCGGCCATGCGGCGGCCATCACGCGACCGGTGTGCCGTGTCCAGTAAGGCATCTATCAGCACGAAGACCAGCTGGCCAACCAACTCCGGTCCGTGTTAAGCGAGTTCCTTCCGGCCGCCCTGGCGGCCTTCCAGGCCAAGGACGTGGGCCTGGCTCACCCGGAGGTCCGCGCTGTCCCCGCCGCAGCTCCCACTACGGCCGCGGCTGCCGCGCTGAGCAAGGTCCGGCTCCGGTCGCTTCTGCGCAAGGCCGGCAGGTACGGCATCGGCGAGCCCCGTGTCCCGGTCGCGCAGGAGTCCCTCGGGACAGAGGCCGTCGCGGACCACGAGCAGCGGCCGGCTCGCCCCGCCCGCGGCCGGCTCGCCCCGCCCGCGTGCCTGCACTACGGCGCGTCCAGAAGCCCAGCCGTTGATCTGGCGCGCACCGCTGCCGCGTGACCTGGGATCAGCAAGGTCTGGCCGCGCGATGGGGTCGACCGAATCTGGGAGGAGTTCGCGCTCCCGGCGCCCGGTCCCGGAGCACCGTGATAGGGATTCCCGATAGGTGCTTCGTCAATGCCGACTCGACTGGCAGGCAAACCGCCTGGTTGAATCGTGGTCATGTCCGACGACCGGCAAGAACTCACACGGCGACGTCACGTCGACCTGTCGCGTGTTTCGAGTGCCGTCTGTCGTTGCGTTCTCGCCTAGCCTCAGTCTCTTTCTAGGCGTCAACTCCCCGTGCCTGCCGTACGGATCGATGTGCCCCGTGTCGAGGCACGATCCGACCGGACCTCGCCAGATCTGACCTGACCTGACCTGCCCGAACTGGGCTGTCAGGCCGGTGGCGGCGTCGTCGAGCGGCCGGCCTGCGCGCCGTGCGGCCCCGCCGCGCATTCCCACTCGTGTGCCCTCCTGCCCTGCGGTGCCACCCTGTGCCGCCGCTCGCCCTTGCGCGCCTCCGACCCGCGCCTCGCCCACGTCCAAAGGCCCCGCCATGTCCCCACGCGTCCCACTGGTCCTCCCTTCCGTCGCCCCGCGCGACCTCCTGGACCGCATCCGCAACGACGCCGCGCCTCTCGAGGCCGAGCGCGAGCTGCCTCGCAAGAGCGTCGAACTGATCCGGCGCAGCGGTCTCGGCGCGCTGCGCGTCCCCCGGGAGCACGGCGGCGCACAGGCCACGCTCGTCGACCTGTTCCGGCTCGTCGTCGAACTGGCCGAGGCGGACTCGAACGTGGCGCAGGCGCTGAGGCCGCACTTCGGGTTCGTGGAACTGCTGATCAGCCAGGGCACCGCCGCCGAGCGCGACCGCTGGTTCCCCGTGGTCGCGGCCGGCGAGCTGTTCGGGAACGCGGCGTCGGAGCGCGGCACCGCGCACCCCGGTGAGATCCGCACGCGCATAACGAAGGAAGGTGACGTCTACCGAGTGGACGGCACCAAGTTCTACTCCACCGGATCGCTCTTCGCCGACCACATCGTCGTGATCGCGCTCGACGACGAGGAGCGCCGGGTCCGGGTCGTGCTTCCGAGTGCGCGCGAGGGCGTCGAACTGCTCGATGACTGGGACGCGCTCGGGCAGCGCACCACCGCGTCCGGCACGACGCGGCTGCGGCAGGTGCTCGCGTACGAGGACGAGGTCGCCGTCGACGCGACGGGCCGGCAGCGCCGTACCCATCTGGGGCCGTACTACCAGCTGTTCCTGGCCGCCGTGCACGCCGGGATCGCGAAGGCGGCACTGGCCGACGCGGTGACGTACGCACGCGAGAAGGCGCGCGCCGTGCAACACGCCGGTGTCGAGCGGGCGGTCGAGGACCCCCTCGTCCAGCACACCGTCGGCGACATCGCGGCCGGAGCGCTGGCCGCCGAGGCCGTGGTGCTGCACGCCGCCGGGGCGATCGACGCCGCGCTCGCGACCCCGTCCGACGACGGCATCACCGGCGATCCGGACGCCTTGCACGCGGCGGCCGTCGTGGTGGCCCAGGCCCAGGTGACCGCCGCGCGATCGGCGTTGAGCGCCGGCGAGCGGCTCTACGACGTCGGTGGTGCGTCGGCCACGCTCCGCGAGCATCACCTGGACCGGCACTGGCGCAATGCCCGCACCGTCGCCTCGCACAACCCGATCGCGCACAAGGCACGGGTGGTCGGCGACTGGCTGTTGAGCGGCAACCCGCCCCCGCTCAACGGCTTCTTCTGACCGCCCCCCTCACCCCGGAGTCCCCGTGAAACCGCCCCACCCCCTTCGCCGCCCCCACCGCCCCCTCCGCCTTCGCCGTCTCCTCCTCGGCCTTCCGCTCCTGCTGCTCGCCACCGCCTGCGGCACCGGTGAGGCCGCCACGTCGCTGACCGCACGGCCCGCCGCCGGCGCCACCCTCACCTACGCCACCGACCGCGAACCCACCTGCCTGGACCCCCACGTCGCCGGGGACATGCCGCAGGCCTACGTCGCCCAGCAGGTCCTCGACTCGCTCGTCGCCCTCGACGACAAGGGCGAGGCCCGACCGTGGCTGGCTACGGCCTGGGACATCTCGAAGGACGGCCGCACCTACACCTTCCACCTGCGCGACGACGTCCGCTTCACCGACGGCACCCGCTTCGACGCAGCGGCCGTCAAGGCCAACTTCGACCACATGGTCGACCCCGACACTCAATCAGGGACGGCGGGCGGGTACCTGGCGCCCTATCAAAAAACCGACGTCGTCGACGCGTTCACGGCCCGCGTCCACCTGGACCGCCCGTACTCGCCGTTCCTGAACATGCTCGCCCAGGCCTTCCTCGGCATGGAGTCACCGAAAGCGCTCGCCCGCGGCAAGGAGGCCAACTGCGCGGCACCCGTCGGCACCGGCCCGTTCCTCGTGAAGAAGTGGAACCGGCAGTCCGACGTCGTCCTCGTCCGCAACCCGCGCTACAACTCACCGCCCCCGTACGCGAAGCACAAGGGGCCGGCGTATGTGGACAAGGTCGTCTGGCGGTTCATACCGGAGCCCGCGACCCGATTCGCGGCCGTGCAGTCGGGGCAGGTCGACGTGATCGACGCGCTGCCGCCGGAGGACCAGCGGACCGCCGAGCACGACGAACGCCTGAAGGTGGCCGTGCGCGACCGTCCGGGCAATCCGACGAACCTGGCCCTGAACACCGCCCGCACCCCCTTCGACGACCTGCGCGTCCGCAAGGCGTTCCTGCACTCGGCCGACGTCGCCGACGGCCTCAAGAGCGTCTTCTTCGGCCAGTACCGGCAGGCGGGCGGCCCGCTCAGCTACGTGACGCCGCACTACAAGGACGCGTACGAGAACGCCTGGCCCTACGACCCCAAGAAGGCCAACACCCTGCTGGACCAGGCGGGGTGGAGCAGGCGCGACGGCGACGGCTACCGCGTCAAGGACGGCAGGCGGCTGACCGCCGAGGTGCTCCTCAAGTCCGACATCAGCCCCAACCAGCTGGCCTTGATGGAGCAGATCCAGGCCACCGCCAAGGACGTCGGCTTCCAGCTGAAGCTGCTGCGACTCGACGCGGCGACCGTCAACACCCGCTACTTGGCGGGTAGTTACGACCTGCGCGACGGCTACTGGAACACCAACACCCCCGATGTGCTGCACACCGTCTTCGGCAGCGAGTACGCCGTCAAGGGCGGGATCCACTCCAACGCGTCGTACTCGAAGGACCCGGCCCTCGACCGGCTGTTCCGTGCCGCGCAGGCCACCACGGACCCGAACGAGCAGCAGAAGCTCTACGCCGCCGCGCAGCGGCTGATCTCCGCGGGCGCCTACCAGCTGACCCTTTACCCGCAGACGACCCGGCTCGCCGCCCACGACGCCTCGGTGCGCGGCGCCGGCCTGGAGCCGGCCCTGTCCCTGCCCTACCTCTACGACACGTGGGTGAGCTCCCGATGAAGACCACTCCCTTGTACCGGCGGGTCCTCGTGCGGGTCGCGGGCGCCGCACTCGTGCTGTGGGCGGCCGCCACCGTCACCTTCCTCGCCCTGCACCTGGTGCCCGGCGACCCGGTGCTCGTGCTGCTCGGCGGTGGCTCCGGAGCCAACCCGACACCACAGACCATCGCCGCGACACGTCATGCGTACGGCCTCGACCAGCCGATCCACGTGCAGTACGCGCAGCACATCGGCCGGCTGCTCACCGGCGACCTGGGGGTGTCGACCTCCCTGAAGGAGTCCGTCGGCACCGTCATCACCGAGCAGCTGCCGTCCACGCTCCAACTGACCGCCCTGGCCCTGCTGTTCGCGTGGCTCCTCGCCTCTGTCGTCGTGTTCCTGTCGACCGGCAAGGGCGCCGTCGGCCGGGCGCTCGGCTCCGGCCTGGAGACGGTCGCCGCGGGGCTCCCGCACTTCTGGCTCGGCGTGGTGCTGCTGTACGTGTTCGCGTTCCGCCTCGGCTGGTTCCCGGTCGCGGGCGGCACCGGACTCACCGGGCTCGTGCTGCCCTCGCTGACCCTCGCCGTACCGCTGGCCGGATATCTCGGACAGGTGACGCGCGGCGCACTGCTCACCACCCTCGACCAGCCGTTCATCACGTCGGCGCGGCTGCGGGGCATGAGCCCCGGGGCCGTGCGCGCCCGGCGCGCCCTGCGGCACGCGCTGCTGCCGCCGCTCACCCTGTCCGGCTGGGCGGTCGGCGCCCTGTTCTCCAGCGAAGTCGTCGTGGAGGCCGTCTTCGCGCGCCAGGGCATCGGCCGGGCGCTGCTGAATGCCGTGATCGCCCGCGACCTGCCGCTCGTCACCGGGATCGTGCTGCTCATCGCCACGGTGTACGTCCTCGTCAACCTCGCCGTCGACCTGCTGTACGCGGTGGTCGACCCGCGCGTCCGCACCCCTCGGGAGATCTGACCGTGACCGCCCTGACCACGTCCCTGGCCCCGGCCCGCGCCCGGCCGCGCCTGCGCCCCGGCCTGTCCGCCGCCGGCCTCTTCCTGATCCTGGTCGTCGTTGCCGCGCTCGTCCCCGGCCTGCTCACCTCCCACGCCCCCGACGCGATCAGGCCCGCCGACTTCTTCCAGCCGCCTTCGGCCGCGCACTGGTTCGGCACGGACCAGAACGGCCGCGACGTCTACACACGCGTCGTGCACGGCGCGGGCCAGTCCCTCCTCATCGGGCTCGCCGCCACCGCGATCTCCCTCGGCCTCGGCATCGTGCTCGGCCTGGGCGCGGCGCTCGGCGGGCGCCGCGTGGACTTCGCCGTCGGCCGCGTCCTCGAAGTCCTCTTCGCCTTCCCGGGACTGCTGCTCGCCCTCCTGTTCATCGCCGTCTTCGGCACCGGCGCAGTGACCGCGGCCATCGCCGTCGGCATCGGCGAGGCCGCCGGGTACGCGCGCCTCATCCGCTCCCAGGCCACCACCGTCGTCCGCTCCGGCTACGTCGAGGCAGCGCGCGGCCTCGGCCACTCGCCCGCACGCGTCGTACGGCGCACCGTGCTGCCCAACGTGCTGCGCCCGCTCGCCGCCCTCGCCACGCTCGGCATCGGCCAGTCCGTGGTGTGGGCGTCCTCGCTCTCCTTCCTCGGCCTCGGCGCGCAGCCACCGGCCGCGGAGTGGGGCGCGATGCTCGCGGACGGCCGTACCTTCCTCCAGTACGCCTGGTGGACCTCGTTCTTCCCGGGCCTGTTCATCGTCCTGACCACCTTGTCCACGACCGTTCTCGGCCGCCGTCTGCAGGCATGGCTCGACACGAGGAGCAGCTGATGACCGCCAACCCCCCTGACACATCCGATGTGTTGCTGTCCGCACGAAACCTCACCGTCGGCTTCGGTGACCGGGACGTCGTACGCGATGTCTCCCTCACCGTGCGCCGCGGCGAGACCGTCGCCCTCGTCGGCGAGTCCGGCTCCGGCAAGAGCGTCACAGCCCGCACCCTCGTGGGCCTGACCGGGGCCGGTGCACGGGTGGCGGCCGACGAGCTGAACTGGCAGGGCGAGGACGTCCGCAGCTGGGGCGAACGGCGCTGGCGGCGCGTGCGCGGCCGGGGTATCGGCTTCGTGCTCCAGGACGCGCTCGTCTCGCTCGACCCGCTGCGCCCGGTCGGCAAGGAGATCGAGGACGGGCTGCGGCTGCACGGCCACGGAGACCGGGCCGCGCGCCGGGCCCGCGTCCTCGACGTGATGGAGCAGGTCGGCATCCCGGAGCCCGAACTGCGCGCCGCCCAGCGCCCGCACGAGCTGTCCGGCGGCCTGTGCCAGCGCGCCCTGATCGCCGCCGCGCTCGCCCTCGACCCGCCGCTGCTCATCGCGGACGAGCCGACGACGGCCCTGGACGCGACCGTGCAGGCGCAGATCCTCGACCTGCTGGCGGCGGCCCGCCACCGGGAACGGGGCCTGCTGTTCATCACGCACGACCTGGGGGCCGTACGGCGCCTGGCGGACCGGGTGGCGGTGATGCGCGGCGGCGAGATCGTGGAGGAGGGAACTGCGGGCGACGTCCTCGACAACCCGCAGCACCCCTATACCCAGGGACTGTTGGCGGCCGATCCCGCGCTCCATCCGAAGGGGGCGCGGCTCACGGCGGCACGGACGACCTCGTCCGCGCCCACCCGCGGCCCGCACGAGGTCGTCCTCACGGCCGACGGGCTGCACAAGGCGTACGGCGGCCGGGACGCGGTGCGCGACGTGTCCTTCGCGCTCGCGGCGGGCCGCACCCTCGGCATCGTGGGGGAGTCGGGATCCGGCAAGTCGACGACGGCCCGGATCGCGCTCGGCCTGACCCGCCCCGACGCGGGCACCGTCACCCTGCACGGCGAACCCTGGAGCGAGCTGCCCGAACGGGAACGGCGCCCGCGCAGGCACGGCATCCAGCTCGTGCACCAAGACCCGCTGTCCGCGTTCGACCCCCGCTGGACCGTACGCCGCTCGCTCATCGACGCCGTCCGGCTGCGACGCCCCGGGCACCCGGTCGCGACGCCCGACGAGGCGGCACACCGGGTGAGCGAACTCGCCGGGCAGGTCGGGCTCCCGCAGGACACCCTCGACCGGCATCCGCTGTCCCTGTCCGGCGGACAGCGCCAACGGGCCGCCCTGGCCCGCGCGCTGGCCCCCCGACCGGCCGTCCTGGTCCTCGACGAACCGGTCTCAGCGCTCGACGTCTCCGTACAGGCCCAGGTCCTCGACCTGCTCGCCGACCTCCAGGATTCCCTCGGTCTGGCCTACCTCTTCATCTCCCACGACCTGGGCGTCGTCCGGCATGTCAGCGACGACGTCCTCGTGATGAAGGGCGGCGCTGTCGTGGAGTCGGGCACCGCCGAGGAGCTCTTCGCCGCGCCCCGGCACGCCTACACACGTGCCCTGCTGGCCGCCGTCCACCCGCACCCCGCTGCCCCCTCTGGAGCCACCCGATGACCGCCGCCCCGAAGCCCCTGCGCTTCAATGCCTTCGCCATGAACTGCGTCTCCCACATCAACCACGGGCAGTGGGTGCGCGACGACACCCGCCAGACCTCCTACACCGACCTGGAGACCTGGACGGACCTTGCCCGGACCCTGGAGCGAGGCCACTTCGACGCGCTCTTCCTCGCCGATGTCATCGGCACCTACGACACGTATCGGGGGTCGCGCGAGACGGCGGTCCGTGAAGGGCTCCAAATCCCGGTCAACGACCCGTCGTTGCTCATAGCGGCGATCACCCACGCCACCGAACACCTGGGGCTCGCCTTCACCCAGTCGGTCCTCCAAGAACCCCCGTACAACTTCGCCCGCCGCCTCTCCACTCTCGACCACCTCACCAAGGGCCGTGTCGCCTGGAACATCGTCACGTCCTACCTGGAGTCGGCGGCGAAGGGACTCGGCCTCGACGGGCTGCCGCTGCACGACGAGCGCTACGAGCGTGCCGAGGAGTACGCGGACGTTCTCTACCAGCTCCTGGAGGGGAGCTGGGAGGACGGCGCCGTCGTCCGCGACCGTGAGCGGCGCGTGTACGCCGACCCGGCCCGCATCCACGACGTGCACCACGAGGGCCGCTTCTACCGCGTGAACGGCCCCCACCTCTCGGAGCCGTCGCCGCAACGCACGCCGATCCTCTTCCAGGCCGGATCATCCGAGCGGGGACGGGAGTTCGCGGCCCGCAACGCGGAGGCCGTGTTCCTCGGGGCCGTGTCGCCAGAGGGCGCCCGAACGCAGGTGGAGGACGTGCGGGCGCGGGCCGTGGCGCACGGCAGGGACGCCGGCGACATCCTGTTCTTCCAGGGGCTGACGCTCCTCGTGGGCAGCACCGAGGAGGAGGCGGAACGTAAACTCGCCGACTACCGGGAGCACACGAGCCTCGAAGGGTTCGCCGCGCACATGTCGGGATCGCTCCAACTCGACCTCTCCCAGGTCGACTTCGATGCCCCGGTCGGCGAGATCGACACCAACGGGGTGCAGGGGTTCGTACGCTCCCTGGTGGAGGGGGCGCCCGACAAGACCTGGACATTCGGCGAGGTGCTGCGGGCGCGCGCCTGGACCCGGCCGGTCGCCGGGGTGCCCGAGCGGATCGCCGACGAGCTGGAGCGGTGGCGCGGCGCCGGTGTCGACGGCATCAACCTGGCCTACGTCACCAGCCCCGGCACCTTCACGGACTTCGCCGACCAGCTGGCACCGGTGCTGCAGAAGCGGGGCCTGCTGAAGACGGCGTACGAGGAGGGCACGCTGCGGCAGAAGCTGTTCGGGCGCGGTGACCGGCTGCCCGCGTCGCATCCGGCGGCCCGCCACCGGCGATAGGACGGCAGAAGGCCCCCGGAGTCTCGCTCCGGGGGCCTCAACATCCCATCAGTCAAACCGTGTTACGAGGCGAACGGCGCCGCCGCAGTCGTGCCCCGGCGCGCGGCCTCGGGGTGGTGCCACAGCCCGCGCTCGGCGAGCACCGGCAGCACGCCCTCGCCGAACCAGTACGCCTCCTCGACGTGCGGGTAGCCGGAGAGCACGAACTCGTCGATGCCCAGCGCGTGGTACTCGGCGATTCTGTCGGCGATCTCGGTGTGCGAGCCGACCAGGGCGGTGCCGGCGCCGCCGCGCAGGAGACCGATGCCGGCCCACAGGTTGGGGTAGATCTCCAGGCCGTCGGTGGTGCCGCCGTGCAGCGCCAGCATCCGCTTCTGCCCTTCCGAGCCCGAGCGGGCAAGCCCGGTCTGGACGTTGGCGATGGCCTTCTCGTCGACGCCGGACAGCAGCCGCCGGGCCTGCGCCCACGCCTCGTCGGCCGTGTCGCGGGCGATGACGTGCAGCCGGATACCGAAGCGGACCTCGCGGCCTTCCGCCTCGGCCAGCGTGCGTATCCAGCCGATCTTCTCGGCGACCTGGGCGGGCGGCTCGCCCCAGGTCAGGTAGACGTCGCTGTGCCGGGCGGCGACGGGCCCTGCCGCCGCCGACGAACCGCCGAAGTAGACGGGCGGCACCGGGTCGGGCAGCCGCGCCAGGCGGGCCGCGGCGACCCGCTCGTGCACCCCGTCGAAGTCGACGCTCTCGCCGCGCCACAAGGCGCGGGTGATGTGCAGGAACTCGTCAGTGCGGGCGTAGCGGGCGTCCTTGTCGAGAAAGTCGCCGTAGGCGCGCTGTTCGTGGTCCTCGCCGCCGGTGACGACGTTGAGCAACAGCCGCCCGCCGGAGTGGCGTTGATAGGTCGCGGCCATCTGCGCGGCGAGCGCGGGAGCGACCAGGCCGGGCCGGAAGGCGACCAGAAACTTCAGGCGCTCGGTCTGCTCGACGAGCATGGCGGTGGTCAGCCAGGCATCCTCGCACCAGGCGCCGGTCGGGGTGAGAGCGCCGGAGAAGCCCAGCTGCTCCGCGGTGCGGGCGACCTGGCAGAGATAGGCAAGGGAGGCAGGGCGGTCGCCGCCGGCCGCGCCGGTCGGCACACCGTGGCCGCCGCCGACGATGTGGCGGCTGTCGCCGTTCGTGGGCAGGAACCAGTGGAACGTCAGAGGCATGGGAGTCCTTGGGCGGTGCGGGGGTCAGACCAGGCCGTTGGCCGGTGGCGGGGTGTCGTTGAGCTCCCAGCCGCCGAGATAGCGCAGCTTGAGGCGGCGGGGGTCGTGGAGGGTGTGAGTGCGGGCGTTGCGCCAGTGCCGGTGCAGGTTGAGGTCCCGGTCGGCGGCGCGGGTGCCGATCAGTTCGAAGATGCCGCTGGAGACCTTCAGAGAGACCTCGTCGGAGTGCGCGCGGGCCGCTGCGACGGCAGCCGAAGCCTCCGCCGCTGTACGAGTCGTGAGATCCGCGCGGGCCGCGTCCACGGCGTCGCCCGCCTCGCGCAGCAGCGCACGGGCTGTGCGCACGCGCAGGGCAAGCTCCCCGAAGAGGTCGATGATCGCCTCCTCGTCCGCGGCCCGGTCCAGGCCGGTCTCCTTGCGTGGCCGGGCAAGCTCCTGGACGAGCCGCTTCCCGTCGCGCAGCGCGGCGACCGCGATGCCGGTGTCGATGGCTGCGTGCAGATACTGACCGAACGCGCCGAACACCTCGTCCTTCTCGAAGATCGTGTACACCGGCACGATCCGTTCGGCGGGCACCCGGACCTTGTCGAAGCGGACGGTGCCGCTGCCGGTGGTGCGCTGCCCCATGCCGTTCCAGTCGTCCTCGACAGTGACACCGGGCTCGTCGGCCGGCACCCAGGCCGCGTACACCCGGCCCTCCTCGTCGGTGGCGTAGACAGGGATCCAGTGCGCGAACAGAGAGCCGGTGGCGTAGTACTTGGTGCCGTCCAGGATCCGGCTGCCGTCGGGCTGCGGAGCGAAGCCGATGTCGAAGTCGCGTGCGGTGCGCGACCCGCGCTCGGAGAGAGCGTTGGCGAAGTGGCGGCCGCGCAGGATCTCCGCGTAGAAGAACGCCTGCTGCTCCGGCGTCCCGGCACTGGCCAGGACGTTGACGAAGAAATAGTGGTTCTGCGGGATCTGCCCGATACTCGCGTCGCCCGCGGTCAGTTCGGTGAACACCTCACCGAGCGTGCGCGTGCGGAGTCCCGGCCCGCCGTACGCCTTCGGTACGGTCAGCGTGAACAGCCCGGATTCGCCCAGAGTCCGAATCTCGTCGTACGGCAGGATGCGCTCGGCGTCGCGCCGGGCGTCGGTGGAGCCGAATTGGGCGGCCAACGCCTGCACGGTTTGCAGCACTTCGGCATCGGTGGTTTCCGGACCGAACGGAGTGACGCGTGTGGAGTGTGGTGTGCGTGTCATCGTGTGGGATCTTCCGCCGAGTGAGGGGCAGCAGTGCGATAGGGAAAGCCGAAGTCTCTGGTCAGGCGGCGGCGAGCCCGGAACTGGGCACTGTGGCGCGGAATCGGGAGATCACCGGGGTGAGCGCGTCATGCGCCTCCGAGGCGAGAGTGACCGAATGCTCGTCCTGGATCGAGATGTGGCGGTCGAGGACGAACCAGCCCTGCGCTACGTCGGCGCCCATCGAAGTGAGGACGGGACGCAGCGCGTAATCGACCGCCAGGACGTGCGCCGGTGAGCCGCCCGTGGCCAGCGGCAGCACAGGCTTGCCACGCAGGGCGTACTGCGGCAGCAGGTCGAGAAACGTCTTGAGCACGCCCGAGTAGGCGGCCTTGTACACAGGGCTCGCCACGATCAGGGCGTCGGCGCGGGCCACGAGCTCGACAGCCCGCGCAACCTCCGGGTGGGCGGCATCGGCCGACAGCAATGCCTCGGCCGGCAGACTGCGCACGTCAAGGTGACGGACCTCGTGACCATCGTCAGCGAACTGCCGCCCCAGATGGGCAACAAGACGGGCAGTGCGGGAGGAACCGGACGAAGAGGCGCTACCGGTGACCGTAAGGAGAAAGGACAAAGTGAATCCTTGAAAGAGAAGGAGTTAATGGCAGGCGAGGCCGCGTACCAGGGCGTCGCAGGAGCTGCTGGCGACTGCTGATGGGCGCACGCCAACAGGCCTCAACTGGCACGCAGTCGGGAGGGACGCGTATGTGCGTGGGAGGCCGCGAGAAGACTCAGCGGGAAAGAAGACAGGAAGCGCTACAGACACGCGCGAGGTCAACGTGGCGTCGCCGCGTGAGTTCCTGCCGTCCTGCATCCATGCTCCGATTCAAGCAGCCGCGCCACCGGTGCGTCGAGTCGGTAATCACGAGCCCCTGATAGGGTTTCCCTTCCTGGCTGGCTGGCTGGCTGGCTGGCGACGAGGGGGAGCCGGGTGCGGACCGAACAGCTGGAGTACATCGAGGCGGTCACCCGCCTGGGCTCGCTGCGCCGCGCCGCATCCGAACTGCACATATCCCAACCGGCGTTGAGTGAGACCGTTCGCAACCTGGAACGCGAGCTGGGCGTCGCACTGCTGGACCGGCATCGCTCCGGGGCGAAGGTCAGCGACGGGGGACGCGAGCTGTTGCCTCACATCATCGGCGTCCTGGAGTCTGTGGACCGCCTGCGCAGCGCGGCACACGCCCAGCACCACAGCAGCCGGATGGTGCGCGTCGGCACCGTGAACGCAGCGACGGTTCCACTCCTGGCACCCGCCGTCCGTGACTTCCATGCCAACCACCCGGCGACCCAGGTCGAAATGGTCGGCTCGCAGCAGGACGACATCCACCGAGGACTGCGCGAGGGCCGCTTCGACCTCGGCCTGGTCAACTACCTCGAGGGCGACGACACTCCCCCCGACCTGCAGACGACCGAGCTGCTGCGCGGCCGCCCGGTGGTGTGCCTGCGCTCCGACGACCCGCTCGCCGAGCAAAGCGCCCTGACCCCTGCCGACCTGGCAGGGGCGCCTCTGATCGGGATGCGCACGGGCTACGTCATGCACCGCTACGCCCACCGCATGTTCGGGGGCGCCAGCCCGACTTTTGCTTACTCCACCGACGGCGCCGAGCTGGGAAAGATCCTCGTCGCTGAGGGCTTGGGCGTTACCCTGCTGCCCGATTTCAGCGTGGCGGGCGATCCCCTGGAGCGAGCAGGACTGATCACGTACCGCCCGCTCGTCGATGACACCACCCGCGTGTTGGTGGTGCTGCAATGCCGCACGGGCGCTGTTCCGCGAGCGGTACGGGACCTGCACGCGGCGCTGCGGGCGCGGGCGCGCACGGTGGGCGGGGCGTTCAGCGGCTGACAGCCGAGAACCACTACTTGGTCTTTCTCTGGTGTGGTGACCGATCTCGAACCTCGACACCTCACCTCGACAATGTCCACAAACCTGACTATGCGGGTTGAGCTGGACCTTCAAGATAGCCGTGCAGCACATCCGCCACGTGGCACGCGCCCTGGCCGCCGATAGGCAGTCTGGTGGCCGACGCTCGCCGAAAGGTTTGCGCCGACCACCGAGGTAATCCTCCGTGGTCAAACGACGGGCCGACGTCGTCCAGGTCTTTCCCAACCCCGCCGCTCTGGATCGGCTCGCCGCCGCGGTCCTGGCCGAACTCTTCACCGACCAGCCGACCCCACCACGACGGCTTCCCACACAAAAAACGGAATCCCATGAGCTGGACTGACTACACCACTTCGTGGGACACCACCCATGACTTCAGCAGCCGCAGGCTGCTGCGCGTCGGCGTCCCCGGCGGACTCATCTACGAGTGCATATATGCCGCATGGCCTGAAGTGACGACTGTTTAGTGGCACAGGATGTCTTCTCGGCGCCCCGGGCGACACCGCGCGGCTACGTGCAGCTCTCGCGGTCATCCGAGCAGATGCCCGTACACCGCCTCCGGTACCCCCACTTCCGTATACGTCAACGTTGCCTGTTCCCGCAGGCGGGCGGCTGCCGCGCTGTTGCTCGGTTGGACGGCGTGGGCGAGGGCCGTCAGGGCGCGGGCCTCGCCCAGGCGGTGACCGGTCGCGCGGTGGGTGGTCAGGGCGCGCTCCGCGAGGGATGTGGCCTCGGGGTAGGCCGACTCGGCCAGCGCGGCCGCGCTCAGGATGGTCAGGGCCTGGCCCTCCACCACGCGGAAGCCGTACCTGCGGGACAGGATAAGAGCCTCCTCGGCGGGGCGGGCGGCGTCGCTGGGGTGACCGTGGTCGTGACGGGTGAGGGCCAGAGCCATGAGGCTGTCTGCTTCGGCCCGGCGGAAGTGCGCCTTGCGGGCGAGGGCGTGGGACTCTGTGGCGGCGCGGAGGGCGGCTTCGAAGCGGGACTGGGCGCGGTGCGCGGACGCGACCGTGGTGAGGATGCCGGACTGGATCCAGTGGCGCGCCGGACTCCGGAACATGCCCAGGGCCCGTTCCGTCGCCTCCAACGCCGCGTCATAGTTGCCGAGTTCGACGTGGATCTTCGCGGCGGCGTCGAGCATCATCGCGTGCCCGATGCGGTATCCGCCGTTGTCGCCCGTGGTCACCTTGGGGGCGAGGGCGGCCAGGCCGTCGGTGAGGCGGCCGAGTTCCCAGTAGACCGGGCCCAGGACCTGCAGGGCGAGGCTGTCGGACCACCACGTGACGTTCCTGTTGCGGCGCAGTGCCTGTTCGAGGTGGTCGGCGGCCTCGTGCAGTCGGCCCAGATCGCGCGCGGTCATCCCCAGGCCGAGCAGCCCGAAGGCCTCGAAGTAGTGGTTCTCGATGTCTCTGGTGATGGCCAGGCCCGCGCTGAGGCCCTCGTGTGCGCGGTTCAGGTGGGCCGTGCTCCAGTCGACGTAGCCGTTGACGCCGGTGGCCATGGCCTCCACTTCGGGCCAGCCGAGTTCATTGCTGATTTCCCGCACGCGGGTGCAGTGTTCCATCGCCCTGTCGGGGCGGCCGCGGTCCCACTGGGTGATGCCGAGGATGCTGTGCAGGACGGCCTGGCCGTGCAGATCGTTCTCGGCCGCCGCCGCGTCCAGAGCCGTATGCGCAAGCGCCTGCCAGGTCGCTCGCGGCACGTGGAGCCAGAAGTAGCCGAGCAGCGAGGACAGCAGGTGGGTGACGATGGGGTACGGGCCGTGGTGGCCCGCGTGATGGATCGCGGCGAGCAGGTTGGCCCGCTCCTCCTCCAGCCACCGCGCGGCTTCGGCGGTCGACGGCAGCGACGGCATGCTGTCCGACGACCCGCCGGTGTCGAGGGCGGTGGGGAGGATCGGGTAGAACCACGTGCCCGCGGTGGCGCGCGTGGCGTGCACGTACCAGAGCAGGACGCGTGTGAGTGCCGCGGCACGCTCCTCGGCGCTCTCCTCCACCCGTGTGCATTCGCGCGCGTACTCGCGCAGCAGGTCATGGAAGCGGTAACGCCCCGGCGTGGCCGATTCGATGAGGTGGGCGGCGGCCAGTGTCCCGAGCAGCCGCCGCGCACGCGAGGTTGGTACGTCGAGCAGTGCGGCCGCGACGGATGCCGTGAACTCCGCTCCGGGGAACAGACCGAGCAGCCGGAACAGCCGTTGCGCAGGGGGTGCCAGTACCCCGTACGAGACGGAAAAGGCCCTGCGCAGCGGGGAGTTGATGTCGCCGTCCAGCTCCAGAGCCTCGAGCCTGGTGCCGTGGGACATGTCATCCGCGAGATCGCCGAGGCCGAGCCCCGGATCGCCCGCGAGCCGCGCGGCAGCCACACGTAGGGCCAGTGGCAGGCCGCCGCACAGGTCGATCAACCGGTCCGCCGCGTGCGGCTCCCCGGCGATCCGGTCCGCGCCGAGCGCCCTACTGAGCAGCGCGCAAGCCTCGTCCGGCGCCAGAAAGTCCAGTGGCAGCGACTGCGCCCCGTCGAGCGCCACCAGGTCGCCGAGCCGGTTGCGGCTGGTGACGACGACACAGCAGGACGGGCCGCCCGGCAGCAGCGGACGCACCTGTTCGGCGGACGCGGCGTTGTCGAGCAGGACGAGCACGCGCCGATCGGAGACCAGTGTCCGGAACGCGCGCGCCTGCGCATCGACGCTCGCCGGAACCTGCGACGCCTCCACTCCCAGACTCCGCAGGAACAGCTCCAGGGCCTCGCTGGGCTCGAGCGGCGGCCGTTCGTGGTCGAACCCGTGCAGATTCACATACAGCTGACCGTCCGGGAAACGATCACGTACCTGGTGGGCCCAGTGCACCGCCAGCGCGGTCTTGCCGATGCCGGCCGCGCCACCGATGGCGGAGATCACCACGGTGCGCGCCGGTCCGGGAACACTTCCTTCCACCGTCGGCAACAGTGCGTCCAGGTGGGCGAGTTCATCGACCCGACCGGTGAACCCATAGGGCACGTGGGGGAGTTCGGCGGGAGCTGTGGCGCTGGCTTGGACGTGGGGAGTGCGTGTCTCGGCTGGTCTGCCGAGTGCGGCATCGTCGTGGCGCAGCACCGCCTCGTGCACGCGGCGCAGATCCTCCCCGGGATCGACGCCGAGTTCGTCCCGCAGCCGGATCCGAAGCTCCTCGTACTCGGACAGTGCCTCGGCCTGACGCCCGCAGCCGTACAACGCCCGCATGCGCAGGGCAGGCAGGGACTCGTCGTACGGGTCGGACGCGGGCAGGCTCGCGAGCGCGTCGAGCGCCTGCGTGCAGCGGCCGAGGCGGATCAGGCAGTCGAGCCATTCGAGGTGCGCCGTGCGCCGGCGCTGCAGGAGCCGCTGCCGCTCGGATGCGGCGTACGGCCCGGGCAGGCCGGCCAGCGGCTCACCGTCGAACAGGTCGAGCGCATCAGCGAGTTGGCGTTCTGCGGCGGCTGTGTCGCCGGCCTCCCGGGTGCGCCGGGCACCCTCGACCAGCTCCGCCAGGTCCATCACGTCGAGGCGGGCCCCCTCCGCGGCGAACCGGTACCCGCCCCGTTCCCCGCGGATGGCCGACTGCTCGGGCCCGACTCCCGACGCGTCGAGCGAGCGGCGCAACTCATAGACATAACTGGGCAGTACCTTGTGTCCCGACCCGGGTGGTCTATCGCCCCATACTGCGTCGAGTACCTGCTCACGACTGACCAGTCGCCCCGGACGCAGTGCGAGCGCGGCGAGCACCGCTTGCCGCCGAACCGGCCCGAGGGGCACCGGCACACCGTCGCACCAGGCCTGCAGCGGTCCGAGCACCGACAGCCGTAGCCGGGGCGGCGCCGACTGCTCCTGGTGCCGCCGTGAATCCGCGCCCACTCTGAATCCCCCGCCCGCGCCACGTATTTCACCAAGATTTCATTGGTATTGGAGCGCCTTACGTGACGGTGTGCAAGTGCGGCGGCCGGCACAGGGGAGCGGCCGCCGCAGCACCGACTCGCGGAGGGAACGCGCACGTGACCGTTGTCGACCGACCACTCACCACGCTGCTCAGGCAGCGAGGCCTCTTCCTCACTCAGGAGCGCAGCGACGCCGCCGAGATCATGTACGTGTGCGTGCGGGACGGCCTCCCCGGTGGCTACCCGGTCGGGTACGTTCTGCCCTCGCGCGCCGGAACCTGGTTCGCCTACGCACGGGCGCGCCCCGGCCGGATCTTCGCCTGCGACCAGGTCGATTCGGGCTTGTTCAGCCTCGTGTCGGCGGTGCGGGCCGTCCTGGAGCACGCCCACTTCGGGGACGTCCTGCAGGCCTTGGAGCGCGCAGCCGGTGTCACTACCACGTACACCGCAGACCTGCCCCGCGTCCACGTCGCCCGAATCGCCGCGGTCGCCGGGCCGGACGGCCTCGCCCGCCTCGGCCGAGGCCGGGTCCGGCTCACCGCGACCACCGTCGCGTACCTGCGGGGCCTGCCGCGGCGACTGGACTGCTACGTGGACGAGGAGAACCGGATCCGGGTGGAGGGTGAGACCTATCTGCTGACGCGCGAGGGCCGTCCTGGACCATCACCGAGCTGAGTAGTCCGAGGCCGTTCGCAAGAGGTCGGGTTGGGTGGTGAACGCTCATTGGCGAAGGCGAGGCATCAAGGTCGCAGCCGTGGCGTCAGGGGCTGTAGTCCCTTCCGGTAGGGCGGCCCCTCGGTGATCGTGATGTCTGCACGGCGGTCCGCCTGCCCTTTCGGATCCGACCGACTCGCAACACAAGCAGGCCGAGTCATGCCGAAAAGCCGATATCTCCCTGTGTGTGACCACCTCCGCGGGAGACTCCCGTCCTCGCGCGAGCATCAGGGGGAACCATGACAGGCCAGCCGCCACGCCCAGACGAGGGCGACCTCGCCCGCTTCCACAATGGCGACACCCTCGACAACATCCCGATCGTCCAGTTACCGCAGAGCGACGAACCGTTGCGTTGGCGCCGCGTGCCCCTCTTCGCCGTCGTGGTACTCGGCGCTGCCGTGATCGGCGGCCTCGCCTCGGTCGGCATCCTCACGCTGGTCGACGGCGATGGGCACGAACGTACGGACCGCGCGGCCGGAGGAGTTCACACCCCAGCCAACTCCGCGCTTGACACGCCTTCGTCGGCGTCATCCTCACCGGAGCCGACGGAGGACCCGTCGACTCCGGCAGTCGAGCCGAAAGCTGCCGCGTTGGAGCAGGTTCGCGTTATTCAAACGCCGTCCACGGGCGGTGATGCGGGGGCTTCGTTCTGCCTGGTCTACACGGGCTCGTATTCCGGGGCTGAACGTGACGCGATCCTGTTGTTGGAGCCGCCGGCCTATCAGTGTCAGGACATGTTGCCGGTCGACCGGACGGGCCAGAGGGCGCCGTTGGTGACGGAGGCTCCGGTTTGTGAACCCCCGTCGAGGGCCGCGGTGTTGAGCTTTGCTGAGACGGGCGGGTGGGAGGACGAGGTGATGTACACGTGTCTCTCTGAGCATCGCGGTGCGTAGTGGCGGTGAGGTCGTCGAGGGGATTCCGGTCCGTCATCCCCACCCGGCCGCTATCACGTCGCCCTCGACCGCGGCAGCACTCGACGGGATGTCTTCACCCGCGACGAGGGAGAAGACCATCAGGTCGCGCTCGCCGCGACTGAGCAGTAGATGGGGCGCGGCAGGATGTGGAATGCGATTGGGTAGGTTGCGTCAGGCGGGGTGCTGTCGATCGTCAGGGGTGGCACGCCCACGAGGCCCGGGAACCGGATCTGTACTGTCCCCGTTCTTCCGAAGTCGCGAGTGCAACTGTCGGGCCCTCGATGCCCCGATGTGCAACTCCTTGCGCAGGACCTCGGCAGATGCGGAGCGCTTGTTCAACTCTCGATGTCTGGCGTCGATTTGGCGAGCTCGTTCGAGTAGAGGATCTTCCTGGTGGCGAGCACGTTCCGGTTTGGCTTCCGCCCTGCGCACGTGACTCGGCCCCGGCACGTCCGCTGGCCGGTGCACCAGCAGCTCCACCGAAAGCAGCAGCGCGACCGGCGGCCAGCCGGCCACCAGCACCGGTTTCCACGCCAGTGTCGGGGCGGCCGCGATGTTGGCTGCCAGGGACACTGCGATGCCGAGCAGGAATGACAGCCATACGAGGTGGTGTGCGCGGTGTGTGCCGGTGCGGGTCTGCCGGAGCAGGGCCGTCGTTGCCAGTAGGAGGAGGCCGTCCACCGACAGGGGCCACAGTGATGCGCTGATCGGGTCCGCGCCGCCTTGTAGGGCGAAGGTGCGCTGATGGACGTAGGAGGCGTATGCGGCCACGCCCGCGACGGTGAGGGCGCATGCGCCTCGGAGCCAGGAGTCGAGTTCGGGGAGTTGGGGTGTTCCCGGTCGGCTGGGCTCCTGGCTCGGGGCGGGTTTCCTGCGTGGGAGGTTCATTGAGCGTGCTGGCTCTGTGCCGCGGCTGGGTGTTGGTGCTTACTCGGGGCCGTCGTCCGGAGGTGTCGGGTGGGGCGGGGTGTGGCGTTCCGCCCAGTGCATCAAGGGCACGAGGGCGTCGAGGAGTTCTTGTCCGGCCGAGGTGATGCGGTAGGTGGTGTGGTACGGGAAGTCCGTCTCCCGGTCCTTGTCGATCAGGTCGAGTTCTCGCATCTTCGTGAGGGTGCGGGTCAGGACGGACTCTTGCAGGTAGCGCCGGCTCGAATTCTGGGCCGTCTGGGCGGAGTTGCCGTTGCTGCGCACGTCTTTGAGTAGCTCGCCGTATTGGCGGGGGCCGGGGGTCAGGGCCTCCAGTACGTCCGGGAGCCACTCGCGTCGCAGTAGGCGCAGTGCGTAGCGGGACCGTTGGGCCACCGAATGAGGTGTCGAGTGGGGCGGTGGTGGTACGTCGGTGTGGTGTTCCGGCTTGTCGCGGCGGAGCAGAGCGGTTCGCCAGCGTGCGAATCCGGAGTGCCACCGGTTGTTGATGCCGAGCGGGCGTCGCATGGCCGTGTGTTCTCGTCACGCCGGCGGGTGTGTGTCCGGTTCGGCGCAGTGGAGGAAGCGGTGCAAGGCGCGTGGATCGGTGAGGCCGGTGGTGTCCTGCGGCCTGACCAGCCAGTACGGCCCGGGAGGGCTGGTGGTGCCGGTGTCGGGGATCACGATGAAGCTGTGGTGACCGAGACCTCGTGATGGCGGGACGTTCCAGGCCGTGGCTGTGCCGAGGGGAGTGAGGAAGTAGAGGCTGGGGACCTTCATGTCGAGGTCGGCGATGACGGGGCCGAGCCGTGTCGGGGCCAAGGTGCGGAAGGCGCGGACGACGTTCACACCCAGGGCCTGTGGCACGCGAACCGCATCCCACCAGGTTCCCGCGGGGACTGCCTCCGCACCCTCTTCGGGTGTCCAGGCCGTGGAGTGGAGCAGGTCTGTTTGCCGGTGGGTCTTCATGGTGTGTCCAGGGGTGCGGAGCAGCGGTTGAGGAGCGTGGAGAGGACCGTGTAGACGTGCTCCACGCCGAGGGGCGATAGCGCCAACTCCCGTTCAGCTGCGCGCGGGAGACAGTGATGGGGCGCCAGCATGAGGCGGATTCCCATGTCGTAGCCGACTCCGGCGTCGTGGGAGGTCCACGGCTGTCTGGTGATGTCGGCGGTGCGGATGTCGGGGTGGGGGAGTGCGACGCGGACCTGGTCGCCGCCGTTCTGCTTGGCTTGGCGCAGGGCCGTGTCGCAGTCCAGCAGGAGATCCGCCAATGCGCCACGAGGAAGGTCGGTGGCGACGGCGATGCCCATGGAGATGGTCTGGCCGGCCAGGGTCGCGAAGACGCCGCGCTGTGTGAGTACGCGGACGGCGAGGCTGCGGACCTGGTCCCGCATCCTGCGGGCGAGCGTCAGGGTGTGGTTCAGGTCCAGGTCGGGCAGCAGGATGAGGAACTCGTCTCCGGCGCAGCCCCCGTAGCGGCCGACGATGCCGGTGTCACCGCTGCCGCGGCGGAGCACCTCCGCGATGGCGTGGAGCATGTTGTCACCTGCGGGGTGGCCGTAGGTGTCATTGATCGCTTTGAAGCGGTCGACGTCGGCGAGGATCAGGGCGAGTGAGCGTCGATCGCGGCGTGCGTCGTCCACGGTGGCTGCGGCGCGTCGGTCCCAGGTGTGCCGGTAGAGCGCTCCGGTGACCGCGTCGACGAGCGACTCGCCGCACACGGTGCAGCGGTAGGACTGCTTCTGCGCTTCGGCAGGCGAGGTTGGTGCGAGGGACTCACCGCTGGGTGGTGGCTGTGCGGCGCAGTCATCGGTCCGTGAGCCGTGGAGCGGCGTTGCGTGCTGAGCCATGGCCATCGTCCCCTCGTGGCGTCGGCACGAGCTCACGCTGTAGCGGCGGGCGTCTCGGATTGCCGATTCACGGCGCCGGCGGAAACAGGACCGGTATCGCGGCGGATCTTCCAGCGCCCACGTCCCAAGCGATAGTTCGTGCTTCAGTTATTCACGAATTGACAACTCTCGGATGATCGAGCGGAGTTGATGCGCAACTCCTGGTTGAATTCGATGGGGGGCGAGTCTAGAGTGCGGCAGTGCGGTTCTGTCAACTGGTTCTTGAGTAAAGGGAAATGAAGGGGTGCAGGTAGGGGTCCGCGTTCAGGAGGGATGATCTGTGCCGGGTGCTGCGGGGCGGCCGACATTGGCCGAGAGGCTTGAAATGCTCTTTGACGAGATCCGTCCGCAAGAGCCGACGGGACGTAGGTATACCCACGACGAGGTCGCCGCGGAGCTGCGGCGGGTCCAGCCCGGCCTGCGAGTCAGTGGCGCGTATCTGTCGGCTCTGAGAAACGGTTCCAAGCGCAACCCGTCACTGGATCTACTGACCGCGTTGGCACAGTTCTTCGGCGTATCGGCATCGTATTTCCTGGATCCGACGCCACAGGACCAGGCCGAGGAGGAGATCGCCCTGGCCAAGGTGGGGCACCATCCACAGGTCAGGAACCTCGCCCTTCGCGCGCTGGAGCTCAGCCCTGAATCCTTGGCCGTGGTGACGCAGATCGTCGAACGAGTACTGACCGATATCCGTCATGGACCGCCAAGCGCAGGCCAGGAGACCGTGAATCGAGACACCTCACAGCCCGATAGCTGACACGTGGTTCAGGTGCACCAGATGTACCAGGTGCACCCGGTACATCAGATGAACCACATGAATCCGTGGCTCCGGAACTTCATGCATATATGGAGGAGTTCGAGATCGATGAGTGAGCGCGACTTACGCAGACGCTGCCGACGATTACTCAATGAGCTGGAGATCCGGCCGCCTCTGGATGTGGACGAGTTATGCCGGCGCTTTGCGCAACAGCGGGGTAGAGATCTTCGACTCCTGCCCTTCGACATTCCCGTATCCGGGCCGTACGGGCTGTGGATCGGTCATGATCTGGCGGACTACATCGTCTACCAGCAGCAGACCAGCCCGGCCCACCAGCGGCACATCATCCTGCACGAGATCGGCCACATTCTTGCGGGGCACGAGAACCGCACACCACTCGAACTTCCCTTATCCCTCGGTCGAGGTGGGGCGGAGAGTCCGGACGGGCCCGTGCCGTTCCCCGACGAGAGTCGCATCCTGCACGCACTGGGGCGTTCGGCGTACGACCACGCTGATGAACGCGAGGCCGAGACGGTGGCGACGATCATTCTGGAGTGGGCGTCCGTCCTCGACCACGTCGTTTCGGGAGTGGCTGCCCAGACCGCTGCCCAACGCATGGACATGGCGCTCAGCGACCGGCTGGGGTGGCTATGAGTGGCATGCTCACGATGTACGGGATCATTGCGCCGCTCGTCCTGGTGTGGACAGTCCTGCGGCTGCGCCGGGCGCCGCAGGATCGGGCGCTCTGGTCACTGTGCGGCCTCATCACCGGGTGGACGCTGGCCTTTCCGTTCGGCCGTGCCGCGGACGCTGGAGCGGGATTGCTCGGCACGACTCCGATGGTGTCCCGCCTGATTGAGCATTCGCTGGACATCGTGTCCATGCACGGCTTGATCTGCTTCTACCTGTACTCGGCGTTGGAAGAGCGCGAGGCGGGGCGGCGAGCCAGGCTGTACGGGGTCCCCTTGGCGCTGACGTTCGTAGTCCTCGTGGCAGCGGCCTTGAGCACGCCTGAGGGCGTAGGAACGCGCGACCACCGTGTGACGAGCGTGGCCGTCTTCTACATAGCCGCGGACGCCTATCTCGTCTTCGCCTTCTCCAGGGCCTGGTTCTGGAACCGGTGTTACGCGCGCGGAGCCGGCCCTCGACTGCGTCGAGGCCTGCAGATCGCGGCCATCGGCATGATCGCCTTCGCCTTGGCCAACACCCTGTACATCGTGGCGGTCGTCCTCCATTGGACCGGCGGTGACGACGCATCCACCAACCTGGACACCGCCGGGGCTGCGTCGACCTCTCTGGGATGGTTCGCTGCCGTCTTTCTGATGCTTCCCGGCGTTGTGTTGTTCCTGGCCGGGGTCACGTACCCGGCCGCCGCGATGCGTGTGATGGCCTTGCGGGTGTGGTGGCGTCATCTCCTGCACTATCGCCGGCTGAAGCCCCTCTGGTCTGCCCTCCACGAACTGTTCCCGGAGAATGTGCTGCCGCGCGTCCCGATGAGTGCATGGCGCAACGCGCTCAACCCCCGGGCAGTGCACCGCCGTTACTACCGTCGAGCCATTGAGTGCCGCGACGGCCTGGTTCGCATCAGCCCATACATCAACCCATCGCAAACAGACGCCGACCGGGGCGCCCTGAGCGACGCGGAACTCTCCCACCGTCTGCGGCATGCGCTCCGCGCCCATGAGTCAGGGGAGCTCGCCTCCGCACACGCCGTCGCTGTCGCCGTGCCCCCGAACCCGTCCCTGGAAGCCGATGTCCGTGAGCTCATCGTGCTTGCTGACGCCCTCCGCACAGCAGATCCGAACGGAGAACCCTGATGCACGCATTGATCGTCGGTGGAGGTGTCGCGGGCCCCACGACCGCGATGGCGCTGCAGAAGGCCGGAATCACTTCCGTGGTGTACGAAGCCCATCCCGACGGCGTCAGTGAGCGCGGCGCGTTCCTCTCCCTGTTCGCCAACGGTATGGATGCGCTCCGTGCCGTCGACGCCCACCAGCTCGTGGTGGAGCGGTCATTCGCTGTGACGAGCATTGAGTTCGCCACGGGATCAGGGAAACGCCTCCGAGACGCGAGGATCGATCAGGACCGCTTCGGACGGCTGTCCGAACCGCGCACCCTGCGGCGTGCCGAGCTGTGTCGCGTGCTCGCCGAGGAGGCCGGGCGGCGCGGTATCCGCGTCGAATCCGGCAAGCAGCTCGTCTCCGCGGTACGCACTCCAGCGGGGCGCATCATGGCAACCTTCAAGGACGGCAGTGAAGCCGAAGGCGACCTCCTGGTGGGTGCCGACGGCATCCACTCAGTGGTCCGGCGCATGATCGACCCCGTTGCTCCCCGCCCCCGCTACACGGGCGAGGACCTGGTGTGCGGCTACGCGAGCAAGGCTCCCGTGAGTGCTCCGGACGAGACCATGCGCATGGTGTACGGCAAGAGGGCCTTCTTCGCGTACCTCACGACGCCTGGCGGAGACACATGGTGGTTCGTCAACATCCCAGGGTCGACGTCTGCTCCGGACAACCCTGCAGCTGCCACCCCTGAAGAGTGGAAACGCAGGGGCCTGGAGAGGGTGGCCGGAGACGACCGAGCTGCGTCGGACCTGATCCGTGCCACCGAGGACGACGTGGTGGGTATCAGCGTCTTCGACATTGCCTCCACGCCGCTCTGGCACGCCGGCCCGATGGTGATCATCGGTGATGCCGCTCATGCGGCGGCGCCCAACGCCGGGCACGGAGCGTCCATGGCTCTGGAGGACAGCGTGGTCCTCGCCAAGTGTCTGCGCGACATGCCCGGAGTGGACGCGGCCTTCACGCGCTACGAGCAACTGCGGCGCCCACGCGTTGAGGAACTCGTAGCCACCAGCGCAAGCATGAAGAGGCGTGCGATCCCCGGTCCGCTTCAGCGGCTCCTGCGCGACTTCATGCTGTCGCGGCTGCTGAAGGACGGCCCGCGCAACGCGGCCCCGTGGTTGACCCGTCATCACATCGACTCGGAGGAAAAGACCGTCCCCGAGGTAAAGGATCGGCAATGAACGCGTACTGACTCTGAAGTCCGTACGTGTACGCACCTTGCAGTCGGGGCGTGGGCCCGGAGTAGAGGAATGGATGCGCCGACCGTGCCGCGTGTGGTCGGCGGGAAACACCATCCGAATCTCCAGCCGATGGGGGAGGTGTCCGTTGTGCCAACCACGAACGGGCCGGGCGTGAGGTGCCATGCTCTCCACTCCGGAGCCACGGCGACGTTGCTGCTGTTGGTGGTTGCCGGATGCACCGACTCCGGCAACCACGGCAGCGCGAAGGACACGAGCAGCAGTGCCGGCCGCCCGAGTGCTGGGCCGACCGGCTCAGCCACCTCCAGCAGCCCGTCTGAGGCGGCCATCGCCCGGCGGCGAGCGACAGCCGCGTACCTCAGTATGTGGCGGGACATGGCAGCCGCGGCGCGGACCTCCGACTGGCGGTCACCGCTGCTCGCCCGTCACGCCACTGGGGCAGCTCTTGGTGCGATCACACGCGGCATGTATGCGGATCGCCGCAACGGCCTCGTCACCAAGGGGGCACCGCGCAACGCGCCCGAAGCCGCCAGGCTCAGTCCCCGTGCCGCTCCGATCGTGGCGTTGATCTCTGACTGTGGTGACTCCACCCACTGGTTGAAGTACCGCAAGGGGACAGGGAGATTGGCGGACCACCGTCCCGGCGGGCGACAGAAGATCACCGCTGAGGTGAAGAAGCAGGACGACGGAGCCTGGAAGGTCACACGATTCGCCGTGGAAGGGGTCGGGTCGTGCTGAATCGACAGCTCTGCGTCGCCGGCACAGCCGCGGTGCTCGTACTCGTCGGTGCCGTTCCTGCTCTCGGCGACAGTGGCTGGGGCACAGTGGACTGCTCGCAGAACCCCCATCCGGGCTGTGAACTCGGCGTCGGCAAGGGGGACGGCGGGAGTCACGGTTCCCGGCGTACGCATCCCAAGACACCTCCCCGTACCGGGGACGGCGGAAGAGAAGGCGAGAGCGGGAAGGGGAGCGGTGGCAAGGCCGCGCCCCGAGACCCGAACCTCGCCGACTGCGCTTACGAGCGCAGTAACTACAAGCCCCCGCCGGAGGTGGCCTCGGCCGCCTATCCCCGCTCGGCGGGAAGGCAGCGGTCCCGAGTAGTGCAGGTGAGGCTCATGCACGGGCTCGGGGCCGCTGGGGAGGACCCAGCACCGCAGGACAACGGCGGTTGGTACGTGTACCGGTGCACCAGCGGCGGGACACGGGACGCTTTCTACCGGCCGCCCGTGTGGATTCCGGATGCGGCAGATGGTGCTGGCGGCCCGGCCCAGGCCCCTGTCGTGGCGCCCGCCGAGCTCGCACGACGTGCCCGTGCCCAACTCCGGCTTGCTGCGCCAGAGATGGCCATGAGTCCACGGGGCGAGCAGTTGGCGAACTTGCCGACCTGGCTGTGGTTGGCGCGTGGTGACTGGCGGCGAGTGTCCGCGACAGCCTCGGTCCCGGGCGTTTCCGTGACTGCGGTGGCCCGGCCGACGAAGACCGTCTGGACGCTTGGCGACGGCGGTTCGGTGACTTGCCGAGGACCCGGCACACCGTATACGCGTGCGGTCGAGGCGAGCCGGCCGTCCCCCGACTGCGGGCACACCTACCGCACCACGCCGGCAGGCCGGCCGCACCGCGCTTACGCCGTCTCGGCCACCGTGCACTGGAAGGTCACCTGGCAGGGTGCCGGCCAGTCCGGCACGTTCCCGGACCTGACGACCACGTCGAACGCCACCGTTCGTGTGGCCGAGAGCCAGGCGCTGAACACTGGCGGCTGAGCGCGAGGTGTCGCCAACTCGCCATGCCCCAAGGGCCCGGTGGCGGAGAAGCGCCAGCAGATATGCGCCAGCAGACATCAACGACGGGCGTCGCGCCGACCGCGCGCTGCCTAGAAGACATGTGCCGGGAGGCAGCAGATGGTGGGACCCCGAGTGTCCCCGCACTCGACAGCGAGGCACGGTGCACCGCCCACGCCGCGAAGCGGAGACCCCAGAAATCCAGGGAAGCCGAGCAGCAACGCCAGGAAGTCGAAGACGCGCCCGCTGAGGCGCGCCCCGGCGAGGCTGACTGCGTTGCCGCGGATCCGTCGCCCGCGGCATCTGCTGCTCGGGCTTCTCCTCGTGGTGGGATGTGCCACCGCTGGCGTGCTCGTGGGTACGCGGCTGGGGGACAGCGAAGAAGTCTTGGCCCTGGCACACCCGGTCGCGGTCGGACACGAGCTGCGCGCACGGGACCTACGCGAAGTCAGCATCACGGCGGACAGTGGTCTCCCGGCTCTGTCAGCCCGCTCCCGTTCGAGGGTCGAGGGGCGGCCTGTCGCCTACAGCCTCCCCGAGGGCGCACTGCTGACCGAGGCAGTGGTGGGCGAGGCCCGGGTGCCGCCACCCGGTGCGGCGATCGTGGCAGTCGGCCTGAAGGCCGGCCAGTTCCCACCGGGACTGCAACCTGGGAACCGCGTCACGGTCGTCATGACGTCGCGTGAATCCGGGAGCACTTCCTCGACGGCAGAGTCGTCCACCTCCTGGAGCGCCACCGTCACAGCGGTGGAGACACCACCGAACGAGCAGACCACCGTGGCCTCCCTGCAGATGGATACGGACGCCGCGCGGCAACTCGCCACTGCACGCGAGGGAGAAGTCACCGTCGTCATCGTGAACGGGGTCCGGAAATGACACTCGTGGCGCTGTGCAGCCTCAAAGGTTCTCCCGGAGTCACCACGGCCGCGCTGGCTTTGGCCGCGGGGTGGCCCGCGGGACAGCGGCCGGTGCTGGTGGAGTGCGATCCGGCCGGTGGGGACCTGCTCGCCAGGTTCCGACTCGCCCTCTCCCCGGGCCTGGTCACTCTGACGGCTGCCGCACGGAGGACCCAGAGGTCGACCGAGATCGAAGAACACACCCAGCGGCTCCCGGGCGGCCTGCCTGTGGTGGTCGGCCCCGCAGGGGCGGAGCAGGCGCGCGCCGTTCTCCGCCAGCTCGCCAACTCCCGTACAGACGAGCTACGTAGGGCCGCAAACGACCCGGGTGCCGTGGTGGTCGCGGACTGCGGGCGAGCCGATCCCGATTCCCCGGCTCTGAAGATCGTGAATGCCGCGGACGTCCTGCTGCTGGTCGCCCGTGCCCATGACGACGCCCTGTCGCACGTGTCGGCCCGGTGGGACGAGGTGTCGCATTGGGCACCGCCCGTGTGCCTCCTCTTGGTTGGTGACGGCCATGCGACCCGCGCGATCGAGCAGGCCTTGAGCCTCGATGTGCTCGGCCGTGTCCCGGAAGACCGCAGGGGAGCGGCGCTGCTGGGCGGGCGTTCGGGGCCACGCCGCGCCTCGGCGCGCACACCGCTCGCCGGCGCGATGGCACGGATCGCCGCGACGGTCGCCGCGCCCTCGTTCGGCGGGAAGGCAATCCGGGGGCTGCCAACGAGGCATGCGCAGGCCGGAGCTGGTGCCGGACCAGGGGTGCGCTTGATGGCCGCGGCAGTGCGGAATGCACCGGCTGTTCCGAGCGGAGTGCAGCGATGAGCGCGACGAGGGAGCCGAAGCCCGAGCACGCGCGACCGCTTCCGCCCGGCACCGCGGTGATCCAACCGGGCCTGCCGTGGAGTCGCCCGCCGGCGCACGGAGTCGCTGACGTAGCGGGCGAAGAAGTGAGTCCGGCCGCCGAGCTCTTGTACCGCCGACTACGCCACGAACTCCCCACCCGGCTGGCCCGGCGAATCCGCGCCGACGAGGATGCAGGACGTACCGCGATGTCCGAGGAGGAACGCCGGACACAGGCCAGGACGATCCTGGTCGACATCGCTGAGGAACACACCCGCGCTCAACTCGCGCGCGGCGAGGACGTGGTGTCACCGGACACCGAACAGCAGGTGATCACGTCCGTGCTGGCCGAATCCCTCGGACTCGCGGGTCTCGAACCCCTGCTGCGCGACCCGGACATCGAGAACATCAACATCAACGGCGACCGCGTCTTCCTCCGCTTCGCCGACGGCCGCCGCGAGCGCTTCCGGCCAGTGGTCCACTCCGATGCGGAACTGGTCGCCCTCATCCGCGACCTGGCGGCCCGCGCCGGCGTCGAGGAGCGACGCTTCGATCGAGGCAGCCCCGGCGTCGGCTTCCTACTGCCCAGCGGCGACAGGGTATTCGCTGTCATGGCCGTCACCGCACGCCCATCGGTGTCGATCAGGCGGCACCGCCTCCAGCGCGCCACGCTCGCCCAGTTGCGCGACGCGGGCGCGCTCGACCGGAACCTGGAGTCATTCCTCGCCGCGATGGTTCGCGCCAGGAAGAACGTCCTGATCACCGGAGGCACCGCCATCGGCAAGACGACGATGCTGAGGGCCCTCGCCGCCGAGATCCCGTCGTGGGAGCGCCTGGTCACCATCGAGGACGTACTCGAACTCGGCCTCGACACCGACATCCGGGCCCACCCTGATGTCGTCGCACTGCAGGCCCGCGAGCCGAATATCGAGGGCCAGGGCGCCATCAGCCAAGCCGAGTTGGTGCGTTGGGCGCTGCGCATGTCTCCGGACCGTGTGATCGTCGGTGAGGTGCGCGGGCCGGAAGTGATCCCCATGTGCAATGCCATGAGCCAGGGCAACGACGGTTCCATGGCCACGCTGCACTCCTCGACCAGCCGTGGCTCATTCACCAAGCTGGCCGCCTACGCCGTCCAAGGACCGGAGCGCCTGCCCCTGGAAGCCACCAATCTGCTGGTCGCCTCCGCACTGGACTTCGTCGTACACCTCGACAAGCCGCGCGACGATCCGGCCAAGCGGGTGGTGTCCTCCATACGCGAGATCGTCGATGCCGACGGTCAACAGATCGTCTCCAACGAGGTCTTCCGTCCTGGACCGGACCTGCGCGCGCTCCCAGGCGCGCCCCTGCGAGCCGACACCCTCGATGATCTGGCGGCTGTCGGGTTCGACCCCGAACGCCTGGGGCGGGTCGGCGAGGCCGAGTGGGGGTGAGGGCATGACAGGTTACGCAGCGCTGCTGGGACTGCTCGGACTCGGCTTCGGCGTCGGGGCGTTCGCCCTCGTGCGGACGGTACGGCGCCCGGCCGGAGGGGACACGGAGCGCGCGGGTCGCCGAGCGCAGCGAGCACCTTTGCGTACGGAACACCGGAGGCGGTGGCTGGCTGCCGCAGGGGTGGTCGGACTGGCGTGCGGCGCGGTGACGGGCTGGGTGGTGGGCGGTCTGCTGGCGGCGACAGCCACGTGGAGTCTGCCCAGGCTGCTGGGACAGGGCACCGCTCACCGGCAGGAGGTCGCGCGGGTCGAAGGAATCGCCGGCTGGACGGAGATGCTCCGCGACACGTTGGCCGCCGCGGCCGGCCTTGAACAGGCCATCGTGGCCACGGCACACACCGCCCCCGAGGCCGTCCGTCCGCAGGTGCGGTCCCTCGCCGTCCGGCTCGCCGCAGGCCAACGCCTGCCCGACGCACTGCGATGCCTCGCGGCCGATCTGGCCGACACCACGGCCGACCTGGTGATCGCCGCCCTCATACTCGCCTCCGAACGACAGGGCCGCCAACTCGTTCCCGTTCTCGATGCATTGGCCGCAACGGCCCGAGCCCACGTCGAGATGCGGCAGCGGATCGATGCCGGCCGAGCCCGCGTACGCACGACCCTTCGTGTCGTCGTGATCACCACGATCTCCTTCGCGGGCGGGCTGGTCCTCCTCAACCCCGCCTTCCTGAGCCCGTACGGCACGTGGGGCGGACAGCTGGTCCTGCTGCTGATCGGTGCTGTGTTCGCAGGGGCCTTCGCGTGGCTGCGCCGGATGGTACGGATCGAGCAGCCCGACCGGATCCTCGCGGACCCCGAGCCAATCGTCGGGGCAGTGGATATCGGAGACGGCGTAGGACAGGAGCTGTCGACATGATCGCCTTCTTGGCTCTCTCTATGGGAGTCGGCCTGGGGCTGTGGGCCCTGACGTATTGGATCTTCCCGCTCCCCCCGCCCCTGACCGAACTGATCTCACGCATCCACGCCGTGCCTTCTCCGCCTGAGGGCCCAGGCACCCGTCAGCAGGGGTGGGCAGAGCGCCTGGGCGCTCCCTTCGCCCGCGTGCTGAGTGCCTTGGGGCTGCCTACGAGCAGCGTGCGCAAGGACCTGACGGTCATCGGCCGGCCGGTGGAGGCGTACCTGGGGGAGAAGGCGGCGCTCACGCTCGCCGGACTGTGTCTGCCGACGGCCGTCGAACTGATCCTCACCATCGGCGGACACCCTTTGCCCTGGGCGATTCCGCTGGGCGGCGCGCTGGCGTTGGCTGTTGGCGGCTTCCTCCTGCCGGACGTCAGTGTGACTGCAGGGGCAGAGCACCGACGAGCAGCCTTCCGCCACGCCCTGAGCGCGTACCTGAACCTCATCCACATCCTGCTCGCCGGAGGTGCCGGAGTGGAGGGCGCGCTGACCGACGCCGCCGAGATCGGCCACGGGCAGCCGTTCCAGCGCATACGCAGCGCGCTGAACACCGCACGCCTGACCCGCACTTCACCCTGGACGATGCTTGGCCAGCTCGGCGACGAAGTCGGTGTGAGCGAGCTGAGTGAACTGGCGGCATCCCTATCCCTCGCAGGAACCGAGGGAGCCAAAATCCGTGCGTCCCTCGCCGCGAAGGCCGCCGCGCTCCGCAGCCGCGATGCCGCCGAAGCCGAGGGCCGGGCCAACGCGGCCACCGAGCGCATGGCTCTCCCGGGAGTGCTGATGGGCTTCGGATTCGTGCTCTTCGTCTTCTATCCGGCCCTCGTCCAAATCGAGGCCTCGCTGTGAACATTCTTCGATCACTCTTGGAGAACCACGGACATGTTGCCGCTCACCTGCCCCCGCTCCCTGCGAAGCCGTCTCAGCGCTGTAGTGCGTGCCCTGCGGCGCGATGCGGGCGGGATGACGACCGAACAGGTCATCTGGATCGCCTTCCTCGCGGCGCTCGCCCTGACCGTGACCGGGCTGTTCGGACCGCAGATCCTGGCGGCGGCCCGCAGTGTCACCTTCAAATAGCCAGCTCCCCTCGGCTGCCTCGGTCGGGACTGCGGTCCGACGCGGGTGGCGGCACCATCGAGATGGTTCTCGTCCTGCCGTTGGTGTTCACCGTCGTCCTGCTCATGGCCCAGGCGGCTGTCTACCTGCACGCCACCCACATCGCCCAGGCCACCGCCGCCCACGCGCTGGCAGCCACTCGCGTACAGCACGGAACGGTGGAGACCGGCCGGGCGGAAGGCGCCCGGGTCCTGAACCAGCTGGGCCGAGGTCCTCTCCGCGGAGTGCACCTCGACCTGACGCGCGGCCCCCGCCTCGTAGAGGTGCGGGTCTACGGCACAGCCGGCTCTGTTCTGCCCTTCCTGCACTTGCCAGTTCGGGCGCGGTCTGTCGGCCCGGTCGAGACGGTCATGAACGGCTCTGGAGACACTCGATGACGCACCGCAGCCGAGACGACACGGGCTCGGCAACCATCGAACTCGTCCTGACCATCCCGGTGTTGCTCCTGGCTCTTTGGTTCCTCGTCTTCTGTGGACGGATGGCGGGCGTGCGCCTGCTTGTCGAGGACGCCGCCCATCAAGCGGCCAGGGCGGCCAGTTCCCAACGCACCGAGGCGACCGCAGCAGCGCACGCTCGGTCAACGGCCGCCCAAGCTCTGCACGGCGCGGGCATCACATGCCGCGGACTGGCGGTCCGTTTGCAGGGAAGTCTGCAGCCAGGTGGCACCGTGCAAGCTTCCGTGACTTGCGACGTTGACCTCAGTGGCCTCGCGCCGCTGCGCGTGCCCGGTGTCATGGCGCTCAGCGCAGAGTTCGCGTCGCCGGTCGATGTGTACCGCGGAAGCACGCTTGCTCATTCACAGTCAGAGACCGCCGAACACATCGCCGTGCCGCGTGTCGCCAGTGCCTCGGCCTCGTGGGGAGCGGGGTCCCCGTGACTCCCTCGCCTCTCTCCGCTGTTCGCCCGTGCAAGACGATGCGGCGCGACGAGGGCCAGGCGACCGTGTTCGTTGTCCTGATCACGGTTGCCGTGCTGATGTTCGCTGGGCTCGTGCTGGACGGAGGCCTCGCCCTGGCCGCCAAAGTGCGCGCCATCGGTGAGGCCCAGGAGGCGGCCCGCCGAGGTGCTCAGGCGCTGGACCTGTCCGCCTACCGGGCGGACGGCACACTCCGACTGATCCCCGACCAGGCCCGCGATCTGGCCCAGCGCCATCTCGCCGCCACGGGTGACACAGGTACGGTCACGGCCACTGGGGACACCGTCACCGTGCGGGTCTCTGCACGCTCCTCCGCCCAACTCCTGCGCGTAGTTGGCATCCAGTCCTTCACGGTGTCGGCTTCGGGGTCGGCACACCCGGTGCGGAACATCGGCACCGCAGTGCCATGACACCGCCGGGCGTCCGAGGGGCAGGGCATCGCGTGATCCGGTTCCTGCGGGGGCTGCTGGCCGCAGTCACGCTGGCTGTGTTGGTTACGGGAGTTCCGTGGGGGCTGTGGCGCTACGTCGGGTGGCCGCTGCCGCATCGCATCTCCTCGTGGGCTGAAGTAGAGATGATCCTGCGCGCCCCGATGAACGCCACGTTCCTGCTCAACGTGCTTGCGTGTGTGCTCTGGACGGTCTGGTGCACCTTTGCGATCGATGTCGTACGCACCGCATGGGGCATGATCAGCGGAGTTTCGTGGCCCGAGGCTCGGGGGCCGCATAGATCGGTGCACGTGGTTGCCGCGCTGCTGGTCGGAACCGCCGTCACAGCACTTGTGTTGAACCGTCCAGAAGCTCTCGCCAGACCTGCACCGACCCGGGCCACGACGGGCCTACTGGTGCGTCCAGGTCCCTTCGAGGTGACCTCGGGGGAAGTGCGAGGCGGGGCAGGCAGGCTCGACGCGGCTCCCTACGACACGGACGACGCCGCACAGCGCCCACCGCGCACCGTCACCGTGCGTCCGCCCGAGCACGGTATCCACGACAGCCTGTGGAGGATTGCCGATCGTTCTCTGAGTGACGGGGCGCGATGGCCGGAGATCTACGCGCTCAATCGGGGCCGCCCTCAGCCCGACGGAGACGCCTTGACCAACCCCGACCTGATCCGCCCCGGTTGGATCCTCCAGCTGCCGGCGAGTTCGCCGGCTCCGGGCCCTGAGGTTCCGCCGAGGGCGACACCCCCACCGTCCCGTGAACCGAGCGCGGGCCCGACTACGGGCACCGACTCGAACGTTCCCCGACTACCTGGCCACGAGGGGCATCGACGGCCCGGGCTCGACCTACCAACAGGGGGATACGTCGGTCTGGGCCTGGCCGCACTGACCGCTGCCGTCCTGACAACCACGCGCCTGCGACGGCGAGCCCGCCACCAGCGCCGCGGCCGCGAACGCGACGACCTGGAGATCGCTCCCGTGGTCCGCGCCCTGCGCACGGCTCCCGCCCCGGAGCCCGGGGAGACCGCCGAGCGAACAGCCACGACACCCCGCACACCTGACGAAGAGCTCCGCGCCCGATCCCGACACCGCGGCGAAGAACCCATGTCTTCCATCACAGGAGCGGTTACCGGGGCGTGGGAAGGCCACTCCCTCGCGTGGGACGTGGCCCGCAGCCGGGGTCTTGGCCTGGTCGGGACTGGAGCCGTGGAAGCCGTCCGCGCCCTCTTGATCGACGGAGCTGTGGAGCGAATGGCTTCCGGACATCTCGAGGTCATGGCCCCCGCCCAGGATGCCGCGCAGCTCTTCGGTGAGCAGGTTCCAGTGCGCTCGTACGCATCGGGTCTACGTATCGTCGAGGATCTGGACACGGCTCTGAACGCGTTGGAGGCTGAGCTGCTCAGCCGGACGCGCCGGGCACGTGACGACGCCACGGACCCAACACTTGGCAGCGCCAAGGACACCGGTCTCCTGTTGATCACCAGTCCCGCTCCGGACTCTGACGGACGTCTGCAGGCGCTGCTCGACAATGGCTCCTCGCTCGGTCTGGCCGGGGTGTTGTTGGGGCAGTGGCGTCCAGGACGAACTCTCTGCGTGGGACATGACGGAACCGTCTCGGCTGACAGTTCGTCTGACGCCGTGACGCTGACCGGTGCACGCCTGTTCACGTTGCGGCCTCCCGACGCGCGAGCTCTCCGCGACCTCTTTCGTGTGTCGGAGCCAGAGACGCCTCCGACCCCGTCGACTGAGAGTGAAGCAACGGGGTCGGAGGCGGACGTCGCTACGCGGTCAGCAGGGCAGGGGCCGACGGCGACGGCGCCTGTCCTCACTCTCACGGTGCTGGGCCCCGTACGCCTGACGCATCACCCCGCCCGCGGTGCAGCCAACAGAAGCCTCGCTGGGTCTCTAGCCCCGAAGCAGCGCGAGATCTTGGCGTACCTGGCGCTGCATCGAAACGGGGTCCGGCGAGAAACGCTCACCGCCGCAATCTGGCCGGATGCCCCCAGCGAGCACCCGTACAACAGCTTCCACGCCACACTCAGCCAGTTCCGTCGCACCTTGCGCACGGCCACGCACGACGAGGTCCGCGATATCGTCCACCAAGCCGAAGGCTTGTACACCCTGGACCACAACCAAGTCTCCGTCGACCTTTGGGAGTTGGAGGATGCACTGAGCGAGTCGGACGCAGCGGAGAACCATGAGCTGCGTCTGAACGCCCTGGAACGCGGCACCAGTCTTTACGCCGGTGACTTCGCGACCGACATCGTCGCGGAGTGGTGCGAAGCCCCGCGCGAGGCAGTGCGCCGCGACGTGCTCGATGGCCTCGCCGCACTCACCCGTACCCTGCGCGCATCCGACCCCCGCCTCGCCCTCACCATGCTCGAACGCGCCAGGACGCTCGACCGCTACAACGAGGCCATCTACCGCGACATCGCGCGCGTCCAGGCACGGTTAGGCCTGCAGTCGGACATCCCGCACACGCTGGACCTCCTGAGCGCAGAGCTGGCCGAACTCGACGAGGAGCCGAGCCCGGAGACGATCGCCCTGTGCGAGGCACTGCATCGACGCGGCTCGCCCGCTGGAGGAACCGGCGGAGTACCGGAGGGATGAGCGAGCTGACTCAGCGGCGTGCACGACGCTCGCGGACGACCATCACCAGGGCCCTACTTGCCGGGATGAGTGCCACGAAGACAATCCAGGACCCTGACGGGATTGGCACCATGAGCACATGCTCATCGTCATCGGCGGACTGCCCGGCACGGGCAAGACCACACTCGCGCGCCTTCTGGCCGAACGCATCGGCGCAGTCCATTTGTGCATCGACACGATCGAGCAGGCCATCGTCCGCTCGGGTCTCGCCCAGCATCCTCTCGGTCCGGTCGGCTACACGGTCGGATATGCCCTCGCCGAGGAACACCTGCAGCAGGGGCTCACCGTCATCGCGGAATCCGTCAATCCCCTGACCGTCACTCGCGACGCCTGGCGGGGCGTGGGTACCAAGGCCGGCGCCACTACCGTCGAGGTCGAAGTGATCTGCTCGGATCCGGCCGAGCACTGGCAACGCGTGACCACACGCTCGAGCGATATCCCCGGCCTGCCCATGCCCGACTGGCAGCAGGTCCTCGACCGCGACTACGAACCCTGGGACCGGGAGCACGTCGTCGTCGACACGGCCGGACAAGGTCCGCAAGAGTCCCTCGCTTGGCTCATCCGGGGTAGTGGGTGTGGCGATTGAATGAGCGATGACGTCCCTGCCGCAGCCTGGACGCGCGGCGAATCTCCGGTCGACCACTGACGACATGGCCACAGCGGACGACCCCAGGGCGCGTTCCGGGTCGTGATCGGGATGTGCGAAGTGGCTGCAGGTGCTGCCGGCGGACCCGCAGTGGCGTACTGGAACTCGCCGGCCGTCGGCCACTGGCCTGCCCGGAGACCTTCACGTGGGCCGTCATCGCCGCCAACGTCGGCGCGATCACCCAGTCCCCGTTCTACGACGATCCCGCAGCCGTCCGCGAAGCCGCCGTCCGCGGCGTGGTCCTCGGCCTGACCGCCAGCCGGTGAGTTACGGGCCGACCGGCTGACCTCGTGTGGCCCAGGCAGCGGGCACGTGAGAGCTTCGGCGAAAAGGAGGACTATATGACGGACTACGCGCACCAGATCCAACGACTGGACGAGCTCGGACCGAGATACTCCGGCACCGACGCCCATCACACCCTGACCGAGGACGTGGCGAGCGAACTCTCCGCGCTCGGATACACCGTTGAACGCGACACCCACTCCTTCGAGCGCTGGGACCTCGCGGATGGCGGTAGCGCCCTCAAGATCGGTCAGAGAGACGTCCCCCTCTCCTCGGTCTGGCCCTACTCCGGCGAGACCGGACCTCAGGGAGCGACAGCGCCCCTGACACCCGTCACCGGTGTGCGCAAGAACTGGGAAGCGGCTGCCGGGAAGATCGCCGTCATCGAGGTGCACAACTTCGACGTGCCGTCGAAGCTCGTGCTCGACACCTGGTCGGGCGAGCTCCCCTTCGAGACCATCGCCAACCCCGTCATCGGATCCGAGTTCGCCGGAACCGATCTGACGAAGGCCCGCGAGGCCGGCGTCGTGGGCGTCATCGGTGTCTGGAAGGGGCTCGCGGATGACGCGGCACGAGGGCAGTATCTGCCCTTCACCCGTGACTACCAGGGCATCCCGGCCGTCTGGGTACCGGAATCCGAGCGCGACACCGTTCTCGCCGCCGCCGAGCGCGGCGACACGGCCACCCTGACACTGGACGCGACCAAGACCCCGGACACCTCCATGGACACCCTGTGGGCGGTGTCTGCCGGGTCCGGGCCCGCCGCCGACGAGGCGGTCCTCGTGGTCACGCACAGCGATGGCGGCAACGCCGTCGAGGAGAACGGGCACCTCGGACTCCTCGCGCTCGCACGCGACGCGGCGACCACCGCTCACAACAGGACCATCGTCTTCGTCTACACCGCCGGGCATCTGCGCATCCCCGCCGTCACCAAGCATGGACAGGCAACGACCGCGTGGCTCGATGCCCACCCCGAGCTCTGGTCCCCCGACGCCGACGGCCTCACGGCCGTCGCCGGACTGGCCATCGAACACCTCGGCGCCAAGCACTTCCGGATCAATCCCGCTTCCGGGCACTACGAACCCGATGGCACGCTCGAGCCGGAAATGCTGTACGCGACGACAAGCGAACTGGCAGAACTGACCCGCGCGACGTGGAGTGGCGTCGACATCGACTCCTCCACTCCGCTGAAGCCAGGAGCACTCATCCACTTCGGTGAAGGCGAGCCGCTCTATGAGCAGCGCATCCCCGCCGTTGCACTGGTCACCGGCCCCCTCTACCTCCTCGCGGAACTGGAGGGAGACCTCGTCGACATCGACGCCCTCACCCGTCAGATCGACAGCTTCCGCCGCCTCCTGACCCACATGGCAGGATCCGCCGAAAGTTCATCATTCGGCACCGTCACGCTGCCAACGAAAGAAGAGAAGGCCCTCGCCGGTGACCAAGTTGTTCGCTTCGTCGAGGCCCAGCGCTAGCTTCGCGCGTACGGCCGGTATCCGGAGCGCCCGCGGCAGTAGTTCTCATACGAACCGCCCGTTGATCACGACCACATACAGGCCCTAACTCGGTGTCTTGCCCACGGCGAGCATGTGAGAGCTGGCGGCCAGAAGCTCCGGGTAGGAGTCAGCGAGGCGTGCGGCATGCAACGCGGCTTGGAACATGGGCGAGTTCTGCATCGACTCGCGCGTGTGTTCTTCGGTGGCCTTCAGGGCACCCCAGGAGGGGCCCTCGACGCTGTGGATGGTGACGCCCTCCAGGCCGGCCGTGGTCATCTCCTCGACGAGTCCGTCCGGTGTGTGGAAGTAGGCGGCGGTGAAGCCCTTGCGGCCCGGCTCGTGAATGCCGGTCGCGAGGATGTCCTGCACGGCGTCCCGAACGTGTTCCTTGTCGAGCAGAGTGGTGGCGACGTGCTCGAACAGGGAGGCGTAGCGGCCGATGGCGGCAGCGGCCACCAGGGCACCCGGTTTGACCACACGTACGGCTTCGGTAAGCGCCTGGTCCCGCTCGGTGCGGTCGAGCAGGTGGTAGAGCGGGCCGAGCAGGAGGACGACATCGAAGGAACCGGTGTCGGCGCTGAGTTTGCGGGCGTCGCCCAGCTCGCTGCTCGCGCCGGCCTTGGCGGCCTGCTCGACGTGGCGGGGGATCGGGTCCACCACGTGCACGGTGTATCCCGCTTCAATCAGCCACCTGGAGTGAATGCCGGGACCACCGCCGACATCGAGGACCGTGGCTGGCGCCGGGGGAAGGTGGGAGCGCAGAATTTCCTGCGTGCGAACGAGTTCGAGCAGGCCGTCGGCGCTTCGAGTGAGTCGCGAGGACTCGTCCACGGTCTGCGAGTAGAACTCGACGATCTCGGGGCTGAGCTGCGGAACGGAGGGCATACCCTGGATGGTCCAGCCTGACCGGTCAACCTGTCCAGAGCATCGGGAGTCGCAGTGGCAGTTCTCAAGTACGAGTTGATCGCGGACTCGCTGCGCCAGCGCATCGCGGACGGCGAGTTCGGCTCCGACGATCTGCTGCCGTCGCAGCGCGACTTGTGCGCGCAGTGGGACGTATCGCGCGCCACGGTCATCAAGGCGTACGACCTGCTGGTGAACGACGGCCTGGTGGTGGCCCGGCAGGGCCAGGGGTTCAGGCCTTCGCCGATACCGGTGGCACGTCCGGCCGGAGGTCGCGAGGAAGGAACAGCGCGCACGGCCGGCGGCCGGGCATACCGGATCGTTGGGACGCCGACGCGCGAGGTGCCGTCGGCGCGGGTGGCGGCGGCGCTCGGTCTGAGTGACGGAGCTCAGGCTCTGCGGCGTGACCGGCTGATCGAACTGGCCGACGGGTCACCGTTGTCGCTGGTCGCGGCCTGGTTCCCGCCCGAGATCGCCGACCGCTGCCCGAGGCTGTCGGACCGGAAGCAGATCATCGAAGGCACCACCCGCTACATCGCCCGTATGACGGGGCGCAGGCCATCTCAGGGCGCCGATGTGACGGCGGTGCGTCTCGGTACGGCTGACGAGGCCGAGGCGCTGTCGCGTCAGCAGCCGTTCGCCGTGGCGGAGGTCCTGCACACCGCGCAGGACGCCGAGGGGCGGGCTCTGGTCGTGGAACTCGGCGTAACGCCCGAGGGTTTGTGGGAGAACGTGCAGACGTATCCCATGGGCGGCGGTCGCTAGACCTCGCCGTTCCCGAACCGGCCCCCGAAGGCCGTGAGTTGAGGCTGCTTCCGGAATTGGCAATTGCGCCATTCCGCTTGACTGGACCGGTCCACCGGTCCAGTCTCTTGGTGTCGGAGGCCCGACGAAGCCGCGGGCATCGGCACCTGGAAGCAAGAGGAGTTGTGATCGTGGGAACGCTGGATTCGACACCGGTTGTCACCGCGGCGGCCCGTTGTCAGTGGCAGATGGACTACACGATGATCTACGGCTCCGTGCGGCTGGCCCGACTGCACACCCGGCGTCAACTCTCCTTGTGGGGATGGGCCGGTGACCAGTACGACGCCACCGTGATCGTCTCCGAGCTCGTCACCAACGCCATCAGTCACGGCAGAACCGTCGGCCACCTGCTGCGCGTTCAGCTGGCGATCCTGGAAGACGACACGCTCCGCATCGACGTCTCAGACCCGGTCGCTTCCTTCCCGCACATCTCCGAGAGCCCGCAGGCCGACGCCGGCGTCGAGGATGAACGCGGGCGGGGACTGCACCTCATCCGCGCGCTCGGCGGAGACCTCTCATGGTTCCTTCGGGAAGAGGGTGGCAAGACCGTACGTGCCCACCTCGCCCCCTGACCGCCAGGCCTGTGCCTCATCTGCCCGCGCCCCAGAGGCGGTTGCTCGACCCGTGACGACTTGAGGGAGCGTGCCATGCCCAGCTCCAGTTACGAACTGATCGTGACCCCATTCCTCGCAGGACACCTTGTCCTGCGCCCCGGATCGTTCCGAGGCATCAAAATCGGGTCCCACCGCTACCGGGAAATACGCCAGCTCGCCGCGACTGACGGATCACTGCCCGACTGGCTGAGTGACGCCGCGAGCCATCGCTGGGGCCTCAACCTTCACGGGCGACCTGCCGGCGAGGCGCTTCTCGTGCGTGCTCCGTCACCGCATGGGCATGGCCGCGCCTCCTACGAGGTCAACAACGGCTGCAACTGGGACTGTGACCACTGTGTCTACGGGGCCAAGCGGCATGAGGGTCTGGCCTGGGGGCAGCGCGAGAGGCTGCTGAGCATTCTGCGTGACGCCGGGATCGTATGGCTCGAACTCGGCGGCGGCGAGTGCACCATCGACAGCCTGTTCCCGCAGACGTACGCGCGCGCCTACGACCTCGGCATGATGGTCGAGATCCTTACCAATGGATCGACCTTGCACCGCCAGCCCATGCTCGACCTGCTCACCACCCGCCGCCCTTACCGGATCACGCTGAGCGTGTACGGCGCGACAACAGAGACCTTCGACGGATTCGTCCAACGCCGTGGTGCCTTCAAGAACTTCATGCGCGGCCTCGCCGCCGCCACCGAAGCCGGCCTGCCACTGTCCCTGAGCGTGATCACCACGCGCCGGAACATCCACGAGGCCGACGCGATGCGGGAGCTCGCCCACCGCTACACGACTCACGTGCGCGAATACGCTCAGATGTCACCAACCTTCAGCGGCGGCTCCGGGCCCCTCACGGAACAGGCCCCCAATCAACCCCGCCCCGCCACTCCGTTCACCGGATGCGACGCCGGCCACACGTCCTTGAACGTGACTCCCTTCGGCTTGGCGAGCGTCTGCAAAGTCTCCCGCGACCACCCCATCCCTCTGCTCACCGAGGGGGTCGCGGGGTTGGCACGGCTCGGCTCCATCGCCGATCGAGCGCTGCAGCGGCAGGACGCCTGTACGAGCTGTGCCCTGCACAAGACGTGCACCACGTGCATGCCCCTCGTGAAGCTGTACCGCCGGGCCGACGCGCCACTGAACCGCTACTGCCAGCACTCCTGACGGAAGGAAGTACACCTATGAGCGCCATTGCCGTGGAGATCACCGAACGCCCGGCCGAAAAGGACAAGGAGAAGGGCCAAGGCATGAGCAAGGAGGTGGCTGACGTGGAGTTTGTCGACGACCTCGACATTCTTGCGGGCGGCGATGTCATGCGGGGCTGCGGAGACGACAACCCCTACAACTGAGCCACTCGTTGAACCGGCGGCCGCCCGCGGCGCGGGCGGCCTCACTGACCGCTTAAATCCCTCTAGACTCCCGCCGTGGTGACCATGAGACTGTACTGGGAAGACCTTCCTCCCGCCACCCGAAGCGCTGTCGAGGCTCGCACCGGGCCCATCCGCGCGGCAATGAGCGTCGCCGACGGCCTCAACAGCGAGATCGCCGTCACCCTCGACACCTGCGTCGGGCGCGTCTTCGTCAAGGGGCTGCGCAGCGACCACCCCCGGGTGTGGACACAGCAGCGCGAGGCTGCCATCAACCCCTACGTGGCTCCCATCGCCCCGCGGCTGCTCTGGACGATCAGCGACGAGCAGTGGAACCTGCTCGGCTACGAGTACATCGAGGGTCGCCGCGCCACTTACGACCCGCGCTCCGGGGACCTGCCGCTCGTCGCGGAGGCGCTCACCACGCTCTGGGGGGTGCAGGCCCCGGCCGGAGTCGACCTCAAGGAGATCGGGCAGCGCTTGGCCGCCTACCTGGACGGCCCCGACGACGCCGAACTGCTGAACGGTGACGCGCTGCTCCATACCGATTGGCACCCCGACAACGTGCTGATCGTCGAGGGCGCGGCTCGCGTCGTCGACTGGGCCTGGCCCACCCGCGGCGCTTCGTGGATCGACACCGCCTACTGGGTCATCTGGCTCGTCGCGGCCGGACACGATCCTGTGGACGCCGAACTATGGGCGGCGAAGGTTCCCGCCTGGTCCACCGCGACCGGCGACGCCCTCAAGGTCTTCGCGAAGGCGCAGGCGCGACTCTGGGCGGAGATCGCCGAGGATGCGCCCGACATCGCATGGATGTGCGATCTTGCGGACGCGGCCGGCCGGTGGGCCGCGTACCGACAGAACGGATAGGGAGGTCAAACGATGGCCGACCCCATCGTCCACCCCTACGAGACACTCACCACCCGCGACGGCCAACACGTGGAGATCGACGAAGCGTTGGTGCCGGTGATCCGGGACCTGTGGCGGCTGGGCTTCCGTACGCTCGCCTGCTGCCAGGACGTCGGCGAAGCAACCGCAGCAGTACGTGCCCAGGCCGACCGCCCCCTGGGCTACGGGGCTGAGAACTTCATCGCCTTTCACCGCGGGTGGGCTCTGCTCAAGCTCCCGCTCCTCGACGCCATGCGTCTGGTCGATCTGCTGGCCACTGAGCCGCTGTTTGCCAGGCGAGTCGGCCTGCGGTGGCGCCCCGGATGCTGGCGGATGAACGTCCCCCTGGAGCCAAACGGACTCTCCGATGCGGCCCTACTTCATTTTCCCGTGCGGCAGATCCCCGAACTCGCCGACGTCCTCCTCGGCAGGTAGCCCCACCCGCTGGGTGCTTGTCTCCCTCGGCTCGGTGCGCGGCCGAAAAGGAGAAGGGTGTAGCTCTCTTCCGGGGGCGGCCCCGAGGTTTGAGCTGGGAGATCGTGGTTGTGGGTGATGGGGTCGTTGATCGGGGAGTTGGAGGCGCGGGAGGCGGCGGCCCGGGCCCGAGTGGGGTCGCCGCCGTCCTCGACGAGTGACGGAACCGCCGGGGCCGCACCGTGCCGGGGGCCGAACGGGGCGGGCCGCCCACCGACTAGCATCGCCGAGTTCGTGCCACCCACCGGCCCGGGCATCGCGGCGCGGCGTACACGGGAGCTGACACGGCATGAGAACGAAGAGCGCAGGGGCGTGGGCGGTAGCGGTGCTGGTGCTCGGCGCAGCCGTCGGCGGCTGTGCCGAGCAATCGGACAAGGGACCGTCCGGCAGCAGCACGAAGCGCACGAAGTCCCACCGCGAACCCGAGGACAAGCCTGATTCACGGGTCGTCGAGGACGACGACGACCACACCGTCCTCGAATTGTCCGACGGCCGGCAGGTGTCGCTCCGCTTCACTCGCCGCGGCCTGGAGGCACAGCATCGCGACGCCTCCGACGACGCCTGGTCCGCCCGGAAGACGGTCTATGAGACCGGCACCAGACCGTGCGGCGGCATCAGGGCAAAGGCGTACCGGGACACCGTGTGGCTCGCGGCCGGCTTCGGCGCGTACTGCAGGGACGGCGAAGAACCGCAAGAGGTGATCGCGGCCGTCGCCACCGGGGACCTCTCCTCCTGGACCACCGACCCGACCAAGAACACCATCGTCTGGCCGAAGGTCCGCATCCGCGACGGTGGCGCCCGAGTGGACTTCGTCGCTCCCAGCTGGGTGAGAACCGCCACGCTGACCTGGCGCAAAGGCTCCGGATTCGCCAAGGTGGCCATGAAGTACAAGCCCATCCACCCCTGGTTCGTGGGCCGGTGGCGAGCCACGGACGGCAGCCAGCAGCTGACCATCCATCAGGTCGGGTCGGGCAGATGGGCACGCGCGGTCATCGAGTCCCGCACCGGCCCGCGATGCAAGGGCAGCGCCATTGTCACCGGCATCGACCAGCACGACCTGTCCATGAGCAACTTCAAGCTCGATCAGGGCACCAGGACCGTTAACTGCCCGCCGAAGGAGACCGAGTACTCCTTCGACGTGAAGTCCTCGGACGGCCCGCTGCGCCTACGCAAGATCGGCAACCACCCGAAGACCGTCCTTACCTATGAGCGGGCGGGCTGACGTACGACTGCGCATGTGGGGCGGCGGGCGAGTCGGACGGACGTCGGAAGAGCCCCGCGGGCGATGCCCCTCACCGGTATCCGGTTGCGTCCGCCGGCTTGCCGGCGTCGTCGACCAGGTAGCGCCAGGAGTCGGGGCGTGAGCCGTCCAGACGGGCCGTCAGCCGGGTTAGCTCCGCTACGAGCGTCTCCACCCGGGACCGGGCCGCCGCCTCCCGCGCCTCCAACTCCCCGATCAACGACCCCATCAGCGTCGCCTCCTCCACCCACACGGTAGAGACCCCGACCACGCCGCTATCACCCACAACCACGATCTCCCAGCTCAAACCATCGGGGCCGTCCCCGGAAGAGAGCTACACCCAAAGGAGAAAGGCGACCCCGCCGCCGATGGGGCTACCAATAGGCCTTCCTAGCGGTCTTCCCTCTAGAGCGGTAGCCCTGCACAGCTTGGGACTCGCAGTTCAGCGATGCAAAGTCCCTACCTTTGGTGACCGCAACTCAATGCTGTTGCGTAGTAATAGTCACCTTCATGTGCGCCGGCGGCGCGGTCGTGGTCTCGGCTTCCAGGGTGTCGGCTGTTGCGCTCAGTCCGTCGGTTCGGGTCTGGTGCGTTCCGCATCGATTCGGTGCGCGATTTTCCGGGCCCATTCCCGGCTGTACGGCGTGTGCTTCGCGATGGTCATCAAGGGCACGCCTGCCGTACGAGCGTCGGCGATCACCTCGTCCAATGCGCGGCGGGCCTTTTCGTGGGCGATGGTCGCGCGCTCCAACTTGCGGAGCCATTGGGCCTCAACGCGCGGGTCGGGACGTGGCGTCATGGTCGGAATCGTCTCACGTCGGCTGCTGGGGAAGCGGGCGCGTCACGTAAAGAATCACTGCCAACTTTGTTGCGATCAAGCGGCCCGAGCGAGACACTGAAAGTGCCAAGAAAGTTGGCACTCCGGTCTTGGGGGTTCGTGATGAACGTCAAGCTCAGCACCGCAGTTCGTGAGATCGCTGCTCCTCGGATAACCTCCACCGAATTCCTCGCCGCGCGTGGCCTCCCGGCCAATTGGCGCTACGCCTCCCCATTCGGCCGCGTGGCCGCCGAGACCTACCGAACGATCTACCGTCGCGAGCCGACCTGCGCCTTCCTCCTGATCCATGGCCGCTTCCGCCGCATCGCCGCGTACCGGCCGAGCGAGGCGCACGTGCTCGCCACCGCGTGGGAGATCTACCCGCGCACCGCAACTCTTCCGGTTCTGGCTGCCTGAGGGGGCGCCATGTCCGATTCGCTGTTCCGGTCGCTCGACATGATCGAGCCCGGTGACCTCGTGATCTACCACGGCTCGATCAAGAGCCATCACGGTCTGTGGCTCGCGCTCCCGTGCCAGTGCCGCGAGTGCGCGCTTGCCGACCAACTCGGTCTTCCCGCCGCCCGGTTCGCGCTCGTGGACCCCTGGGGTGAGCGCTCCGGTCCGCACCACGCGCGCCGCGAGTCGATCACCCGCTCGGCTGCCTGCGACTGAGTGCGGGCGCCGTCAGAACACCTCACGCACAACAGGGCCCGTAGCTCAGTGGTAGAGCGGTCGGCTTATAACCGAACGTCAGCGCCGGTTCGATCCAGGTCGGGTCCACTCCTCTCATCTCGTGACCATGGAGGAGGAGCAATGTCCACTGACGTCAACGAGAGGTTCTACGCGGAGCGCACCGCCCGCATCGCAGAGGTCGGAGCTGTCCGCCGCGACGACGGCACCTACGCGGCGACCGTCGGGTTCGACCGGGGCGAGGTGATCGGCAAGGATGGTCTCGACACCTCACTCGGCACCGCCGCCCTGTACACCACCACACCCGCATGGCACGGTCTCGGCAACGTCATCCCCGGCGGGATCACCGACATCGACGCCGTGCTCGGCCTCGCCGGGATCGACTTCCAGGTTGAGCGGGTCCCCGCCTTCTACCAGTGGCGCGATGAACTGCGCCAGCACGCAGGCAAGTTCCACACCGTCCGTGACGACACGGGCGCGGCGCTCGGCGTGGTCGGCGCGCAGTACGCGCCGATCCAGAACCGGTCCGGATTCGAGTTCCTGCAACAACTCGTGAACGACTTCGGAGTCATCTGGGAATCCGCCGGAGCGCTGCGCGAGGGCCGCAAGGTGTTCGTCTCGATCCGGCTGCCGCGCACCATCACGATCGACGCCGACGGGATCAACGACGAGATCACCCCGTTCGTCGCTGTGATCAACTCCCACGACGGGCGTTCCCCGTTCACCGCCGTCGTCACGCCGTGGCGGCCGGTGTGCGGCAACACCGAGCGGTTCGCCGTTCGCGACGCGTACACGCGGTGGACCGTGCGGCACACCAAATCCGCCACCGACCGGATCAAGGAAGCCCGGCGGACCCTCAAGCTGTCCATCGCCTACTACGAGCAGTGGGCGGCCGAGGAAACGGCGCTCGCGCGGACGGATCTCGCGATCGACGCATTCGACCGGCTCGTCGGTGAGCTGTGGCCGTCGAAGGATGAGGCGAGCGTCCGCACCGTGCGCGCCGACGAACGGCGTCGCGACCTGCTCGCCGACATGTTCACCATCGAGGCCCAGCGGATCGGGCGCACCGCCTACGCGGCCGAGCGCACGCTGACCGACTACCTCGATCACGTCGCCCCGCGCCGCCCCGGCAAGACCATGACGCAGGAGATCGCCCGCGCCACGGCGCTGCTGGAAGGCACCGACGACGAGACCAAGTCCCGGGCCCATGAGCGCCTCATGCGCCTGCGGACGGTGTGAGCCCACCGACCGGCCGCGTCCCGCCCCAGAGTCCCGATGACCGGGGCGCGGCCTCCCCGACCACTGACACCCCGAACATCAAAGGAGGTCAACCATGTGCTTCGAACTGGAACTTGAGGATGCACCGCAGGGCAGGCCCCTGCGGGTGGAGTGCACCCGACTGGCCATGATGCTCCAGGTCATGGACGCGCTCGGCATGATCGAGCACCTGAGCCCGCCACGGGAACCGCACCCGGAGGACCACGGCACCACGGCCGCGCGCGTGACGGAGTTCCTGGCCGCGGACTCCGCCGAGGCCCCGCCCGAACTTGAGCAGTTCGCCGACGCGGTCAGTGCCCTCTTCGACGGGCAGGCGGACGATCCGGCCGGGATTCCCTGCTACAAGCTCAGCCACGGCGGCTGGCTCGTCACACCCGACGAGATCGCTTCGGCGCTCGGGTGGTGGACATCAGCCACGCCGGAGGCGCAGGCCTACGCCCGTGAGGGGCTGCCCTGGTGGGTCGAATGGCTCGCTGTGCTCGCCAAGGCCCGCGACCACGGCGGCATCCGCGTCTGGTAGCCGCCCCCGCCCGGCGTCGGCCGCGCGCCGTGCCGGGCACCTGCCGTACCCGATCACTCAAGGAGCCCACCATGGGCTACGACATGTTCATCGAGACCGTGCCCGACGACGAGGCCGCCACGGTCCGCGCGGCCGAGGAGGCGTTCAATGCGGCGGTCAGGGCGCGAGACACGCTCAACCTGCCGCCCGGCCATGCCGATTGCGTGACAGCTCAGGAGGAAGTGGAGCGCGCGTACGAGGCGTTGAGGGAGGCCGACACCTCGTACTTCCGGCTCAACATCTGGGGGATGTCCCACTACTGCGAGGTCATGGAACAGCTCGGCATGGTGGTCACCGGCTATGAAGCTCCGCCCTTCCCGCACGAGCCTGACGGAGTCTCCCGTGAGGAGATCGAGGCCTTTGGCGACCGGACCCCAGGGTCGGGGCTTCCCGTCCGCCCGGAGGTGGTGGCCTATTGGAAGCAACTTCATGCGCACCTGTCCTGGCACCTCGAACCGGCCTTCGGCATCGCGCTGCACAAGTTCTGCTCGAACGACGGCTGGCTGGTCACCCCCGAGGAGATCGCCGCGGCACTGGAGAGCTACCGCGTCCACAACGCCGAAGAGGTCAAGGTGATCGTCGGCGGTGACGCCGAGGAACTCGACTACTGGACCCAATGGATCGCCTATCTGCAACGGGCCCAGCACCGGGACGGGTTCCGCGTGTGGTGACTCGCCTCGTGCCCCGGCGGTGCGGCCACGTCCTCCGGCTCAACGAACGGCTGCCGCGCCGCCGGGCGAACCTCTGAGCTCTGGCAACGGCGTGGGCAGCGTAGGTCGTGCGGCCCCCACATAGTTGTCCCCGCGATACCGGTACGGGGCAATCCTGACCGGCTTGTTGCGGCCCGGTGCGTGGATCATGCGGTTGGCTGAGACGTAGAGGCCGACGTGGGTGATGTGCGCGCGGTCGGTCCCGTAGAAGACGAGGTCGCCCGGCCGCAGGGGTGCGTGGGAGGGCAGGGGATGAGCGGCCGCGTACTGCTGCTGGGCTGTGCGCGGCAGATCCATGCCCGCCGCCGCGTACGAGGCGCGGGTCAGGCCCGAGCAGTCGAAGCCAGCGTCGCCGCGCTCAGGGCCGTTGCCGCCCCAGGTGTACGGGAGCCCGAGCTGGGCCTGGGCGTAGTCGATCGCACGCGCGGCCGCGGGGCTCGGCGTGCGGTGGCGGTAGTGCTCCGCCTGGGCGAGGACTTGGGCGACGTAGGCGTTGTCGTGGTTGTACGTCCACAGGGCGCGGGTGATGTTCGCGCCGTGCCGGGCGCCGGAGTCGCAGAGGTAGGCGGCTGCGGCGGGGATCGCGTCGTCCGGGTCGTACGGGGACGGGGCTCTTGGGCCCTGCCGGAGGGCGGGGTGCCGGGCGATGACGCCCGTGAAGGTGGGGAGCAGGAATTGCATCGGGCCGCGTGCGCCCGCGGAGTTGGCGCCGCTGCTGACCCCGGGCAGCGGGGAGCGGCCGTGGTCGGACTCGACCTTGCCTACGGCGGCCAGGACCGACCAGTCCAGACCGGGGCAGGTGGCTGCCGCATTCGCGTACAGGGTGAGGTAGCGGGCCGGGATGTCGGACAGGGCGTGGGCGCCGGGAGCGTTGGCGCCGAAGGGGGCCAGCAGGCTGCCCGCGCCTGCACCGGCGACCACGGCGATGAGGACGATGCCGGCCGCGGTCACGCCCAGGAGACTGCCCGCGGCGCGCATCACGGCACTTTGCGCGGGCGAGGGCCGGTGGGCGTGCTGGGCGGCTGCGGTGACGGCGGGCGCGGGGGCCCGGGCATGGCTTCGTGGTCCTCAGGGTCCTCCTCGGGGTCGGGCTGTCGAGCGGCCGCTGCGGTGCCGGGGGCGGGCAGTTCGGACCAGGCGGTGGGGAGTTCTGTCAGGCACAGGCGGAGTCCGGGGTCCGATGTCGGGGCGCCCAGCGGCAGCCACCTGCGTACCGCGGGGTCGGCGCATTCCTCGCCGGGGACGAGGTCGGTGCAGGTGGTGGCCGCGGGGACCAGAGATGGTTCTTCCAAGAGGGCGGCGGCGATGTCGAGGGCACGGCGCACACGCTCCTCGCGGCGTGCGGTCGGGGTCCAGAACAGGATCGGAGTGGTGATCCCGCTCGTGGCGGCGAGGTGTGCGTAGCCTGGCAGCTTTTCGCCCACGAGGTCGGCGGGGCGTTCGGTGCCCCAGTCGTATTCGAGGAACCATTCGAACTCGGCGCCCCGCTCGCGCCACCGGCCGTACGCGTCGGGGCGGACGATGTCACCGAAGAAGCCGCGGCAGCGTGCCTCGGACCACCAGGCGGTCAGCCGGCCGCCGTTGCCGGAGTGGCGGGAGCGATCGACGAGCGTGGTGAAGAAGGTGTTCGTGGCGACGGTGTGGGCCAGGCGCAGGGAGTGCGCGAGGCCGAGCGCCCGATCGTGGCGGTAGCCGAACTCGTCTTGTTCCAGGCCGTCCTGGCGGGCGAGGACGGCGGCGCCGGCGATGTCGAGGACGTAGTGCATGGGGGCGGATCCGTAGGTGGCGAATGGCTGGAAGCGGTCCACGACGCGCCACTGGTAGAGGCGGAGCAGCCGCAGGTTCGCGCTGCGGGTGGAGGGCCAGGCGAGTTGGGTGATCTGGCCGGTGGTCAGGACTTTGTGCTCGTAGAGCATGCGGGCCAGCCATTGGTCGCGTTCGGTGAGGCGCCCGGCGAGGCGGGCGATGTACTCGGCGTTCGTGGCGGCGCGCGGAGCGGGGCGGTGAGGGCGGTGCGCGCGCAGGGAGCGCTGCGGGGTGGGTGGGGTGTTCACGGTGCACTCCTTCGTGGTGGTCGTGGTGGTGGGGCGGATCAGTGCGCACGTCGGGGGTCCTGGGGTGTGGTTCCGGGGGGTGGAGTGGCGGGCTGGGGTGCCTGGGTCGGCGGGGCGTTGCGGCGGGCGGCGCGGCGGATCGCTTCTGCCCGTCCGCGGATCGGTGGTGGGAGTTTCTCGGTGACCGCGGTGAAGGCGGGCAGCTCGGCGCCGTTCACCACCGGCCGTACGGCGATGTGGAACGCGTCGAGGTGGGACAGGTCGTGGTCCGTCAGCCGGGGCTCGGTGTGGCGGGCAAGGTGCCGGGCGTCCTCGGGGGAGGCGTTGAAGAAGACCTTCGTGCGGGCGTTGGCGCTCACACCCTCCGCCAGGTCCCTGGGGAGTTGGCGCAGGTATTGGTGTGCCAGCGTGAGCGAGAGCCGGTAGCCCCGTGCCTCGGCGAGCAGGTCCTCCATGGCGTACGGCAGGTTGAGGAAGGTGTGTGCCTCGTCGATGTAGAGCGAGGCGTCCCGGCGCTTTGCCGGAGGGAGGTGTGCCCGGTGGGTGGCGGCCTGCCAGGTCCTGGCGACGACCAGCGAGCCGATGAGCCGGGACGTCTCCGCGCCCAGGGAATCGCGGGCGATGCGGACCAGGCAGACGCCGCCGTCCAGGATCTGGCCCATGTCGACGGTGGACGGCCCGGAGGCCATGGCCGCGCGGACGAACGGCCGCAGCAGGAAGGCGCGGAGCTTGTTCATCAGCGGGGCTGCCACGTGGGCGCGCCCTGCCTCGGAGAGGGCGTCGTACCAGGTCCAGAAGCCGCGCAGGATGTCGTCGGAGATGTGGGCGACGGCGCGGCGCCGGAACGCGGTGACGGACAGCAGCCGGGGCAGGTCCGTGAGGGTCGGTGTGCCGGGCAGCATGCGCAGGGTGAGCAGACCGGCCCGCAGGATGTCGTCGGTGCGCGGGCCCCAGGAGGCGGCGTAGACCCGTGAGAAGACGGAGACGACGTCGTCGACGGTGTGCGCGACGTCCTCGCCTTCGAGAGGGTTGAGAATGGGCGGGCGGTCCGTGCTGTCGGCGTCGAACAGCGCTACTTTGGAGCCGAGTTGCTCCGGCAGACGCGCCAGGACATCGGTGACCAGGTCACCCTTGGGGTCGATCACTACGACGCCGCGTCCGGCGTCGGCATCGGCCAGTGCCATGCGGGCGAGCAGTTCGGACTTGCCCGCCCCGGTGGCTCCGAGCACGTGGAGGTGGTGGCGGGCGTCCGCCACCCACAGCCCCACCGGGCGAGGTGGTCCCGTGTCGGTGCGGCCGAGCGGGCGGACGGTCGATCCTGTGACCGGAATACCGGGCGGTGGGGGCACGGAGCGGGCGCCCGCTCGTTGCAGGCCGGGCACCGTCTGGTCCCACGGCAGGTGCGCGAGCGCCGACAGTTCGGGGATGGCGATCAAATCGCCCCGGTCCAGGCGCCGTTCGGCTACGCGAGGCAGCCGGCGCCGCAGCCGCACGCGGCGGAAGTGGTTGTGCTCGGTGAACGGGGCGAACGCGCCGGCAATGGCGTATGCCCGGCCCCGAAGACGGCCCCGCGTGCGCTCCCGGTCGGCGGTGGATGCCGTCGCGGGGACGGTGGCAGTGATGCCGTAGCGGAGCAGGGCCTCGTACAAGGGACCGCGTTGTTTGGTGACGATCGCGCGGTCCTGGGCGGACGTCTCCAGTGCCGCTTGCCGGTCGGGGATCTTGGGGCCGGTGTGCTTGCGTGTGCGGGGGCCCGGCGTCAGGAGATCGAGGAGGCGGCCGATGCGGTGCGGGGAGTGCCCGGCCCCTACGCGCCGGGCCGCACGGTGTGTCTGGCGCGCCCGGCGTCTGGTCGCCGGTCGGGCCAGGATCTGGACGACTGCCTGCTCCTGCCGGGCGAGGTCGGCCGTGGCGCCGAAGAGGGCGCGGAGGGGGTCGGCAGGAAAGTCGGAGCGGAGCGGCAGCGCGTCGCTGCGGGCCAGCCGCAATTCGCCTCCGGCGACGCTGAGTTGGCGGTCCTTCGGGGCGACTCGGGGGAGCGGGGGCTGTGCGGGGTGGGTGTCGGTACGGGTGCCGGGCCAGGCGGCCTCGACGGCACGCTCGAGCAGGCCCGGTGGCACTGTGCCCGGCACCCACAGTTGGAGTTGTGTTGTCTCCCGGTCGAAGACGTATTCCCACGCCACGTGGGGAGCCCGTCCGGTGAGACGTCGACGCCGGGAGGTTCCGAGGAGGCCCGCGAGGTTCGCCCAGAGTGCGGCCGCGCCGTCCGGGTCGGCTGTGGGCGGCGAGAGGATGGCGATCACGCGGGCGCGGGTGGCCAGCACGCGTCGATGACGGCGCCGCCACCAGGAGCGGGCCACGACCGCGCCGGCGACACCGAGGACGGTGGCGGCTCCGGCAACCGGCCCCCACTGCGCGCCCCATCGTTCGATGAGGCCGAGTACGGCGTGGACGGCGCCCTGCGGATCGCGGAGGTAGTCCTCGATCGGGGACGCACCGGGCGGTGACATGACGGAAGACTCCTGGTGGGTGGCGGATCCTGGATGGGTGTGGGGATGGAGGCGTGATCAGCCTGCGTGGGTGGCCACTGTTCAGGCAGGGCCGAGATCGAGCGAGTCCTCGTCGTCGATGGGGGAGTCGTTCAAATCGCCTTCCTCGGTGGTGAGTTCGATCGAGACGCTGTCGTCGTTGCGCGGGTACCGGGAGTCCTGCTCCTCGTACGCGGCGAGTTCGGCGGGGTCGGTGGTCACCAGGTAGTGCTCCGTCGCGGAGGCGACGGCCTGGAAGGCCACGCGTTGGGTGGCGGACAGCAGGCCTTGCCCGCGGTCGGCGGTCAGCAGGAACTGGCGTTCACCGTCGGAGAGGTTGAAGGCGTGGGTGATCTCGTCGATGGCCTGCGGTGCCTGGCGCAGCAGGATCTGGGTGGCGGCGTTGGCGACGACGGCCTTGCCCAGGTCGGTGGAGAGGACATCGGCGGTGTCCTGGGTGGCCACGGTCAGTCCCGCCCAGTGTTTGCGGCTCGCCTTGGCCATGCGGAAGAGGAACTCGGCCCCGGCGGGCTCCTTCATGAGCATCCAGGCCTCGTCGACCACGACGAGGCGCGGTCGGCGCAGTGCCGGGTCGGAGACGTGCCGCCAGACCGTGTCGAGGGTCAACAGGGTGCCGATGGGCTTGAGTTCGTCTGCCAGGTCCCGCAGGGAGAACGCGACGAGGTGGCCCTCTGGGCGCGTGGTGGTCGGGCCCGCGAACAGCTCAGAGAACGCGCCCCGGACGAAGGGGTGCAGCCGGTCCGCCAGGCCGGTCGCCGCCCGGTCCTTCGTCTGCTGCAGCACAGTGGCGAGGTCGGCGAGCAGGGGAGTGGGCCGGGTCCAGGTACGCGGATCGGCGGTGATCCCGGCCCGCTGGTAGGTGGCCGCGATGGCGCGGTCGAGTACCGCGCGGTCCGCCGGGGTTGGTGTGCCGCCCAGCAGCACGGACAGGACGGTGTGCACGAACAGCGACCGGCGTACGAGAGCGTCCCGGGGCGCGCTGAGCCGCCCGTCGGGCCGGGTGCGCAGGGGGAGATCGAACGGGTTGACGCGGACGTCGCCCGCGCCCAGGTGCACATAGGCGCCGCCGACGGCCTGCGTGAGCCGCGCGTACTCGTCCTCCGGGTCGATCACGTGGATCTCGATCCCGCGGTACAGCGAGCGCAGCGCCTCCAGCTTGACCAGGTAGGACTTTCCGGCGCCGGAGCGGCCCAGGACGACCGCGTTGTGGTTGTCGAGGGCGAACCGGTCCCAGTGGACGAGTCCCTGGCTGCCGACGTTGTAGCCGTACAGCACTCCGCTCGGCGCGGCGACGGAGGTCGGGTCGGGCGGCGGCAGATCGGGGCTGGTGAAGGGGAAGGCCGCCGACAGCGCCGCCGTGTCGAAGGTGCGCCGCATCCTGATCAGGTCCAGGGCCATGGGCAGGCAGGTGAGCCAGCCCTGCAGGCTCCGGTATGTCGTGGGCTTCGCGTCCAGGAGGAGGCTTGCCGCCAGCGACCGCACCGCGGCGACCTCGTCGGTGAGTTGGTCGCGACTGCCCGCGTGCACCGTCAGGTACAGGCCGAGCCGGTAGAGCTTTCCCTCGCCGCGGGCCACACGGGCGCTCAGGTCGTAGGCGTCCTCGGTTGCCGCCTCGACCTGCGGGTCGAGCAGCCGGCCCTTGTCCTGGGTGTAGCGGCGGCCGGACTCGAGCTTGGCCAGCTGCCGGCGCAGTCGCTGCGCGGCGGTGACCGGGTCGATCGGCTCGATGTGCAGGGCCACGTCCACCCGTCCCGGGTACGTCAACAGCGGCTGCAACCAGCCGGGTTGAACCTCGCGCGGAAACCCGGTGACGGCGAACGACGCCGTCCAGTCACCACCGACCTCCAGGTGCCGGGGTGCGACGGTGAGGGCATCGGGGGTGAAGGCGGCGGTGCCGCCGGCCGCTCCCTGCTCCGTCGCTGACCGGCCGGTTGCGGCTGGGCGGGTACGGGCGCGAGCGCGGGTGCGCTTCACGGGGGTTCCCTCCCCTCACGATCCTCGTACGGGACGGCGGTTGCGGTGATGACCTCATCGGCGCCGGCGAGCGCGGAGGACGGGCGCAGGAGCCCGTCCGGGTTGCAGGCGGCCGCCAGAACAGCGGTGGCCTGGCCCGCATCCAGTGGTGTGACGGTGATGCCGATGGGACCCAGCAGCTCCACGGCCTCCGTGAGTCGACGTGCCAGGCGGGCCTCGGCCGCGCGCCACGTCGCGTCGCTGGCAGAGGGACGGCGGGCGTGCCTGCGCCGCGCACGCGCGGTGAGCGCACGGGGCCTTGCGCTGTCGCCCTCGGCCGGAACCCCGGGATGGGAGAGCAGGGGCTCGCGCAGCACGAGCAGCACCTGACGCCGTAGGAGGTCGACGCGGTCGGCGAGAGTGACGAGATAGTCGGCGTGCTCGCGTGCCGCTGCTTCCAGGGACGGGTGCGGCAGGGCCGGTGCGCACTCGCGCAGTTCGGCGACCTGCGCGCTCAGATCGAGGCGTTCGGCACGTACGAGGATCTGCACTGGGGCGGTGAGCGAGTGGAGGTAGCGGCCGAAAGCGCCGACCAGTGCCTCCTGTTCGGTGGCGGTCCGCAGCGCGAAGTTGACCGTGCCGCACACGCCGATCGCGGCGAGGCCGTCCGGGCCGAGGTCGATGACTCCGGTGTTGGTGACGTCACGGGCAGGCAACTGGAGCGGCACCGCGAGGGTGTCCGTCAGGCTCCGTCCGTCGGGGGCAGTGGCGGATCGGGCGAGCCAGGGAGGCGGTGGGTGGATCCCTTCCGGCGCGGCGACTTGGTGGCGCGGTGTCGTGCGCTGCCGGATCGCGGCCAGGAGGAGCCGGTCCAGCGATACGCCGTCGCGCTGCCCCAGGGCCAGGATGGCGACGGCGCCGGCCACGGGGAGGGCCACGACGAGGAACACGGCGACCGGGACGAAGGGGCGGGACACGGTCCACAGCCCGTAGAGCACGACCCCGGTGACGGACAGGAGCAGCAGCTGGCGGGCGGTGAGGTGCGCGAGAACGGTGTCTTCCCGGTCCACGTCGGCGGGGATGCGCACGGAGTAGCGGGTGGGTGAGGGGGAGTTGGGGACGCTCATGGGTTTTCACCTCCTGTGTGGGGCGGGGGCGGGAGGCGGCGTCGCGGGTGGCTGCTGGCGGGTGTGGGTGTGGGTGTGGGCCGGAGAGCGGACGGGGGAGCACGGAACGCCGTGGGTGGGGGTGGGCCAGGGCGCTGTGGCAGTGGCCTGGCACCGCTTGGGTTCTCGGGGATCGGGGGACGGAATGTGGCGGGTGCGGGGGGCCTGTTGGCCCGCATCGGCCGCACGCTGGGTGGGATGCTCGGCCACGGGACGGGGCGGCGTGCCCCGGGACCTGTGGGAGTGCTGCCTGCGCCCGGTGGTTGCCGAGCGGGCAGCCCCCGGGCAGGGAAGACCGGAGCCCGGAAGGCCGGCGTGCCGGGCGGGTGACTTGGGCGGCGCCACGCGTCCGGGCGGCTGTCAGTCGCGGCCGGTTCGCCGGGGCTCCGGAACGTAGGCAGGGGCGGAGGCCCGCCATCGGCGCGCGCGGAACCCCCGGCTTGCGCGCGTGCGCCCGGTGCCGGCGGACCGTACGACGGGAGCCGGGCCGCCCGCTGCGGGCCTCGGGCAATCGCGCTGCTCGGTGTCGGCTGCGAGAGACGTGCCGCCTCGCGGGTGCGTCGTAGGGCCGCTGCGGGCGAAATTCCGGACGGCGGTGGGGAGTTGGGTGGGCCGGCCGGGCCGCCACTGAAGGGCGAAGGCCCCGCCCCTCCGCCCGTGCCCCGACCACCGGCCCTACCCGTGAGGCCGCGCAGCGCCCCGAAGGTCCGATAGGTGAGATAGCCGCGTACGAGACCGCCGACGACTGAGCGGCGACCATGACCGCCCCGCAGCGAGCCGAGCACCCAGAACGGAACCTTGAACAGAATGTAGAACAGAGCCAACGCGACGAGCAGATCCACCAGGCCACTGCGACCGCCCCCGAACACGGCGAACCCGCCCGACGTGAGGAACAGCCGCAGCCCAGTGATCAACACGAGGGACTGGACGATCTGGATGGCGAGGACCCCACCGAACGCCTTCCACCACCAGCGGGCGACGCCTTCGGTCTGCGGCAGCGCATGGCACATCAGGGCCAGCGGGGCCCCGGCGATGAGGATCACGGTGAGGGCGAGCCGGACAACGTAGCCGACCAGCAGCACCACCAGCGTGCCGGCGATGGCGAAGCCGATCAGGACGAAGAAGACGCTGCCGGTGTTGGCGTTGAGGCCCGCGAAGACGTAGGCCTGGAGAGCGGCGCCGGCCGTGCCCGTGTCCACGCCGCCACCCATCACAGCCACGGAGAGGGCGTTGGCCAGATCGACGGCCTTGCCCGCGAGGAACAGCGACAGCCCGGCAGCGAGGAACCCCAGCGGGATGCGCGGCGCCACCTCCTTGAGGGAATAGCGGGTCTGCACGGATTCGTACGTCATGACGACCACGCCGGCCGCGGTCACCAGCAGCGCGTAGCAGGCGATCGCGATCTGCCAGGAGTTCGCCCACAGCTCGCCGAGGCGTGGCAAGGACGAGGGGCTCGGGGTGGTCAGCAGCGTCCTGCCGAGCAGGTCGAGCAACGGGTTGAGGGCCGCGTCGACGATGCCGCGGAAGAAGGAATTGAGCGCGCTGGTGATGCCCTTGGCGATCCATCCGCTGATGCCGCCCGGTGCACTGATGCCTTGGCTGCTGGGTTCGGTCGGGGTCGGTTCCGCGGTCGGTTCCGGCTTGCCGGGATTCGTCGTCGGCGTGCGGATGCAGTGTGGTGAGGTGCAGGGGGACGGGGTGTTGGACGGCGCCGGGGAGCGTGGATCCGCTGGGAGCGAGGTGGAGGGTGGACGGGAAGTCGGTGTGGGGCTGGGGTCGGCCTGGGCGGGTGCCAGGAGGGTGCCGACCGCCAGAGCGAGGGTGACGAGCACGATCGCTGTACGCCGATATCGCCGCCCGGCGGCGCGAAGGCGCCCAGGGCGGGCAGGACGAGTCGCGCACGCAGGGCGGCGGCCGGGCACGAGAGATGCGGAAGACACTGAGGCGGCCATCAGTTGCCCACGATTCCTTTGAGGATCTCCACGACGAGCGGGGCGAGCGCGGCCAGGCCGTAGCCCCATCCCGCGCTCTTGAAGGCCGTCTTCGCCTTTTCGACCTCGCCGGGGTCGCCTCCGGCCATGACGTAGCGGACGCCGCCGACGGTCAGAAACACCGTTGCGAGGCCGGCGAGGATGCCCATGATCCAGTTACGGATGTTGTCGAGGATCTCGTTCACGGACTTGGCCAACGCCAAGTAGGAGTCGGGACCGGCGGCGTATGCGGAAGCGCCGTACGCCGCGCACACGACCGACAGCACGGCCACGGCGACCAACAGCCGGACACCGCGACGCGGTCCGGACCGTCGTCGGCGAGGGTCGGACCCGGACTCGGACCGGACCGCATCGGACTCGGCGGTGTCGGATCGGACACCATCGGACTCGGTGGCGGACTGGATGGAACTGGACCGGACTGAGTCCGGACTCCCGGCGAAGGGGCGGAACCAGAAAGGCAGTTGAAGCAGAACCTTGGTCATGGCGGGCCTCCTGGAGCGGGGCAGACGCGCAAGGGGTGGCATAGGGGGGTAGATCCCCTCAGATGAAAAGTCCGCGACACGAGCCCGCATAGGACGTCAGGCCTCGACCTCGTCCCGCCACCTGGCGGGCCGCAGCGGCACCGCACACGCGGCATCGGCGGTACCGGAGCAACGCTCTGGCCCCGCTGACGTACCGCCCCGGCGACCGGTCCGAGACCAGGTCCGACTCGAGTCTGGGCCGATCCAATTCAGGACCGCAGCGCGCACCGCGTCGGCGAGTGCGAGGTCCGGGTGGCCCCAGGGCGGAGCTGACGGGCACGACGAGAACCCGGGAGTGACCGGGGTGGGTGCCGCCAATGCCTCGCACAGCGCGGCCAATTCGGCACAGCAAGCAGCCCACCGCAGCCGCACCAGCACGTGCGGGCGCTCGAGATCGACCGTCGCGAGATCTTGAAGAAGGCTCGACAGCGCCTCGCCCTGGAGTTCGCCCGGCTCGCCCGGATAGCGAGTGCCCAACTGCCCGGGTTGAGGCCGGCGGAGCGATCCAGATACACGCCAGAGTCCAGCCCGCACCCGCCTCCCGACCGTCCAGGCAGAAGGCTTCGGGCCTCGCCGACAGTGCCCCGCGTCCTGGTTGGCTGGCGATCAGCGGGAGCGGGCGGTTGTCGTGCCCGGCCTGGTGATGGGCGGAGCCCTGTTGGCCAACTGCCACGACCGGCACCTCCTTCAGGTGAGGAAGGGACGAGGCGATGAGTCAGTCAGACAGCCGACAAGAAAAGGGCAAGGCACGAAAAGCCCGTGCCGCTCCGCGAGGTCTTGGCGCGCGCGACGAGAGCTCGACCCCGTGGCGGGCGCAGGTGGCTCCCCTTTCCAACACGCGGATTGATGCGTTGAGGAGGCCTTTTCGGCCCTTAGGCGCAAATTAATAGGACTCCGTTAGGTATTCCGTTTAGCCTGCTCGGGAGCACGTTGGATAGGTGGAAGCACATGAAGTGAACCGTGTCCGGGCGAAGTTGGCCTTCTTCGTCGCCGATGCGTTTGCCTCAGCACCGCGCAAGGACCAGCGGGACAAGACTGACTGCTATCTGCGGGGTCTGATGCTGGACGGGCGCCGGAAGTCGATCCAGGCGATGGCGTCGCGGCTCCCGGACGGCAACGAGCAGAACCTGCAGCAGTTCGTGAACCAGTCCACCTGGGACCCGCTGCCGGTGCGTCGGCGTATCGCTGAGCGAATGAGTGCGCGGATCAGCCCCGAGGCGTGGGTGGTCGACGACGTGTCCTTCCCCAAGGACGGCCGGATGTCCGTCGCAGTCGCTCCGCAGTACTGCGGAGCCTTGGGTAAACGGGCCAACTGCCAGGTCGCGGTGAGCGTGCACGCCTGCACCGCCACGGCGTCGTGCCCCCTGCAGTGGCGCCTGTTCCTGCCCAAGGAGTGGGCCGACGACGCCGAGCGCCGCGCGGCCTGCAAGGTGCCGGCCGAGATCGGACACCGCGAGAAATGGCGACTCGCCCTGGACATCCTCGACGAACTCACCGGCTGGGGCGTCCCGCCCCGCGTCGTACTCGCCGACGCGGCCTACGGAACGAACGCAACCTTCCGCAACGAACTCACCGAACGCGGCCTGGACTACGTGCTTTCCATCCGCTCCGACACGGCCCACCCTCTCGACGCCGTGCCCGAGGCGCCCGCCCGCAAGGGCATCAACGGCTGCTGGCCCCAGCCCCGTTACCGCCAGGCCCCACCGGCCGTGACCGCCCACGCCATCAACCTGGGACGGTCCGCCTTCACCGAAATCACCTGGCGCCACGGCTCCCACGGTCCGATGCGCTCACATTTCGCAGCCCTGCGTGTCCGCCCCGCCAGCAACTCCATCACTCGCCCGCTGCGAGCCCGGGCCTCCGCCGAACAAGGCTGGTGGGACGGCGTTCTGCCCGACCTGTGGCTGCTGGCCGAGTGGCCCTCGAACTCCGAAACACCCACCGAATACTGGTTCTCAAACCTTCCAGTCCAGACCCCGCTGAAGCACCTCGTCAGCTGCGCGAAGCTGCGCTGGCGGGTCGAACACGACTACCGAGAGCTCAAGCACGGCCTGGGCCTGGACCACTTCGAGGGACGCTCCTGGCCGGGCTGGCATCACCACGTCACCCTCGTGACCGCAGCCCATGCCTTCCTCACCGAACAACGGCTCTCCCCAAAAGTCCCCAAGCCGGCCTCACCCACTACCAGGTCCTCGACCTGCTCCAAGACGTCCTGAGGTGCTGGACCGGCACCTGCACCACCTGCCACCGCCCACTCCCCAATTCCGGGCAGCGAACAGCAACAAGATCCACCCAGACTTAACGGAGTCCTATTAAGAGGTCGCAACGGAATGATCTGCCGGGCGTTCAGCTCGGGTCGGGACTGCTCCGGAAAATGTCACCTTCACTGCGAATCCTGGAGCAGGACGTCTCACCACGCTGACTTCAGTGAAGATCCGACTGGACCTCGGTCAGTCGATGCCTTCGACGATGCGGAAGTCGCGCTCGACGCCGTCGGAGAGGGCGACCAGCGCCTCCTGGTAGGCCGCACTCTCGCGTGCCGCGACGGCCTGCTCGAAGCTGTCGAACTCGATCAGGACGGTGCGCTCGGCGATTCCGGCGTCATACGCCACGACTCGGCCGCCGCGGACGAGGACCCGGCCGCCCCCGGCCTTGACGGCCGGACCGGCCAGCTTGTTGTAGGCAGCCAGCTTCTCAGGGTCGGAAATGGTGCGGTAGACGCTGACCCAGTAGCCCTTGGGCATGGAACCTCCAGTGTCGGGATGAGTGCATTCTGGCTTACGGGTTGGTCTTGGACGAGCGTCGGCGGGCGAGAGCGAGGCCTGTCAGCGTCGTGATCGCCATGGCGCCGATGCCGACCAGCGCCGTGGTGGTGTAGGCGCTGTCGTCGGGGAAGAGGTGGCCGGGGCCGGTGCCCGTGGCGAGGATCAGGCCGCCGATGGCGCTGCCCAGGGAGTAACCGACGCTGCGGACAACGTAGTTGAAGCTCATGGCGCTCGACGTCTCGCTCTCGGCTGTGACGGCCAGGTTGACGCCGGGCATCACGGCCGAGAAGCCGCCGACGCCGAGCACGCCCATCGCCGCGAACAGTTCGGCCAGGTCCGACCGGGCCGCCGCGAACACGGCGAACCCGCCGCCGACCACGACGGCGCTGCCGGCCAGGAGCAGGGGGTTGGCGATCCGCAGCCCCACCGTCGCAGAACCGGGCCTGCCTCGTGATCCGTCGACTCCCGTCCACACCACGGCTGTTTCTACCAGGACGAGCAGAGCCGGGCCGTGACGCCCGGCCTACCGTGTTCCTCGCCGCGAGCTTCCCGCTGTGCGGGGTGCACGTAGTCGCGAAGCCCAACGGACCCCTCCCGGACGGGCATCCGAACCTGTCCACGTTCCTCGCCTCGCAGATGTGGCGTCGCCTCAAGGCCTTCCGCAGCATGAGCTGCGACGAGCTGCTGCAGGAACTCACCCCATGCCCCCTGTCCGGCTGCCTTCCCCGGCCACCAGACAGGTACCAGCCTCCGAGGCCGATTCCTTCTCCCGGCGTCCTCGGGCCTGCCTTACCTGTCCCAGGATCGACCGCAGATTCCCTCTGATCCCGAGGAGCAGCTTGATGCGTCCGCCGCTGAAGCCACAACCGGTCATCTTCCCCAAGCTGGGACTCCCGCGCCGTCCGCGCGGATACCACTTGACGCTCGACGGCCCCCGTGGCGTCGGCACCACGACGGTTGCGAGACAGGTGTGCGAGCTGCTCGGCGCCAACTCCTTACCGTTCACGGCCGTGGCCGAGCCGTCCGACAGTGAGGAGGGGCGGGCGCTACGCAAGAATCCGGATCGCTATTCCGGCCTGCGGATGGCGGAGAGACTGGCGGCGGACCGGCACGACCAGGAGCGTGTCATCGTGCGCCCGTCCCTGGCGCGCGGCGCGACCGTGGTGAGCGACGGGCATATCGCGTCATGTCTGGTCTATCAGCGTATCGATGCGGCCAATTTGGAGGACATTTGGCGGGTCCATGAGCCCTGGATCGTGCCGGATCTCTGCGTGGTCCTGAAGGCTGATCCGTCCGTGCTCGCGGTGCGGCGGAGACGGAGTGGAATTGCGCAGACGTATTTGGACGTGCTGGGCAACCACACTCACATGGAGACCGTGTATTTCGACGACGCGGTCGAGTGGCTACGGCTCAAGCGAATCCCGGTCATGGTCATCGACACCTCGATCATGACCCCGGACGGGGTGGCTGCCCGCATCGTCATGGAAGCCGACATTGTGGTAACCCCGAGAGGCCCGGTACAGGTATGAGCCCGGCCGCCTCGCCCCTCCTGGGCCGCATGAGATCGGCCCACTCCAGGACCGGGGGCTTCCCTGGTGTGCCAGGCAAGGACGAGGCGCAAGGGCTTGCTCATCGGTTCGGGCCCTGCATGTGGTCGACGTCCCGGGCGTTCTTGATGATGGCCACGATCAGCAGGGCGAGGACGACCGCCACAAGCCCGCACGCCCACCATGGCAACGGGGCGGCGGGCATGTTCATCGCGGCAAGGTTCATTCTGTTCGAATGTGAACTGAACCTTGCTCTGCGTGCCTGTCCGAGGCCCTGGGGCGATTTGAGTGATCACCCGTGTCCGCTGCAGTGGGACGAGGGTTACCGCGGCAGGGAGCGCCGCCGTGGCGCGCCCCGCGCCCCTGCGCTTTCTTCGGACCAGATGGAGCCCCTCAATGCGTGGATCTCTGCTTCGCTCTGCCGTGTGTACCGCTGCTGTCGCCGCCGGCGCGGTGCTGTCCCTTGCGTCCCCCTCCTCGGCCGCCGACGCCGCGTGCACTCCTGGGGACCCCGCATGCGCGGCGACGCTCCTCGGCGATGACCCCGCGAACGGGATCCAGGACACCGCGGCTGCGCTTGAGGCACTCCACGAAGCACCTGAGGAGGCTGTTGCTTCCTCGGTCGACAGCTCCTGCGCCGACTTCGCCGGGTCGCTGCCGTCGTCGATGTCTGACGGGAGCTTGGCTGGGCTGTGCGAGGTCATGGATCAGTAGGGGGGCTCAGAGGTTCATGGGCGCACTGTGGGCAGCCCCCGGTTGGCCGGGGGTTCTCCGCTGTTGTGAGGGTGACAACGCCCCTGACGGCGCAACCGGCGAGCCGGCGCATCGTTCACAGATCATGAAGAAGATCATCAGCGTTGCGGGGCTCGCCCTCGCCGTGACCGGACTCGCCGCACCTGCCCACGCCGACAGCAACTTGGGATCGGGGGTCGGCGTCTCGGACGACTGGAACTCCAGCTCCGCGGTCACCTGCCTCCAGGAAGTCGCCGTCGCCCCCATGCTCGGTGACTATGCGGGCGATCACGCCAACAACTGCTCCGATGGGCACCTGATCGGCCCCGGCAAGTAGCCGAGCCGAGCGGGTGGCTCAGTGTGTACGGCCTCCGCTGGAAGCCCGGCGTGGGGTCGCCCGTGGCGCATCGAGGCCGACCGGCAGTGCCTCATGGTCGCGGGCCAGGCGACGGTGGAGCATCAGTGGCGGAGGGAGGCGGAGAGCGAGCCCATCCGGGCCCTGGCCGGGATCATCCGGGACCTTGGCCCTCTCTCGTCGGCCTCTCCCGGCTCTTGATGTCGTCCGTCACTCTCGGGTGGGATCTGATGCCAAGCGGGCCGGGTGTTGCCTGGCTGTACGCCAATTCGCGCTGCCCCCGATGGGCAGGTGAGTGGCGGCGTCGCAGTCGTAGGAGCCGACCCGGCGATTACGAATGATCGAACGGGGTGGGGGAGTGGCCTTCCCAGATCCGGCGGGATGCCTGTTCGGGGTAGGGCAGAGTCTTCGGCTCGGCATCCAGGACGCGGGTGAGGTGCCCGTCGGGCCGGTGGGCGGGCCAGCCCGCGTCGCCGGTGGTGATGAAGCGAACCCATGCGTCCTGGAGTTCGCGGGAGAGCGCGACGGCTTCGGGAGTAGGTTCCTCGCCGATGAGCTGGGCGGCGACGGGGCTGTCCAGCGTGGCGAACGCCAGGGGCAGGTCGAGGCTGTGGCAGGCGCCCAGGATGCCGCCGAGGGCCGGGGCGGTCCAGCACAGTTCGAACAGGTACGAGGTGCCGCCGGCCGCGGCGTTCGCCTCGGCCAGCTTCTGTGATGGCATGCGGAAGACGGCGTCGGAGTACACCGTCTCCACCAGCTCCTCCGGACCCGCCTGCGGGAACGCGGCACGGTAGGCCCGCGGGCCGTCCGGCGGCGGGGCGAGCAGTTCCAGGGCTGCGTGGGCGTCCTGTTCGGTGAAGGTGCCGTACCGTCCGCTCACGACGCTGAAGTACCGGAATTCGTCCCGGGCGTGACCGACGAGCAGTTCGGTCCCGCTCGCGCGTGCGCCGGTCAGCGCGGGCCAGGGCGTTTCCGGGAGGACCTCGCCGTCGACGACGGGGCACAGCGCGGTGCCGGCCTCCGTGAGGCGTCCCCAGCTCTCCCGGTGCGCGTGGAGGCCGGCGTTGAAGGAGGTGAGTTCGGCGGCCAGGTGCCATGGGTCGATGTCGCGCAGGGCCTCGGCGGTAGGGGCCGTCGCGCCGAGCCGGTCCGCGAACGCGGCGGTGACCTGCCGTGCCAGCGCGGGGGTGCTGTGCAGCCCCGGCACCGAGTGGGCGATGGCCCGCCGGAACAGTCCGCGCGCGGACTTCATCGTCAGCAGGGCGGCGACCGACCCCGCCCCGGCGGACGTACCGCCCACGGTGACCTGGCCGGGGTCGCCTCCGAAGGCGGCGATGTTGCGCTGCACCCACTCCAGCGCCGCGATCTGGTCGAGGAATCCGCGGTTGGGCGGCGCGTCGTCGAGGAACGCGAATCCCTCCGCGCCCACGCGGCAGTTGATGGTCACCACGACGACTCCCGCCCCGGCCAGCGCTGCCGGGTCGAACATCGGGTCGCTCGACGCCGCCGAGAGGTAGCCGCCTACGGGGATCCACACCAGCACCGGCAGTCCCGCCGCGCCGGGATCCGGAGTGCCGACGTTGAGCGTCAGCCAGTCGCTGCCCTGCGGGGGTACGTCGATCGGCAGGGACAGCGGCACCACGGGGCCGAACTCGACCGCCTGCCGCGTCCCCTCCCAGCGGTGCGGCGGCGCGGGCGCGGCGAAACGGAGCGCTCCGACCGGGGGTTGGGCGTAGGGGATGCCGCGGAACACCGCGTGCCCCGGTCGTCGGAGCCCCTGCACCACGCCTTCCGTGGTCCGTACCTTCGGCTGTTCGGACATGACGATTCCTTCCCTCCCTCGAGTGGGTCCCAGGGTTATGGGTCAGATGTATTATGTCAAATGTATTGGAACAGTTCTGGGCGTACGAGGGAGGGGTCGGCGATGCCGAAACAGGTGGATCACCGGGGGCGCCGCGAAGCGATCGCCCGCGCGCTGTGGCGGGTGGTGGAGCAGCGCGGCGTCACACAGCTGACGATGCGCGTGGTGGCGCAGGAGGCGGGCATGTCACTCGGGCAGCTGCAGCACTACTTTGCCTCCCGGACCGCCATGCTCTCCTTCGCCATGGACTTCGCATCCGAGCAGACCTCGGTGCGCGTGCACCAGGGGCTCGAAGAGCTCGGTGACCGTCCGCACCCCCGTGACGTGCTGCGACTGACGCTCGCGGAAATGCTCCCCCTGCATGCCGACGCCCGCGCGACCAGCCGGATGAGCGCCGCCTACGTCCTGGAGGCGCTGCACGACCAGGCCGTGCACGAGCAGGCGCGTCGCGGCCTCCTCCAAGGGCGGGCCCTCGTCGAGCAGTTGGTCCGCCAGGCGATCGCCGACGGGCACATCGACTCCGGCCGCGACCCGGCGACCGAGACCAACCTGCTCCTCGCCCTCACCGGCTTCACCTCCCTGATCGAACTCGACGTGATCGAGCCCCAGGACGCGCTCGCCGCGATCGACGTCCATCTGGACCGGCTGTTCAGCAGTACGTGACCTGCCCCCGGACCAGGGGGCAGGTGGGGACAAGATCAGCGACCGTCGCCAGGACCTCCCCCGGCTACGATCCGGGCAGGCGGGTCGCGCTGACCCGCCTGCGCGCGGAACATCTCAACACCACCTGGGCCGATCGTGCCTACGGGGGCACCCTGATCACCTGGGCCAAGACCACCCTCGATATGACCGTCAAGACCGTCGCCCGCCCCAAGGGTGCCACCGGGTTCGTGCTGCTGCCCCGTCTCTGGATCGTCGAGACGTGTCAAGCGCAGTGCACTCATGGAGTCGGATCGGTCGGGCCTGATGGGCAGTCGAGTAGCGGGAGTTTTGGGGCTGTTCGGCGATCGCATGGTCGCGAGTGGGCACAGAGTGCCGTCCACGATGAGCACGGTGTCCTTGCGGAACCGCCGACGAGCCTGGAGCGCGAGCCGGGGGTCGAGGTGGTCAATGATGCGGTCGGCCGCGGACTTCGAGATACCGAAGAGCGGGGCAAGCTGGCGCATCGTCAAGTTTGTGCGCCAGTACGTTGTCACGAGCAGTACGCGGTCTTCCAGCGGCAGACTCCACGGACGGCCCCGTCGCACCGCATCCGCCCTTCCGTCGCGACGCGGCCACCAATCTGCCGAAGCAGCGCGGGCTCAGCCCAGTGAAGGGAGCCATCCAGGATCTGGCGAGCCGTCAGTTGAGCCAGCATCCGTCTGGCTAGACATGGCGCCGCACCTGGCTATGCCTGCATGCGGTTGAAGGCGGAACTAGCGGTCGATGGGGCGCTGGACGGCAGGGTGCTCTGCCGGAGGGCCGAATCCGCCTTCGCGACTCTGGCAAAACCGCTGATCAGCGCACCCGCCCCCGCGGCTTCAACGGCACAGCCGGCAGCTCCGGCGCATCCAGCCGCGCCCCGTCGTACCCCTTCACCTCGCCGAACCGGGACCCCGTCATCCAGTCCTCCCGCGCCTGCGTGATCTCGTCCTGGTTGCGGCCGATGAAGTTCCAGAACATCACCAGCTCCTCCTCGAACGGCTCCCCGCCGAGCAGCATCAGGCCCGCGTCCGACGCCGCGCGCAGCGGGAGTTCGGTGCGGCCGCAGCCGAGGTAGAGCATCGAGCCGGGGACGAGGGGGACGTCGTCGACGTGGGCCTCGCCGGACATCGACAGGACCGCGTACTCGAAGTCCGGGTTCAGGGGGAGGCGGGTCTCCGTGCCGTGGGCGAGGGTGAGGTCCGCGCCCACGATGGGGGAGTACGTCGTGCCGGGGGACGCCGCGCCGTCGAGTGAGCCGAGGATGACCGTGGCCGTCAGGCCGGGCGCCGTCACCGTCGGCAGCGCACCGTGGTGCTCGAAGTGCGGGTCCACGTGGCGGTCGGAGTCGGGGAGCGCCACCCAGAGCTGGGCCCCGTGCAGGAAACGGGCGTGGGCGCGCGGGCTCTCCTCGGAGTGGGAGATCGCGCGGCCCGACGTCATCAGGCCCAGTTCGCGGGGGCGGATCGTCTGGAGGCTGCCCGTCGAGTCGCGGTGCAGCACCTCGCCCTCGTGCAGCCAGCTCACCGTCTGCAGGCCCATGTGCGGGTGCGGCGGCACCTGCATGCCGGACTCGTCCGCGATGTCGTCCGGGCCGTAGTGGTCGACGAAGGCCCACGCGCCGACCATGCGGCGGCCCAGGTTCGGCAGCAGCCTGCGCACCTCCGTGGACCCGCCGAGCCGCACGCGGCGCGGGCTGAGGAGTTCACGGACCGGTTCCGCCACGACGAAGCCACGTCCGCCGCACACCGAGGGCACTGGCTCGCGGTCAAGATTGCTCATGAGGCAGACCCTAGCCCCGGCGCCGCGCCGCGTCAGGTGTGCGGCCCGGGGAAACCGGAGCGCCGCCCGTACGGGTCACTCGGCGCGCCGAGTCGGGGGCCAGGCACTGGAATGGTCGGGTGCGCCTCGTGAACGGTGGGCCCGGCACTTCGCCGCCCGACGACTGTCTCGCCCGCAACGACTGGATCTGCGGCGAGTATCTGAGCACGCGTCGGCACATGCTGGTGGACGCCACCGTGCAGCATCTGGAGATCACCGTCGTGGCCGTGGCCATCGCTGTCGTGATCGCCGTGCCGCTGGCGCTCCTGGCGCGGCGGTGGGGGTGGGCCGCCGGGCCCGTGCTCGCCCTGACCACCGTGCTCTACACGATCCCGTCGCTCGCGATGTTCTCGTTGCTGCTGCCCGTGTACGGGCTGTCCGCCACCCTTGTGATCGCCGGGCTCGTGCTCTACTCGCTCACCCTCCTCGTACGGAACATCCTCGCCGGGCTGCGGTCCGTGCCCGAGGACACCCGGCAGGCCGCGCGCGGCATGGGGTACGGGCCGATCCGGCTGCTGCTGACCGTCGAGTTGCCGCTCGCGCTGCCCGCGGCCCTTGCCGGGCTGCGCATCGCCACCGTGTCCGCCGTCTCGCTCGTGACCGTCGGCGCCATCGTCGGCTACGGAGGTCTCGGCAACCTGATCTACAGCGGCATGAACACGTACTTCAAGGCACAGGTCCTCACCGCCTCCGTGCTGTGCGTCGTCATCGCGCTCGTCGCCGACGTGGTGCTGCTTGCCATCGGGCGGGTGCTCACTCCCTGGACGAGAGCGAGTCGCGCGTGAACCTCCTCTCCGACTCCTGGAACTGGCTCGCCGACTCCGCGCACTGGGCCGGCGACAACGGCATCTGGCACCGGCTCGCCCAGCACGTGACCCTGACGGTCGTCTGTCTCGTCATCAGCTGTCTCATCGCGCTGCCCATCGCACTTGTTCTCGGGCACCTCGGGAAGGGCGGGGCGCTCGCCGTCAACATCGCCAACGTGGGGCGCGCCGTGCCCACCTTCGCCGTCCTCGTGCTGTTGCTGCTCACGCCGCTCGGGCAGTACAGCGAGGGGCCCACCGTCGTCGCCCTCGTGCTGTTCGCGGTGCCGCCGCTGCTCACCAACGCGTACGTCGGGATGCGCGGCGTCGACCGGGAGGTCGTGCGGGCCGCGAGGGGCATGGGGATGACGGGGCGGCAGATGCTGCTGAGGGTCGAGGTGCCGCTCGCGCTGCCGATGATCCTCAACGGTGTGCGGATCGCCGCCGTGCAGCTCGTCGCCACCGCCACCATCGCCGCCATCGCCGGGGGCGGCGGCCTCGGGCGGATCATCACCGCCGGGTTCAACCTCGCCAGTACGCCGCAGGTGGTGGCGGGCGCCGTGCTCGTCGCCGTCTTCGCGCTCGTCGTCGAGGCGCTGTTCGAGCTCGCCGAGCGGTTCGGTCCCGGGTGGCTGCGGGGGAGGAGGGCCTGATGGGCGGGTTCTTGCGTCGGGTGGCGCTGCTCCTGGGGTTCGTGCTGCTCGTCGGCGGGTGTGCCAGTGGGCCCTCGCTTGAAGACCGCGGCGAGGTGACCGCGCCGCCCGGTGACAGCAAGCACCTCGTCATCGGGTCCGCCGGATTCACCGAGAGCGATCTGCTCGCCAACATGTACGCGCTGCTGCTGAAGCAGGCGGGCTACGACACCGAGCTGCTGTCCGTGGGCAACCGCGAACTGTACGAGCCCGCTCTGGAATCCGGGCAGATCGACGTCGTGCCCGAGTACGCCGCCACCTTCGCCGACTGGCTCAACGCCAAGGCCCACGGCGCCGACGCGAAACCCGTCGGCTCGCCCGACCTCGACGCCACCATGAAGAGCCTGCGGGCGCTCGCCGCGCCGCGCGGGCTCGATGTGCTCGACGCGGGGAAGGCCGTCGACCAGAACGCGTTCGCCGTGACCGAGGCCTACGCGAAGAAGCATGAGCTCAAGACGCTCAGCGACCTCGGCGCCTCCGGGCTGAAGGTGCGGATCGCCGCCGGGGACGAATGCGTACAGCGGCCGTACTGCCAGCCGGGGTTGGAGAAGGTCTACGGCATCGACGTCACCGGGATCGACCCCAAGGGCGTCGGCACCACGCAGGCCAAGAACGCCGTGCAGAACGGGCAGGACCAGATGGTGCTCACCACGACCACCGACGCCACCCTCGGAGACTTCGGGCTCGTGCTGCTCGACGACGACAAGAAGCTGCAGAACGCCGACTACCTCGTGCCCGTCGTCAACCGCTCAAGGGCCGGCAACGAGAAGGTCGCGAAGGCGCTCGGCGCGCTCAACTCCGTACTCACCACCGACGACCTCGCCTCCATGAACCAGCAGGTCGACAGCTGGCGCCGGCTGCCCGAGGACGTCGCGCGGACCTACCTGGAGGACAAGGGACTGCTGCGGCAGGGCGGCTGAGAGGTGTGTGCGCGGCCCGGTTGGGAAACCGGGAGGCCGGAGAACACACCGGCCGGACCAGCGACACGTACAGGAAGCCGTATGAATCGAGCCGTCGTCGTCGGAGCGGGCGTCCTGGGCGCCTGCGTCGCCTACCACCTCGCCCGCGCGGGCGTCGAAGTCGTCGTCCTGGAGGAGGCGGACCCCGCCTCCGGCACCTCCAGCGCCACCTTCGCCGCCGACGTCACCCACCTGAAGACCCCGCACACCTACTACCGGCTGAACCGCCAGGGCTCCGACGGCCACCGCGCCCTCGCCGAGGAACTCGACGGGCCCACCTGGCGGCATCCCGTGCCGCTCGTGCAGTGGGCCGACAGCGACGACGCGCAGCGCACCCTGCACGAACGGGCCTCACGCGTACGGGAATGGGGACACGACTGCCGCACCGCCCCGGCCTCCGAACTGCGCGAGCTCGCACCCGCCGTCGACCCGGCCGCCTGCACCGTCGACGAGGTCGTCGTGCACACCGGCACCGCCTGGTTCGACGCGCCGCGCCTGGTGCACACCCTGCTGGACGCGGCCGTACGCAGGCACGGCGCCGAAGCGCACTACGGCACCCGCGTCACCGGCCTGCTCCGCAGCGGCGCGCGGGTCGTCGGGGCGGAGTCGGGGGAGCGCAGCTGGGGCGCGGACACCGTCGTGAACTGCGCGGGGCCCGCCGCCGACCAGATCGCCGCGCTCGCCGGGGCCCGCCTTCCGCTGCGGCACGTGCCCGGACTCGTCGCCGAGAGCGCGCCGCTGGCCGAGGAGCCACTGACCGCGATCCTCTCGGCGCCCGGCATCGACCTGCGGCCCACGGCGGACGGCGGGGTGCTCGCCCTGTCGTGGGAGGTCGACGCGCGCCTGGAGGGGACGGCCACCGACGGCCTGCCCTCCGAGCTGCACCGGCGCGCGAGCACCGTCGTGCCGGGCCTGGGCGAAGCCCGGATCGCCGACGCGCGCATCGGCGTACGACCAGTGCCGCTGGACGGGCTTCCGCTGGTCGGCGAGGCAGAGGCGGCGCCCGGCCTGTACCACCTGGTGTCGCACAGCGCGGTGACGCTCGCCCCGGTGCTCGGCCGGCTTGCCGCGCAGGAGATCACGAGCGGGAGGTCGGCCGAGGAGCTGAACGTGTACCGCCCCGACCGGACGATCGACGGCGACGTACAGGACGAGAATCTGCGGGCGATGAACAGCCACGGGCCAGACTCTCAACCTCAACGTTAGGGTTACCTTCGGCCGTGTCCGTGGTGCCTGGTCACGCGTCCGCCACCGAGTCGAACTCCACCTCGTCCCGCGCCACGCCCTGCGCGTCCGCGTCCACCGACCGCCGCAGCGCCTCGTGCAGCTTGGCCGGGGTCAGGACGCCGAGGAAGCGGGCGCCGTCGAGGACCGCGACCCACCCCGCGTCGTGCTGGAGCATCACGCCGAACGCCTGCTTGAGCGGGGCGCCGACCGGCACCCACGCCCGCATCCGGTGCGCCAGATCGCCGACCCGACCGTCCGGACCGGCCAGTGACGCCTCGTCGACGCCGACCCAACCGTGCAGGTCACCGCCCTCATCGAGGACGACCGCCCACCGCACCCCGTCCTCGCGCATCCGGGCGGCGGCGCGAGCGGGCGGCTCCTCGAAGCGGGCCACCGACGGCTGCTCCAGGTCGACCGGCTCGATCTCGGTGACCGACAGGCGCTTCAGGCCCCGGTCCGCGCCGACGAACTCGGCGACGTACGGGGTGGCGGGCGAGCCGAGCACCGCACCCGGCGTGTCGTACTGCTCGATGCGGCCCTGCCCGTACACCGCGATGCGGTCGCCGAGCCGCACCGCCTCCTCGATGTCGTGCGTGACAAGGAGGACCGTCTTGCGGACGGCGGCCTGCATCTTCAGGAACTCGTCCTGCAACTGCTCGCGCACCACCGGGTCGACCGCGCCGAACGGCTCGTCCATCAGGAGGACCGGCGGGTCGGCGGCGAGCGCGCGGGCCACCCCGACGCGCTGGCGCTGGCCGCCCGACAGCTGCTCCGGGTAGCGGCTCCCGTACGTGGACGGGTCCAGGCCCACCAGGTCGAGCAGCTCGGCGGCGCGCGCCCTGGCCTTCGACTTCTTCCAGCCGATGAGCGCGGGCACGGTCGCCGTGTTGTCGAGGATCGTGCGGTGCGGGAAGAGTCCCACCTGCTGGATGACGTAGCCGATGCGGCGGCGCAGCCGCACCGGGTCGACGCCGGAGATGTCCTCGCCCTCGACGTGGATGTGACCCGACGTCGGCTCGATCAGCCGGTTCACCATCATCATCGTGGTGGTCTTGCCGCAGCCGGAAGGGCCGACGAGCGTGACCAGTTCACCCTCGTTCACCTCGAACGAGAGGTCGTCCACCGCCGTCGTGCCGTCCGCGTACCGCTTGGTGACATGGTCGAACCGGATCATGCCACCAACGCTAGCCTCGCCCCTCAGCCGCCGCTCACCAGGACGACCTCCAGGGTGCGGGGTCCGTGCACGCCTTCGACCCGGTCGAGTTCGATGTCGCTGGTGGCGGACGGGCCCGAGATCCAGGTCAGGGGGCGGGTGGGGTCGAGGCGTTCCAGGGCCTGCGGGACGGAGGAGACCACCTGGTCGGGGACGCGGACGACGCAGATGTGGTGGTCGGGCACCAGGGTGATGCGGCGGCGGCCCTGGTTGGGGGAGCCGTCGAGGACGATGGTGCCGGTCTCGGCGACGGCGACGGCGCAGGCGGTGACGACGCTGTCGACCTGGTCGAGTTCGGCGGGGGTGTGCTTCGGGTCATCGGCCACGCGCTCGGTCTTGGTGTGCGCGAGCCACGCTTCGGGAAGCTCGGGCGGCACCGCCACGGTCCGCGACCCGTGTCCGGCAAGGAGCCGCGCGATGGTGGCCGGCAGCTCCTCGCTGGTGGCTCGGTGCACGATGGCCCGGTAGTCGGCGAGGTTCTCCGCGAGGAGTTCCACCGTCTGCTCGGTGCTGCGGGTGCCGTGTTCGCGCAGGTAGCCGCGGTCGATGGCGGTGGCGTACGAGTCCGGTGCCTCGACGGGGCCGCCGAGGGCGCGGCGCACCCGGCCCAGGATGACGTCTCTGCTGCTCACTTGGTGGTGTCCTTTCCGCCGTTGGTCCGCTTCCACCAGTCGCGGAAGGGTTCCGCGGGCAGGGTGGGCAGGTCGCGGGTGGCCGTCCAGGCCTTGCCGGGGCCGGGGAGGGTGCGGGGGTGGAGGCGGCGCGTGCGCGAGGCCAGGCGCTGTCCGGTGGCGAGGGCCGCCGGGTGGGTGAAGGCCCAGGTGGCGGCGCGCATCGCGGCGCGTTCGGCGGCGTGGCCCTTGGCCGGGCGGAGCATGACCTTGTTGCCGTTGCGGGTGGCGGGTCCGCCGGCCACGACGCGTTCGCGCAGGTGGACGAGGACCTCGGGGATGTCGATGGCGACGGGACACACCTCGTAGCAGGCCCCGCACAGCGAGGACGCGTACGGGAGCGAGGCGTCGATCTCGCTTTGCGTGCCGCGGAGTTGGGGGCTGAGGATGGCGCCGATGGGGCCGGGGTAGACGGAGCCGTAGGCGTGGCCGCCGGCCCGCTCGTAGACGGGGCAGACGTTCAGGCAGGCGGAGCAGCGGATGCAGCGCAGGGCCTGGCGGCCGACCTCGTCGGCGAGGGTGTCGGTGCGGCCGTTGTCGATCAGGACCAGGTGGAAGGAGCGCGGGCCGTCGGAGTCGGTGGTGCCCGTCCAGGTGGAGGTGTAGGGGTTCATGCGCTCGGCCGTCGAGGAGCGCGGCAGGGTCTGGAGGAACACCTCCAGGTCCTGCCAGGTCGGCACGATCTTTTCGATGCCGACGACCGAGATCAGTGTCTCGGGCAGCGTCAGGCACATCCGGCCGTTGCCCTCGGACTCGACGACGACGAGGGTGCCGGTCTCGGCGACCATGAAGTTGGCGCCCGAGATGCCGACCTTGGCGCGCAGGAACTTCTCGCGCAGGTGCAGGCGGGCCGCCTCGGCCAGCTCGGCGGGCGTGTCGGTCAGGTTCTCCGGGGCCGGGCGGCCCCAACTGGCCATCTCCTGGGTGAAGATGTCGCGGATCTCGCCGCGGTTGCGGTGGATCGCGGGGACCAGGATGTGCGAGGGCTTGTCGTCGCCGAGCTGGACGATGAGTTCGGCGAGGTCGGTCTCGTAGGCGTTGATGCCCTCGGTCGCGAGGTGTTCGTTGAGGCCGATCTCCTGGGTGGCCATCGACTTGACCTTGACGACCTCCGACTCACCGGTCTCCTTGACCAGCGCGGTGACGATGCGGTTGGCCTCGTCGGCGTCGCGTGCCCAGTGCACGGTGCCACCGGCGGCCGTGACCGACTCCTCCAGCTGGAGGAGGTAGTGCTCCAGGTGGGCGAGGGTGTGGTCCTTGATCTCCTTGCCGGCCTGGCGCAGGTGCGCCCAGTCGTCGAGTTCGGCCACGGCGCGCTCGCGCTTGTCGCGGATGGTGTGCGTGGCGTGCTTCAGATTCGCGCGCAGGGTGGTGTTGCGTACGGCGTCGTGCGCGGCCTTCGGGAAGGCCGGCATCCCGACGAAAGTGCCGCTCATACCAGGGGCTCCTCTTCCGTGGCGGCCAGGATCTCGGCGATGTGCACCGGGCGCATGCCGACCTTCAGGCGGGACATGGTGCCGCCGATGTGCATCAGGCAGGAGTTGTCGGCCGCGCACAGCACCTCCGCGCCCGTCGACTCGGCGTTGCGGACCTTGTCGGTGCCCATCGCCGCGGAGACGTCCGCGTTCTTGACTGCGAAGGTGCCGCCGAAGCCGCAGCACTCGGCCGCGCCCGGCAGCTCGGCCAGCTCAAGTCCCTTGACCTTGCTGAGCAGTTGGGTGGGCCGGTCGCCGAGTCCGAGCGAGCGCAGGCCGTGACAGGTGGGGTGGTAGGTCACCGTGTGCGGGTAGTAGGCGCCGACGTCGGTCACCTTCAGCACGTCGACCAGGAATTCGGTCAGCTCGTACGTCTTCGGGACCACCGGCGCGAGGGCCGTGGTGAGGGTGTCGCCGCGGCCCTCCGAACGGGCCCGTTCGCCCATCCGCGGGTACAGCTCGCGCACCATCGCCGCGCACGATCCGGACGGCGTGATGATTGCGTCGTAATCACCCGAGGCGAGGCCGGGGCCGAAGGTGTCGGCGTAGTGGGTGGCCAGTGGTTCGGCTTCGCGGCGGTATCCGGTGTTGTAGTGCGGCTGACCACAACAGGTCTGCGCGGCGGGGAAGTCGACCTCCACGCCGAGTCTGTTGAGGAGCTTGACGACGGCGCGGCCCGTGTCCGGGTACAGCGTGTCGTTGACACAGGTCAGGAAGAGCGCGACACGCATCGGGGCCCCTTCGGTCGGTCGGATTCGGGTGGCGCGGCTGGGCTGTGGGTGATGTGTGAGGAGTGACGGGTGATCATCGGACGGGTGCAGCGTACGTCGTGAACGGGGGCTGGTCACGGGGTGCGGACGCGTGCCGCTGCCGCGTCCCACGTGGCCCGGTCGCCGCTCGGCTCGTAGCGCGCGAGCGGCTGGGTGTCCGCGACGAGCCGGCGCATCGCGGCCCGGTCGCCGATGACCCCGTCGGCCCGCGCCTGAACGAGTACGTTGCCCAGCGCGGCGCCCTCGGCGGGACCCGCCACGACCGGCAGCCCGCAGGCGTCGGCGGTCAGTTGGCACAGCAGGGCGCCCCGGGCACCGCCGCCGACGACGTGCACCACGTCGACCGGGCGGTCGGCGAGGCGGGCCGCGTCCTCGATGGCGCGGCGGTGGGCGAGGGCGAGCGAGTCGAGGATGCAGCGGGTGATCTCGGCGCGGGTGCGGGGCTCCGGCTGGCCGGTGGCGCGGCAGGCGGCGGCGATCCGGTCCGGCATGCCGCCGGGCGGCAGGAAGGCGGGGTCGCCCGCGTCGACGACCGAGCGCAGCGGGGTCGCCCTCGCGGCCTCGTCGAGAAGTGCGGTCAAGTCCGGCTGGTTCCAGGTGCGTTGGCACTCCTGGAGCAGCCACAGGCCCATGATGTTGCGGAGGTAGCGGACCGTGCCGTCGATGCCCAGTTCGTTCGTGAAGTTCGCGGCGCGGCTCTCCTCCGTGAGGACGGGCGCGTCCAGTTCGAGGCCGGCGAGGGACCAGGTGCCGGTGCAGATGTACGCGAAGTTCTCCTCGGTCGCCGGGACCGCGGCCACGGCCGATGCGGTGTCGTGCGAGGCGACCGTCGTCACCGGGACGGGGCCGGTGAGGCCCGCCTCGTCGAGGACGTGGGGGAGGAGCTCGCCCGCGGGGTCGCCGGGGCGGCGGATCGGGGCGAAGAGCTTCACGTCGATGCCGGCGCGGGCGGCGATGTCGTGGGCCCAGTCGCCGGTGCGGGGGTCGATGAGCTGGGTGGTGGAGGCGTTGGTCAGCTCGGTGCCCTGCCGGCCGGTCAGCCAGTACGTGAGGAGGTCCGGGATCATCAACAGGCGGCGGGCGGCGGCGAGTTGTACCGTGTCGCGGGCGGCCGTGAGCTGGTAGATCGTGTTGAACGGGACGTACTGGAGGCCGGTGGCCGCGTACAGCTCCTCCGGCGGGATGGTCGCCCACAGCTTCTCGGCGGCGTGGTCCGTGCGGGTGTCCCGGTAGTGGTACGGGTTGCCGAGGAGGACGTTGTCCGCGTCGAGCAGGCCGTAGTCCACGGCCCAGCTGTCGATGCCGATCGAGCGGACCTGGCCGGTCCTCCGGAGGCCCTCCAGGATCCCCGCGTACAGCCCGAGGATGTCCCAGTGCAGGCCGTCGGGGGTGCGGACCGGCGTGTTCGGAAACCGGTGGGCCTCCGTGAGGGCCAGGGTGTCCGGGGTGACATGGGCCGTCATGACCCGGCCGCTGGAGGCGCCCAGGTCTATCGCGGCGTAGGGGGTGGTGGGCATGGGGTTGGCCTTTGTCAGTGCGCGGTGGGGGTGGCGCCGTCCGTCTTCGTGCGCGGCACCGGGGTGCCGCCTTGCCCACCCTGCCGCCCCAGGCGGCAGACTGCCCAAGGCGGCGAGAGCGTGCGCCGTCCCGCGGGTGGGTATGTGGAGCCCCTGCGGCGATTGAGCAGCGGGGTCCGGGGCGGAGCCCCGTGCGGGTGGGCGCGCCGGGACGGTCGAGCGCGCCCACGACGGGTCAGCGCAAGAACGCCGCCGCCACACCCGCATCCACCGGAACGTGCAACCCGGTCGTATGCGTAAGGTCCCCCCCGGTCAACGCGAAGACCGCGTTGGCCACATGCTCCGGCAGCACCTCCCGCTTCAACAGCGTCCGCTGCGCGTAGAACTCGCCCAGCTTCTCCTCCTCCACCCCGTACACCGCGGCGCGCTTCGCCCCCCAGCCCCCGGCGAAGATCCCGGACCCGCGCACCACGCCGTCCGGGTTGACCCCGTTGACCCGGATCCCGTCCCCACCCAACTCGGCCGCCAGCAACCGCACTTGGTGGGCCTGGTCCGCCTTCGTCGCCGAGTACGCCACATTGTTCGGGCCGGCGAACACCGCGTTCTTGGAGGCGATGTAGACGATGTCGCCACCCATGTCCTGCACCCGCATCACCCGCGCCGCCTCGCGCGAGACCAGGAACGAACCGCGCGCCATGATGTCGTGCTGGAGGTCCCAGTCCTTGGCCGTGGTCTCCAGGAGCGGCTTCGAGATGGAGATGCCCGCGTTGTTGACGACCAGGTCGACACCGCCGAAGGCCAGCGCCGCGGCCTTGAACGCGTCCGCGATCTGCTCCTCCGACGTGACGTCGACCGTCACGGCCACCGCCTTGTCCGGGCCGCCCAGCTCCTCGGCGACCGCCGCCGCGCCGTCCGCGTTGAGGTCGGCGACGACCACGCACGCGCCCTCGGCGACGAGCCGGTGCGCGATGGCCTTGCCGATGCCGGAGCCGGCGCCCGTCACCAGGGCCACCCGCGTGGCGAGCGGCTTCGGCCTCGGCATCCGCTGGAGCTTGGCCTCCTCCAGCGCCCAGTACTCGATGCGGAACTTCTCCGACTCCTCGATCGGCGCGTACGTCGAGACGGCTTCCGCGCCGCGCATCACGTTGATCGCGTTGAGGTAGAACTCACCGGCCACCCGCGCCGTCTGCTTGTCCTTGCCGAACGAGAACATGCCGACACCGGGCACGAGCACGATCGCCGGGTCCGCGCCGCGCATCGCGGGGGAGTCGGGGTTCGCGTGCCGCTCGTAGTACGCCGCGTACTCGGTCCGGTAGTCGGCGTGCAGCTCCCTCAACCGCTCGGCCACGGCGTCGAGTTCGGCGGTGGGCGGCAGGTCGAGGACGAGCGGGCGGACCTTCGTACGCAGGAAGTGGTCCGGGCAGGAGGTGCCGAGCGCGGCGAGGCGCGGGTGCTCGGCGGACGCCAGGAAGTCCAGGACGGGGCCCGAGTCGTCGAAGTGGCCGACCTGCGGGCGGTCCGTGGACGCCAACCCCCGGATGAGCGGGGACAGTTCGGCGGCCCGTGCCCGACGCTCGGCCGCGCCCAGGGCCGCGTACCCGTCGACGACCGGGCCGAACGGCTCGGCCTTGCCGCGCTCGGCGAGGAACGTCTCCGCGGTGCGGATCATGTACAGCGAGTTGGCCTCGCACTCCTCGGCCGTGTCACCCCAGGCCGTGATGCCGTGGCCGCCGAGGATGCAGCCGATGGCCTCCGGGTTGGCGGCCTTGATCGCGGCGATGTCCAGGCCGAGCTGGAAGCCGGGGCGCCGCCACGGCACCCACACGACCTTCGCGCCGAAGCACTCGGCGGTCAGCTTCTCCCCGTCGGCGGCGCAGGCGAGCGCGATGCCGGAGTCCGGGTGCAGGTGGTCGACGTGCGCCGCGTCCACCAGGCCGTGCATGGCCGTGTCGATGGACGGCGCTGTGCCTTCTCCCCCCGGGAGCCATCCCTTGCCGTGCAGGCAGTAGTCGAACGCGGCGACCATCTCGTCCTCGCGCTCCACGCCCGGGTACACCTCGGTGAGCGCCTTGAGCCGGTCCACGCGCAGGACGGCGAGCCCGGCCTCCTTGAGCGTGCCCAGGTCGCCGCCCGAGCCCTTGACCCACATCAGCTCGACGTCGCCGCCGGTGACCGGGTCCGTCTCGGTGGCCTTGGCGGAGGTGTTCCCGCCGGCGTAGTTGGTGTTGCGGGGGTCGGCGCCGAGCCGGTTCGAGCGGTCGATGAGGGCGGCGACCTGGGGGTGCGTAGCCATGAAAGGTCCTAAGTACCTGAGGAGTTGAGTGAGCCGAACGACGAGAAGACGGTTACGCGCCCCACCCCGCCTGCTCCCCACCGACCCGCTCGGCCACGATCCGCTCCTGCCACCCGGAGGCGGCGTACCCGGCGACGGGGTCCGCCGCGAGTCCCTGCTCCTCGCGCCACTCCGCCAGCAGCGGCCGCACGTCGGTGTTGTACGCGTCCATGATCACGGCGTTCGCGGTCAGGACGTCGCCCGTCGCCTGCGCGGCACTCAGCGCCTCGCGGTCCACGAGCAGCGCCTTCGCGGTGGCCTCCTGCACGTTCATCACGGAGCGGATGACCGCCGGGATCTTCGCCTCGATGTTGTGGCACTGGTCGAGCATGAACGCCACGTTGGTCTCGGGGTCGAAGCCGCCGTTCTTCGCGACCTCGTGCAGGATGCGGAAGAGCTGGAACGGGTCGGCGGCGCCCACCATCAGGTCGTCGTCCGCGTAGAAGCGGGAGTTGAAGTCGAAGCCGCCCAGCTTCTTCTCGCGCAGCAGCAGCGCCACGATGAACTCGATGTTGGTGCCCGGCGCGTGGTGGCCGGTGTCGACCACGACCTGCGCCTTGTCGCCGAGCTTGAGGCACTGCATGTAGGAGGTGCCCCAGTCCGGCACGTCCGTCGTGTAGAAGGCCGGCTCGAAGAACTTGTACTCAAGCAGCAGGCGCTGGTCGTCGCCGAGCCGCTCGTAGACGGCGGCGAGGGACTCGGCGAGGCGGTCCTGGCGGGCCACGATGTCGTCCTGGCCCGGGTAGTTGGTGCCGTCGGCGAGCCAGATCTTCAGGTCCCTGGAACCCGTGGCGTCCATGATGTCGACGCAATCAAGGAGATGGTCGAGCGCCTTGCGGCGGACCTTCGGGTCCGGGTGGCAGACACTGCCGAACTTGTAGTCGTCGTCCTGGAAGGTGTTGGAGTTGATGGTGCCGAGCTCGACACCGCGCTCCTTCGCGTACGCCGAGAGAGCCGCGTAATCGTCGACCTTGTCCCACGGGATGTGCAGCGCGACCTTCGGGGCGATGCCGGTGAACTCGTGCACCTTCGCGGCGTCGTCGAGCTTCTCGCGGGGCGTACGCGGCACACCGGCCTGGGCGAACACCTTGAACCGGGTGCCGGAGTTGCCGTAGCCCCAGGACGGCGTCTCGATCCGCTGGTTGGCGAGTGCGGCCTTCACGGCAGCGATGTCAGGCATGTCCACCTCTGAGTACACGGGTCTGCGAGCCGACAGCTGAATCGTCTGTGAATCGATTCATTATGCAGCGAAGCTAGTCCCCCTCGTGAGGTGCGTCAAGGGGGTGCGTGACGACTCTTGTGCGTTACGGAATCGTTTCGTACGTCGACGTATTCGGGCCGCCCAGACCCCTTGACCGAGGCGCCGGGGCGTGGCTAGCTTCCGGAACGTTTCACTGAAACATTTCACGTCGGGTGACCTTCGACCCCTGGAGACCTGTCATGACGCCACCTGAACCGGAGACGACTCCGGTGCTCGCCCTGGAGGGGGTGAGCAAGTCCTTCGGTGCCGTGCGCGCCCTGCGCGGTGTGTCACTGAGCCTGCGTGCCGGCGAGGCGCACGCCCTCGCCGGTGAGAACGGCGCGGGAAAGTCGACGCTCATCAAGGCCCTCGCCGGGGTGCACCGCCCGGACACCGGGACGGTTCTGCTCGACGGCTCCCCGGTCGAGTTCCACGGCCCCGCCGACGCCCGCGACGCCGGTGTCGCCGTCATCTACCAGGAGCCGACGCTCTTCCCCGACCTGTCCATCGCCGAGAACATCTTCATGGGCCGCCAGCCGCGCCGCTCCTTCGGCCGCGTGGACCACACCACGGTCAAGGAGGCCACCGCCGCCCTGTTCAAGCGGCTCGGCGTGGAGCTCGACCCGGACCAGCCGGCCCGCGGACTGTCCATCGCCGACCAGCAACTCGTCGAGATCGCCAAAGCGCTGTCCTTCGACGCCCGCGTGCTGATCATGGACGAGCCGACCGCCGCGCTCACCGGCAGCGAGGTGGCCCGCCTGTTCGGCGTCGTCCGCACGCTGCGCGAGCAGGGCGCCGCCGTGCTGTTCATCTCGCACCGCCTGGAGGAGATCTTCGAGCTGTGCCAGCGGGTGACGACACTGCGCGACGGCGCGTGGGTGGCGAGCGAGCCGGTCGACGGGCTCACCGAGGACGACCTCGTGCGCCGCATGGTCGGCCGCGACCTCGACGAGCTGTACCCCAAGCAGGACACCGAACTCGGCGAAGTCGCCCTCAAGGTCAGCCGGTTGACCCGCGAAGGTGTGTTCACCGACGTGTCCTTCGAGGTGCGGCGCGGCGAGATCGTCGGCCTCGCCGGGCTCGTCGGCGCGGGCCGCAGCGAGGTGGCCCGCGCCGTGTTCGGCGTCGACCGCTTCGACGGCGGCGAGGTCGAGGTGCTCGGCCAGAAGCTCAAGCCCGGCGCGCCGAGCCTCGCGATGCACGCGGGCCTCGCGCTCGTCCCCGAGGACCGGCGGGCCCAGGGCCTCGTGATGGACATGTCCATCGAGCGCAACATCGGCCTCACCGGCTTCGCCGACACCTCCCGCGCGGGCCTCATGAACCGCAAGGCGGAGCGCAGCCGGTCCCTCGACTGGTCGGTGAAGCTACAGGTCAAATACGCCCGGCTCGCCGATGTCGTCGGCACGCTCTCCGGCGGCAACCAGCAGAAGGTCGTCCTCGCCAAGTGGCTCGCCACCGGCCCGCAGGTGCTCATCGTCGACGAGCCCACGCGCGGCATCGACGTCGGCACCAAGGCCGAGGTGCACCGCCTGCTGTCCTCGCTCGCGGCCGACGGCGTCGCCGTCCTGATGGTCTCCTCCGACCTGCCCGAGATCCTCGGCATGGCCGACCGGGTGCTCGTGATGCACGAGGGACGGCTCTCCGCGGAGCTGCCGCGCGCCGAGGCGAACGAGGAGTCCGTGATGGCGGCGGCGACGGGGAGGACGGCGTGACCTCTGCGAGGAACCCGGGTGCTGCCTCCCGGCGCGCTGAGCCGTGCATTACGGGCGCTGGGCCGCGCGTCACGCGCGCTGAGCCGCGCATCACGGGAGCCGAGCTGCGCAGCATGCGCGCTGGGCCGCGCACCACGGGAGCCGCCCGCGTCTGGCAGCCGTGCCCCGCATCGAAGGTGGCTGGCGCGACCGCCGGGCCCGCACGGCGCGAGCCGGCAGGCAAGGGCCACTCGCTGCCCGCCACGGCGGGTGCGGGCCGCAGGCTGCCCGCACCCGTGCACATCGCTAGGGCCCTTCTGACGGATCTTGCCGGAGTCGCGGGCCCTGGCACGCGCATCTGCCGCGTTGTCGTCGGTTGCCA